>URNG01000075.1 GCA_900549295.1 uncultured Rhodocyclaceae bacterium
CGGTCGATGGCGCGGCCCAGCGGCCCCCGCCCGGTCGGCGTGTTGCGATAGACGTAATCGAGAGTGCTGCCCGAATCGAAGCCGGTTTCATGGCCCAGGGCGACGCCCGAGGAGAGAAGGCCGCCCAGTTTCATGTTGGCGCGGTAAGCCGCCCAGTACAGCCCTTTGGGACTCAGGGCGGGCAGCGGCGCGGCGAGTGCCTGGGCTTCGTCATGGGTCGGCCCCCGGCGATGCGCCTGCCGCAGATCGGGGCGTGACCAGGGCGTGGCGAACTGGCGCAGGATGAAATCGCGCGCCGGCCGGATGGCGCGCTGGCGCTCCAGTTCGCCGAAGGTGTCGTGATAGAAACCTTCCAGAACGTGCTTTTCCTTGACGGCGGAACCCAGGCGGGCGAAAAAATCGTGCTGCGGCTGGTGGTGGACGACCCAATCCGCGCCGGAGATCAGAAGCTGGGTCGGGATGGTGATGGCCTGGGCGTCGGCCACGATGCGCTCGGCGGCTTCGTAGAGGGCAAGCAGGATGTTGACGGAGATCGGCCGGCTGATCAGCGGGTCGTTTTCGTAGGAACGCTGCCGCTCCGGATCGTGCGTCAGGAATCTGGCCTTGACGTAGCTGTTGACGAAAAAATTGCCGCGCAATTTCTGCTGCAGGGCCAGACCGGGGCGGGCCAGGGGAACGTAGAGCTTGACCTTGAAGGCCGGCGAAGCCAGCACCAGACAGCGCACGCGCGGCGCATAGTCGTGCGCCCAGGTGGAAATCAGCACGGCGCCGACGCTTTGCGCCAGTACGGCCATGTCCTCTTCGGCGATGCCCCAGGTATCGCGCAGGTGGCCGATGAAAGTCTGCACGTCGCGCACCGAATCGGCAAAACCGGGCGAATAGCCGCGCGCGCCCGGCGACCGGCCGTGGCCGCGCGCATCCCAGGCGTAGAAATCGAAATCGGCGAGATCGAATTCATCGACCAGATGCGCCATGCGTCCGCCATGTTCATGGCCGCGATGGAACATGACGACGGCGCCGCGCCGCGTTGCGGAAGTAGCAGGCCAGCGGCGATAAAACAGCGTTTCCCCGTCGTGCGTTGAAAAATAATGCTCGGTAGCGGTTCTGTTCATGGCGTCTGAATGGCGGCGAGGCCGCCGCGGATGCGGTTGATGATGTTGAGCAGGATGGCCAGACTGGCGACCGGCAGCAGCCAGAACGTCCACTCGGGCAGGCTGCCGGTCAGGCCCAGCCAGAGGGCGAGGCAGCCGAACAGGAGCGCGCGGTCGCTCTTGCCCATCGGGCCGGCGTACTGGCGCGGTGCGCCGACCATCGGGCCGAGCGCGCCGGCCATTTCCGAAACGGCGGCGAGAAAAATCAGGCTGCCGACGCTGCCCCAGCCGAGCGGCGCGATGAGGACGAACGGCAGGTAGAGGGCGGCATCGGCAAGCACGTCGGTCAGTTCGTTGAGGTAGGCCCCGAGCGGGCTTTGCTGCCCGAATTCGCGGGCCAGCATGCCGTCGATGGCATTGAGCGCCATGCGCAGGAACATCCAGGGCGGCAGCAGCAGAAACAGGGCGGGATGACGGACGCCTGCCAGAAAAAGCCAGCCGCCGATGGCCAGGGAAATGCCCATGGCGAGCAGGGTGACGGCATTGGCGGTAATGCCGTGCCTTGCCAGAAAGCTGACCAGCGGGCGCAGGAGCGCCTGGAAACGGGGCTTGAGTTCGTAGAGGCTTGTCATGAGGGCAGGATTATTGCATGGAATATTCATTGCAATGGAAATAGCCAATACCTCAGAAACTTAAGGCGTATCAAAGTGAGGGCAGGGCGCTCTTTCTAGACTCCCCCCATGGAACCTCAAGCCGACGCACTATCCATGCCGCTACCGGCCGCAGCGGGCAAACGCCTGGCCGGCGATCTGGCGATCTGGATTTTCATCATGGCGGAACTGGCGGCTTTTGCCGCCTTCTTTTCGGCCTATGCCTTCACCCGCGCCAATCACGTCGAGGAGTTCAATCTCGCGCAGCGCGCGCTGAATCGGGATGCCGGGGCGTTCAATACCTTGCTGCTGCTGTCGGCCAGCGCCTTCGTGGTGCGCGCGGTGCAGGGGGCGCTGGCGGGCAAGGCGCGGGCGACGGCGCCGTGGATGCTGGCGGCGATTCTCTGCGGGCTGGCTTTCCTTGGCGTGAAGGGCGTGGAATACGCGGCGGGTTTCGCGCAGGGGATGCGTCTTTCCAGCAGCACCTTTCACATGTTCTACCTGTCGCTGACCTTCTTCCATTTCATGCACGTCATCCTCGGGCTGGTGATTCTTACCGCCCTGTGGTTCGGGATGCGCGCCGACCGCTACGGGCCGCGCAACATGAACGGCCTGGAAAGCGGCGCGGCGTACTGGCACATGGTCGATCTCGTCTGGCTCATTCTTTTTCCGCTCGTTTATGTCATCCACTGAATATCCCGATCTGCCGCCGGTTGCGGTCGATGCGCACGGCTCCGCCAAGGGCGTCTACCTGTTGTGGGGCGTGCTGATGGCGGCCACGATCCTCACCTGGCGGCTGGGCGAAACCAGCGGCGGGCCGTTGCTGGCGGCCATCGTGCTGGGCATTGCTTTCGTCAAGGGCGCGGTCATCGCGCTCGAATTCATGGCCCTGCGCCATGCTCCGGCGCTCTGGCGCAATCTCGCGGTGGGCTGGCTGGTACTCGTTTGTACCGTCATCGGCATCGCTTACTGGAAAGGTCTGGCCTGATGAATGCACGCGCTCCGACGGCGGATTCCGTGGTGGATGCACCGTATTACTCGCCCTTCGGGCAGGAAGAAGCTATTTTCGAATCGGCCTGGCGCAACCGCCTGCCGCTGCTCATCAAGGGGCCGACCGGCTGCGGCAAGACGCGCTTCGTCGCGCACATGGCGGCGCGGCTGGGTTTGCCGCTGTATACGGTGGCGTGTCACGACGATCTGACGGCGGCCGATCTGGTCGGTCGGCATCTGATCGTCGATGGCGACACCCGCTGGGCCGACGGCCCGCTCACCCGCGCCGTGCGCGAAGGCGGCATCTGCTATCTCGACGAGGTGGTGGAAGCGCGCAAGGACACGACGGTGGTGCTGCACCCGCTGGCGGACGACCGGCGAATCCTGCCCATCGACCGCACCGGCGAGTTGCTCGCCGCGCCGCCTAATTTCATGCTGGTGGTTTCCTACAACCCTGGCTATCAGAATCTGCTGAAAGGCATGAAACCGTCGACCCGGCAGCGTTTCGTCAGCCTGCGCTTCGATTTTCCCGACAGCGTGCGCGAAGTAGCGATCGTGCAGCGGGAAACCGGCTGCGCCGAGGATCTGGCGCGGCGGCTGGTCGGCATCGCGCAGAATCTGCGCCAGTTGAAGGATCAGGATCTGGAAGAGGCGGTCAGCACGCGTCTTTTGATCTACGCCGCCGCTCTGGTGTGCGACGGCATGGACCCGGTCGTCGCCTGCCGCGCCGCCATCGTCGAGAGTCTGACCGACGATCCGGAAGTGGCGGAAGCCTTGCAGGAAGTGATCAACGCCACGTTCGGACGCTGAAGGAGGGGGAATGTCAGCACATAACGGCCACAGCGCGCATGGGGAGCTCGATGTCGTCGCCAGTCTGCGCCAGACGGCGCTCTTTGCCGACCTGCCCGATGTGGATCTGCGCCGTCTGGCGCAGGGCTGCCGCATCGAACACTACGATCGCGGCAACATCCTATTTCACAAGGGGGACGCTTGCCACGGCTTTCATCTGGTGCTAAGCGGGCAAGTTAAGCTCGCTTTCGTGTCGGCGGCGGGTAATCAGAAAGTCGTGGAAATCATCCGTCCGGGCCAGACTTTCGGCGAAGCCGTGATGTTCATGCAAAAACCCTATGTGCTGATGGCGCAGGCCCTGACCGAATGCCGCCTGCTGTTCATCGCCAAGGACGCGATCTTCCAGGAAATGCACGACGCGCCCGATTTCTGCCAGCGCCTGATTGCCGGGCTGGCCCTGCGTTTGCACGGTTTGATCAAGGACCTGGAAATCTATTCCCTGTGTTCGGGGCGCGAACGCATCGTCTGCTACCTGCTCGGTGAAATGAGCGACGAAGAAGGCAATACACCGGAGGGGCGCGTCGAAATCTGCCTGCCGACGCACAAAGGCACCATCGCCTCCCGCCTCAATCTGACGCAGGAGCATTTTTCCCGCGTGCTGCATGAACTGGCGGATGACGGCCTGATTGCGGTCGATGGGCGGCGCATCATCGTGCCGGACACGGCCAGCCTGCACGCCAGCCTGGGGGGCGGGCGGGGCTGATTTTGCCGTCGCTTCGCCGCCGTTTTGTCGCGGCCTCCGGGGTTTTTGCTGTTTTATTGTGCAGCTATTGCCGCTTCTCCTTTACAAAGCCGCGCTGGCGTAGCATCATCGCCCGATTCAAACGGCATCTAATGTGTAATTTCGATGGCGGCATCCCCACAGAACACACCAATCAGCGGTCTGGCCCGCGCCCTGGTCCAGGCCGGGCGACTCAAGGAGACCGAAGCGGAAGAGCTGATGCAGCAGGCGCTGGCGGCGAAACTTCCCCTGATCGACCAGATTATTGCGGCGCATAAGGCAAGCGCCAGCGAGATTGCCATTTTTTCATCGGAAACCTTCGGTTATCCGCTGCTCGATCTGGACGCCTTCAATCCGGACTTGATCCCCAAGGATGCAATCGACCGCAAATTGATGGCCACGCACCGCGTGGTGCCGCTCAACAAGCGCGGCAACCGGCTGTCCATTGCCATCGCCGACCCCACCAATCTGCGCGCGCTCGATGAGATTCGCTTCCAGACCGGGCTGGCGGTCGACCCCATCGTGGTCGACCACGGCAAGCTCATGCCGCTGGTGGCCAAGGTTTCCGAGTCGGCAGAAGATGCGCTGAAAGCCATTTCCGACGACGACATCAACCTCGATTTTGCCGAGGAAGGCAGTAGTGGGTCGGCGGCGGAAGAAATGGGGGCGCAGGAGATCGATGACGCCCCCGTCGTCAAGTTCATTCAGAAAATGCTGCTCGATGCGATCAACGACGGCGCATCCGACATCCACTTCGAGCCCTACGAAAAGTTCTACCGCATCCGTTTCCGGGTGGACGGCATCCTGCGCGAAGTGTCCAAGCCGCCCCTGGCGATCAAGGAAAAGATCGCCTCGCGCATCAAGGTCATTTCCCGCCTGAACATCGCCGAAAAACGCGTGCCGCAGGACGGGCGGATGAAGCTGGTGCTGTCCAAGACGCGCGCCATCGACTTCCGGGTCAGCACTCTGCCCACCCTGCAGGGCGAAAAGATCGTATTGCGTATTCTCGATCCGAGTTCGGCTACCCTGGGGATCGAGGCGCTGGGTTACGAGCCGGATCAGAAGGCGCATCTGCTCGATGCGGTCAATCGCCCCTACGGCATGGTGCTCGTCACCGGCCCGACTGGCTCCGGGAAAACGGTGTCGCTGTACACCTGCCTCAACATCCTCAACAAAGACGGCGTCAACATCGCCACTGCCGAAGACCCGGCCGAAATCAACCTGCCCGGCATCAATCAGGTCAACGTCGACGATCGCGCCGGCCTGACTTTTCCCGTGGCGCTCAAAGCCTTCCTGCGTCAGGACCCGGACATCATCATGGTGGGTGAGATCCGTGACCTGGAAACCGCCGAAATTGCCATCAAGGCCGCGCAAACCGGCCATATGGTGCTCTCCACTCTGCACACCAACGATGCGCCGCAGACCCTGACCCGTCTGATGAACATGGGCGTGCCGGTGTTCAACATCGCTTCCAGTATTCTGCTGATTACCGCCCAGCGTCTGGCGCGTCGTCTGTGTACCTGCAAGCAACCGCTGGAAGTGCCGCGTCAGGCCTTGCTCGAGGCCGGCTTCAAGGAAGAAGATCTCGATGGCGGTTGGACGCTCTATGGCCCCGGTAGCTGCGAGCGTTGCAAAGGCAGCGGCTACAAGGGGCGGGTGGGTATCTATCAGGTCATGCCGATCAGCGAGGAGATGCAGCGCCTCATTCTTGCCGGGGCGACCTCACTCGATCTGGAAAAGCAGGCCAAGGCCGAAGGCGTGCGCGATCTGCGCGAGTCGGGCCTGCTCAAGGTCAAGCAGGGCCTGACCTCGCTCGATGAAGTGTTGAATACGACCAATGCCTGAGTGCGCAAGGGAAAGACATGGCTAATCCAAAAAACAGGTCCGTGGCCGTCAAGGAAAACACCTACCAGTGGGAAGGCAAGACCCGGGACGGCAAACCGGCGCGCGGCGAAATGCGCGCGGCAACCGAAACCGTGGTGCAGAACCTCTTGCGCCGTCAGGGCATTACCGTCAGCAAGATCAAGAAGCTGCGCTTCAAATCGGGCGGCAAGGTCACCGACAAGGACATCACCTTGTTCACACGCCAACTGGCGACCATGATGAAATCCGGCGTGCCGTTGCTGCAATCTTTCGACATCGTCGGGCGCGGTCACGCCAATCCGGCGGTGGGGCGTCTGCTGCTCGACATCAAGTCAGAAGTGGAAACCGGCAGTTCCCTGTCGCAGGCTTTCCGCAAATATCCGCTGTATTTCGATGCCCTATTCTGCAATCTGGTGGGCGCCGGCGAGCAGGCCGGTATTCTGGAAACCCTGCTCGACCGTCTGGCGACCTACAAGGAGAAGATTCTCGCCATCAAGAGCAAGATCAAGAAAGCCTTGTTCTATCCCATCGCCGTGCTGGTGGTGGCTTTCGTGATTACTGCGGTGATCATGATTTTCGTGATTCCAGCCTTCAAGGAAGTGTTCACCAGCTTCGGCGCGGAATTGCCGCTGCCCACGCAGATCGTGATCTCCATATCGGACTTTTTCGTCGAATGGTGGTGGGCGATCTTCGGCATCATCGGCGGCGGTATTTATGCTTTCCTCGAAGCCTGGAAGCGTTCGGAAAAAATCCAGATGGTGATGGACCGCGCCTTGCTGCGCGCGCCGATTTTCGGCGACATCGTGCGCAAATCGGTGATTGCCCGCTGGACCCGCACCCTGTCCACCATGTTCGCTGCCGGCGTGCCGCTGGTGGAATCGCTCGATTCCGTGGGCGGCGCTTCCGGCAACCACGTGTACAAGGTGGCGACCCAGAAAATCCAGAGCGAAGTGTCGACCGGGACCAGCCTGACCATCGCCATGCAGAATGCCGAAGTTTTCCCGAACATGGTGACGCAGATGGCCGCCATCGGTGAAGAATCGGGCTCGCTCGACGGCATGCTGGCCAAGGTGGCGGATTTCTTCGAGCAGGAAGTTGATGATTCGGTCGATGCCATGTCCAGTCTGATGGAACCCTTGATCATGGTGGTGTTGGGCACGCTGATCGGCGGTATGGTGGTGGCGATGTACCTGCCGATCTTCAAAATAGGCGCTGTGGTCGGCTGATGCTGCTGGATCTGCCCCCGTTCGTTCTGGCACTGGCTGCGGGTATTTTGGGCCTGTGCGTCGGCAGCTTCCTGAATGTCGTGATCCACCGGCTGCCGCTGATGATGGAGCGCGAGTGGCAGGCGCAGTGCGCGGATCTGCGCGGCGAAGCGCTGGCTGAAACCACGCCCTTCAACCTCATCGTGCCGCGCTCGCGCTGCCCGCGCTGCGGGCAGGAAATCGGAGCGCTGGACAACATTCCGCTCTTCAGCTATTTCGTGCTGCTGCGCGGCAAGTGCAAGCACTGCCAAGCGAGGATTTCCCTGCGCTATCCCCTGGTGGAAGCGCTGACGGGCCTGCTGTCGGCAGCCGTGGTCTGGCACTTCGGTGCCGGCTGGCTGGCGTTGGGGGCGCTCGGCCTCACCTGGGCGCTGATTACGCTGGCCCTGATCGACCTCGATACGCAGCTTCTGCCGGACAGCATCACATTGCCCTTGCTGTGGCTGGGTCTGGCGTTCAACCTCGACGGCCATTTTACCGACCTGGGGTCGGCGGTGATCGGCGCCATGGTGGGCTATCTCGCGCTGTGGAGCGTGTTCTGGCTGTTCAAGCTCGCTACCGGCAAGGAAGGCATGGGTTATGGCGATTTCAAGCTGCTCGCGGCGCTCGGGGCCTGGCTGGGCTGGCAGATGCTGCCGGCCATCATCCTGCTTTCTTCCGTGGTCGGCGCGCTGGTCGGCATCGCCCTGATCGTGCTGGCGCGGCACGGGCGCAATGTGCCGATTCCCTTCGGCCCTTATCTGGCTGCTGCGGGCCTGCTGGTGCTGTTCTACGGCCAGGAATTGACGCAAACCTATCTCGGCTTGCTGTCCTGAGCGCTGGAAAAGCACCGGTCCAAACACCGATGTGCCCCTGATTTTCCCCGCGTAAAACGGTAGAATTCCGAGATTCCGTCATACGCCCTCCATCGTGATTCCTGCGCCCGCTCCTTTTCGTCTTGCCATCAACGGCTATGGCCGGATCGGGCGTTGCGTGTTGCGCGCATTGCACACGGCACCGGAGCATGTGCGGCTTGCCGTAATGGCGATCAACGAGCCAGCCGATCTGGCCAGCATGGCCTATCTGACCGAGTACGACTCCACGCACGGCCGCTTTCCCGGGCGTGTGGCGGTGGGCAAAAACCGGCTGTTGATCGATGAGCAGGCCATCCGGGTCAGCCACGCGCGCACGCCGGAGGAAGTCGATTGGCGAGACATCGATCTGTTGATCGAATGTTCCGGCGTCTACGGTCATCGCAATGAATTGGAGCGCTTCTTGGAGGCGGGCTGTCCGCGTCTTTTGCTGTCGCACCCCGGGTTTTCGGCCGAAGATGTGGATGCCACCCTGATCTGCGGCGTCAATCCCGGCGCGCTGAGCGGCAATGAGCGTCTCCTGTCGGTGGGTTCATGCACGACCAATGCCGTGGTGCCGGTGCTATCCCTGATCGCGCAGCATTTCGGTGTCGAGCAGGCGCAACTCACCACCCTGCACTCGGTGATGAACGACCAGCCGCTGATCGACGGCTATCACCATCCGGACCTGCGCCGCACCCGTTCCGCCATGCAATCCATCATTCCGGTATCCACCGGCCTGAGCCGCGGCGTGGAGCGCCTGCTGCCGGAGCTGGCCGGGCGCGTGCACGCCAAGGCGATCCGTGTGCCGACCTTGAACGTGTCGGCGATCGACCTCAATCTCATCACCCGCGAGCCCGTCAGCGTGCCGGTGGTGAATCAGGTGCTGCAAGCTTCTGCCCAAGGGGATTTGCGCGGCCTGCTCGCCTATTCGGAAGCGGCGCATGCCTCGATCGACTTCAATCACGACCCGCACTCGGCTATCATCGACGCCAGCCAGACCCGGGTCAGCGGCGGGCATCTGCTCAATCTTTTCATCTGGTTCGACAACGAATGGGGCTTTGCCAATCGTCTGCTGGATGTGGCGGCGCACTGGCTGCAGCGGGAGGGGCGAAGGGAAGGGTAAAAAGCGAAGGGGCGGCCACCTTTCGCTTTTCGCCTTTTATCATATTAAAAAACGGAGACACCATGAACGTCATCAAACTCACTGATCTCGATGTCAGCGGCAAGCGCGTATTCATCCGCGCCGACCTGAACGTGCCGCAGGACGAGGCCGGCAACATCACCGAGGACACGCGGATTCGCGCTTCCCTGCCGTCGATCCGCTACTGTCTGGAAAAAGGCGCGGCGGTGATGGTCACGTCCCACCTGGGGCGCCCCACCGAAGGCGAGTTGAACCCGGAGGACAGCCTGATGCCGGTCGCCGTGCGCCTGGGGCAGCTTCTGCACGCGCCGGTGCGTCTGGTGAATGACTGGGTGGACGGCGTCGAAGTGAAGCCCGGCGAAGTGGTGCTGCTGGAAAACTGCCGCGTCAATAAAGGCGAAAAGAAGAACAACGACGAACTGGCGCAGAAAATGGCCAAACTTTGCGACGTCTACGTCAACGACGCTTTTGGCACCGCCCACCGCGCCGAGGCCACCACGCACGGCATGGCGAAATACGCGCCGGTAGCGTGCGCCGGTGTGCTGATGGGGGGCGAGATCGATGCGCTCACGAAGGCGCTGCACAACCCGAAGCGCCCGCTGGTGGCGATCGTCGGCGGCTCCAAGGTGTCGTCCAAACTGACCATCCTCAAATCCCTGGCCGACAAGGTGGACCAACTGATCGTCGGCGGTGGCATCGCCAACACCTTCCTGCTCGCTTCTGGCAAACGCATCGGCGAATCGCTGGCGGAAGCCGATCTGGTCAAGGAAGCGCACGGCATCATGGACATGATGAAGGAGCGCGGTGCCGAGGTGCCGCTGCCGACCGACGTGGTGGTCGCCGATGAAGTTTCGGCGCTGGCCCGCGCCAACAAGATCGGCATCGACGACGTCAGCGCGCACGACCGCATTCTGGACATCGGCCCCAAATCGGCGGCCAAGCTCGCCGAAATCATCGCCAATGCCGGTACCGTGGTGTGGAACGGGCCGGTCGGCGTGTTCGAGTTGCCGCAGTTTGCCGGTGGCACCAAGATGCTCGCTTCCGCCATCGCGCATTCGGAAGCCTTCTCCATTGCCGGTGGCGGCGATACGCTGGCAGCGATCGCCAAGTTCAACATTGCGGCAGATGTCGGCTACATCTCGACCGGCGGCGGCGCCTTCCTGGAGTTCCTCGAAGGCAAGACTCTGCCGGCCATCGCCGTTCTGGAAGAACGCGCCGCCAACTGAGAGGAAAGACCATGGATGAAAAACGCCGTTTGCTGATCGTCGACTCGTCGCGGGTGGCACGGGCGGCGTTGGCCAAGCATCTGAGCGCGGAATACGAACTGCGCGAGGAAGGCGATGGCGAATCCGCTTGGCAGACGCTGGTGCTCGACCCCTCCATCGCCGCCGTGGTGGCGGCGCTCAATCTGGGCAAGTGCGATGGGCACACCCTGTTGCAGCGTCTGCGCAGCAACCGCCTGCATCGCTTGTCCGACCTGCCTTTCTTCCTCCTGATTTCGGAGAACGAGCCGCAGGCCAACCGGATCGCCGCCAAGGAACGCGGCGTCAGCGATTTCATCGTGCGCGGCATGAGCGGCGAGGAAATCAGCCAGCGCATCGGGCGGCTGGTCAATTGGGATGTGGCTTCGTCCGTCATGCCCGTGACCAGCGAGCCGGTCCGCAATCATTTTTTCGAACGTCGGGCCATGTGCCGCAGACTGTGCGATGAAATGGGCCGGCACGGCAATAGCGCGGAATACAGCGCGGTGACTCTGGCTTTTGGGCTGACGCAGGAGAAAATGCTGATCCAGCGCTTTGGCGAAGCGGCGGTGGACGATCTGGGTAAACGCGTCGCCAACCTCATTCACAGCAAGATCAACGGGCGCGACGCCATGGCCCACGCCGACGGCTCGAATTACCTGATTACTTCTCCCGGCACCAGCCTGGCGACGGGGCTGGCATTTGCCCAGCGGGTCTGCCGCGCGCTGGGCGAGCAACCGGTGCGGATCGGCAGGGAACGCCTGCAGATCAGTGTCAGCGCAGGTCTGGCCAGCCTGCCGGCGGATGGTGGGCGCACGGCGTCGCAGTTGATCGACCTGGCCCTGGCGCGCCTGGAGTACGCGCGCAAGACGCCCGGCAATCTCGTCGTCAGCGCCGATCCGCCGAAGGACGACCCGTTCGCGAAACTGAACGGCGTGCTGGGTGCGGAAGCAGCCAACCAGCGTCTGGCGCAGGCGGGGCTGGATATGCTGCCCTTGATGCGGCTCCTGGAGGTTGAATTCAACCTGGGGCTGCCGCTGGAGCAAATGGAAAACCAGTTCCGGGAGCATATCGCGCTTGCGGACGCCACAACCAACAACTGAACGGAGCAGCATGAGTCGTCATACCAAGATCGTCGCCACCCTCGGGCCGGCCTCCTCGTCGCCGGAAGTGCTGGAGCGCATGGTCGCTGCCGGGGTCAACGTCGTGCGCATGAATTTTTCGCACGGCAGCGCCGAAGACCATCAGGAGCGGGCGCGCATCATCCGCGAAGCCGCCGCCCGGCAGCGGCAGGTCATTGGCCTGCTGGCCGACCTGCAAGGGCCGAAGATCCGCATCGGCAAGTTTGCCGACGGCCCGGTGATGCTGACCGAAAATGCCGCCTTCGTGCTCGATGCGCAGTGCAAGGAAGGCAGCGCTGAGCGCGTCGGACTGGACTACAAGGAACTGACGCGCGACGTGCGCCCCGGCGACACCCTGCTGCTCGACGACGGGCGGCTGAAAGTGGTGGTGGAGGCGGTACGCGGCAGCGAGATCCACACCCGCGTGCAGGTCGGCGGCAAGCTCTCCAACAACAAGGGCATCAACCGCCAGGGCGGCGGCCTGAGCGCCCCGGCGCTGACCGCCAAGGACATGGACGACATCAAGACCGCCGCCGCCCTGGGCGTCGATTACGTCGCGGTGTCCTTCCCCAAGAACGCCGCCGACATGTACATGGCGCGCCAGTTGCTGCGGGCGGCGGGGAGCAAGGCGGCGCTGATCGCCAAGATCGAGCGGGTGGAGGCGGTCGACAACCTGCTGGAAATCCTCGAAGCCTCCGACGGCATCATGGTGGCGCGCGGCGATCTGGCGGTGGAAGTCGGCGACGCCGCCGTGCCGGCGCTGCAAAAGAAGATGATCCGTCTGGCGCGCGACCACAACAAGCTGACCATCACCGCCACGCAGATGATGGAGTCGATGATCAATTCGCCGGTGCCGACCCGCGCCGAAGTCTCCGACGTCGCCAACGCCGTGCTCGACGGCACCGACGCGGTGATGCTTTCCGCCGAAACCGCCGCCGGCAGCTATCCGGTGGAAACCGTCGAGTCCATGGCGCGCATCTGCGTCGAGGCCGAGCGTTCGGCCGACATCACCCTGGAGCGCGAATTTCTCGACCGCGTGTTCAGCCGCATCGACCAGTCGATCGCCATGGCCGCCATCTGGACGGCGCACCATCTCAAGGTGAAAGCCATCGCCGCGCTGACGCAATCCGGCTCCACGGCGCTGTGGATGAGCCGCCTCAACTGCGGCCTGCCCATCTACGCGCTGACGCCGGACGCCGAAGCCCTGTCGCGCATCGCCCTCTACCGCGAAGTGCGCCCGCTCCTCATGGCGCAGCACCACACCGACCGCGATCAGTTACTGGCCGAAGCCGAGACGCTCCTCATCGAGCGCGGCATCGTCGAGCGCGGCGACCTCATCGTGCTCACCATCGGCGAACCCATCGGCAGCATCGGCGGCACCAACACGCTGAAGATCGTGCGTGTCGGAGAGCACTGCTAATCGAGGGAGCCGGGTTTCCCCTTCTCCCTTCCCCCTTCACTCTTTTCAATACTACGGATATTCCCCATGCCCCTCGTTTCCCTGCGCCAACTGCTCGATCATGCCGCCGAACACGATTACGGTCTGCCTGCTTTCAACGTCAACAACATGGAACAGGTATGGGCCATCATGGAAGCAGCCAGCCAGCTCGATGCGCCGGTCGTCATGCAGGCCTCCGCCGGGGCGCGCAAATACGCGGGCGAGCCTTTCCTGCGCCATCAGATTCTGGCCGCGCTGGAAGCCTATCCGCACATTCCGGTGGTGATGCACCAGGATCACGGGCAAAGCCCGGCGGTATGCATGGCGGCGATCCGCTCCGGGTTTTCCTCGGTGATGATGGACGGTTCGCTGGAAGCCGACGGCAAGACGGTGGCGAGCTACGAATACAACGTCGGGGTGACGCGCAAGGTGACTGAACTCGCGCACAGCATCGGCGTTTCCGTCGAAGGCGAACTGGGCGTGCTCGGCTCGCTCGAAACCATGCAGGGCGACAAGGAGGACGGCCACGGCGCGGAAGGCCAGATGACGCGCGAGCAACTCTTGACCGACGTCGAACAGGCCGCCGACTTCGTGCGCCAGACCAACTGCGACGCGCTGGCGATCGCCATCGGCACCAGCCACGGCGCCTACAAATTCACCAAGAAGCCGACCGGCGACATTCTCGCCATCGACCGCATCGCTGAAATCCACGCCCGCATTCCCAATACCCATCTGGTGATGCACGGATCGAGCAGCGTGCCGCAGGAACTGCTCGAGGAAATCCGCCAGTTCGGCGGCGACATGAAGGAAACCTACGGCGTGCCGGTGGAAGAAATCGTCAAGGGCATCAAGCACGGCGTGCGCAAGGTCAATATCGACACCGACATTCGGCTGGCCATGACCGGCGCGATCCGCCGTTATCTGGCGGAAAACCCCGGCAAGTTCGATCCGCGCGATTACCTCAAGCCGGCGCGCGAAGCGGCGAAGAAAATCTGCGTCGCCCGCTACGAAGCCTTCGGCTGCGCCGGGCAGGCGAGCAAGATTAAGCCGCTGGCGCTGGACAGGATGGCGGAGCGTTATGCCAGCGGCGCGCTGGATCAGACCGTGCGATAAAGCGCGTCAAACTGTTGCGCCGCCGATGGCGCAGTGCCGGGCCGGGGAGCGGAATCTCCCCGGTTTTTTATTTCCGGCGGCTGCTGGTTTGTGCTTTTCTTGATGCAAATCATCTGGCTGTGCGCCGTATTTAATGAAAAAGCAACAATGGGCATGCTGTTGTTTTGTAAATCAGGGGAAAGCCATGCCGGGTTTGTGTAAGTGGTGGTAATTTGGTGGTTTGGCAAATTTGACGCCGTTTAATTTTTTTAACAATGTTAAAGCAGCGGATGAATAATGAGAAATAACCAACCCGTCACCAGAAATGAAATCCCCTTCCCCAAGAATACTTATGTCGTTTCCCGTACCGACCTCAAGGGCGTCATTACCTATATCAACGATACCTTCGTCGAGATCAGCGGTTTTACCCGTGACGAATTGATTGGCAAGGACCAGAACATCATCCGCCACCCGGACATGCCGGAGACGGCTTTCCGCGACATGTGGGATACCATCCAGGCCGGTAATCCGTGGCGCGGCGCGGTCAAGAACCGCTGCAAGAACGGCGATTTCTACTGGGTCGAGGCTTTCGTCATGCCCCTGAAGCGCGACGGACGGATCGTCGGCTACCAGTCGGTGCGCACGCCGCTCTCCGCCAGCAAGCGAGCCGCAGCGGAAAGGCTGTACGCCGCTGCCGGGCAAAAAGGGGCGCTGCCCCGCACGCGCCAGCGCAGCGTTTCCCTGCGCGTGCTCATCGGCGGCACCATGCTGCTGCTCCTGGCGATGATGGCGGTGCTCGGTTTTACCGGCCTGTCCGGCCTGCAGGCCACCAATACGCAACTGGAAAGCATGTACACGGAGAGCATGCAGCCCACCAGTCTGGTCAATCGCGCCATTTTCCTGCTGGCCGACAACCGCACGCAGATCATGCTCGCCTTGCAGCACGATCCGGCCAATCCTGCCGCCGAGCTGCATGACCATCCCCTGGATCGGCATGTCGAGGTTTTCCAGAAAAATCGCCAGGAAATCGAAGCATTGCTGGAACAATTGCGCGCCGTCAGCCTGCGCGACAGCGAAAAGACCCTGCTCGAGGCGCTGTTCGCCGCCCGCAAGCGCTATGCCTCGGAAGGCCTCGATCCGGTCATGGAGACCCTGCGCGCCGGCAAGTATTACGCTGCCAACGCCGCCTTGCTCACCCAGATCAACCCGCTCTACGCCGAATTGCAGAAAGCTGCGAATGCGCTCAACGACGATCTCGCCGCCGGGGCCAATGCGCGTTACCAGGAAGCGGAGGCGCGTTACGCCTCGATCCGCAACCTGAGCATCGGCCTCTTGGTGCTGGCTGTCCTGCTGGCGGTGGGCGCGGGCGTTTTCCTGCTGACCAGCATTGCGACGCCGATCCGTAAAGCGGTCGAACTGTTCGAGCGCATTGCCGAAGGGCAGTTGACCGATGAAATCGAAATCGGCAATTGCAATGAAACCGGGCAGTTGCTGTGCAATCTGGCGATCATGCAGAACAACCTGAAGGTCGTGCTCGACGAAATCAACGCGGCGTCGCGCGCCATCAACGGGCGCAGCCACGAACTGGAAAACCAGATGCAGCAGGTCAGCCAGCAGTCGGAGCAGCAGCAGGCCAGCGTCGAGGGCGTGGCGGCGGCGACCGAGGAATTCAGCCAGTCGGTGCAGGAAGTGGCGGCCAACGCGCAGGACACCGCGCAGGCCGCGCAGGCCGCACAGGAACAGGTGGTGGCGAGCAATCACCACATCAGTCAGAGCATGGCCGCCACCACCCGCGTGGTGGAAGCCGTGCAGTCGTCCAGCCAGACCATCGACCAGCTCAAGGATGCCATCGCCAAGATCGGCGACATCACCGGCGTGATTACCGACATCGCCAACCAGACCAATCTGCTGGCGCTGAACGCCGCTATCGAAGCGGCGCCGGCCCGCGAGCAGGGCCCCGGCCATC
>URNG01000076.1 GCA_900549295.1 uncultured Rhodocyclaceae bacterium
AATCGTCCCTACATTCACGTGCGGTTTCGTACGCTCGAATTTTTCCTTAGCCATTATCGGCCCTCCAATAAACGGTGCTTACTTCTTGTTGATGACAGCCTCGGCGACGTTCTTCGGCGCTTCGGAGTAGTGTTTGAATTCCATCGTGTAGGTGGCGCGACCCTGGGTGAGCGAACGCAGCGAGGTGGCGTAGCCGAACATTTCGGACAGCGGCACTTCGGCGCGCACTTCCTTGGTGCCGTCCGGCAGGTCGTCCATGCCCTGAACGATGCCGCGACGCGAGGAGAGGTCGCCCATGACGTTACCCATGTAGTCTTCCGGGGTTTCGACGACGACGGCCATCATCGGCTCGAGCAGCGTCGGGCTGGCCTTCTTCATGCCTTCCTTGAAGGCCATGGAAGCCGCCATGCGGAAGGCGTTTTCGTTCGAGTCCACGTCGTGGTAGGAACCGTCGAACAGGGTGAACTTGATGTCGACCACCGGGAAGCCCGCCAGCACGCCGCTGTTGATGGCGTCCTGCAAACCCTTGTCCACCGCCGGGATGTACTCGCGCGGCACGACGCCGCCCTTGATGGCGTCGATGAACTCGTAGCCCTTGCCGGCTTCGTTCGGCTCGATCTTGAGCCAGACATGGCCGAACTGGCCGCGACCGCCGGACTGCTTGACGAACTTGCCTTCCTGCTCGACCGCTTTCTTGATGCATTCGCGGTAAGCCACCTGCGGCGCGCCGACGTTGGCTTCGACGTTGAACTCGCGCTTCATGCGGTCGACGATGATTTCCAGGTGCAGTTCGCCCATGCCGGAGATGACGGTTTCGCCGGATTCCTCGTCGGTACGCACGCGGAAGGACGGATCTTCCGCAGCCAAACGGCCCAGCGCCAGACCCATCTTTTCCTGGTCGCCCTTGGTCTTCGGCTCGACGGCGACGTGAATCACCGGCTCCGGGAAAACCATGCGCTCGAGGATGACCGGAGCGGAAACGTCGCACAGGGTTTCGCCCGTGGTGACGTCCTTCAGGCCGACCACGGCGGCGATGTCGCCGGCGCGCACTTCCTTGATTTCATGACGGTCGTTGGCGTGCATCTGCAGCAGGCGGCCGATGCGTTCCTTCTTGCCCTTGACGGCGTTCAGGACGGTGGTACCTGACTCCAGCACGCCCGAATAGACGCGGATGAAGGTGAGCTGGCCGACGAAGGGGTCGGTCATCAGCTTGAAGGCCAGGGCGGAGAATTTTTCTTCGTCGCTGGCGTGACGCACCACTTCCTTTTCGTTGTCATCGACACCGGCCACCGGCGGGATGTCGACCGGCGACGGCAGGTATTGCACGACGGCGTCGAGCATGCGCTGCACGCCCTTGTTCTTGAAGGCCGAGCCGCACAGCATGGGTTGGATTTCGCAAGCCAGGGTGCGGGCGCGCAGACCGGCGATGACGTCCTCTTCCGACAGATCGCCTTCTTCGAGGTACTTGTTCATCAGGTCTTCGTTCGCTTCGGCAGCGGCCTCGACCATGTTGTTGCGCCATTCTTCGGCAGTTGCCTGCACGTCGGACGGGATGTCGCCGTAGTCGAACTTCATGCCTTGCGAAGCCTCGTCCCAGATGATCGCTTTCATCTTGAGCAGGTCGACCACGCCTTTGAAACCGTCCTCGGCGCCGATCGGCACCACGATGGGCACCGGGTTGGCCTTGAGGCGGCTGCGCATCTGGTCGACCACCTTGAAGAAGTTGGCGCCGGAGCGGTCCATCTTGTTCACGAAGGCCAGACGCGGCACCTTGTACTTGGTGGCCTGACGCCACACGGTTTCCGACTGCGGCTGAACGCCGCCCACCGCGCAGTAGACCATGCAGGCGCCGTCGAGGACGCGCATGGAGCGCTCCACTTCGACCGTGAAGTCGACGTGCCCCGGGGTGTCGATGACGTTCAGGCGGTGTTCCTGATAACCGCCGTCCATGCCCTTCCAGAAACAGGTCACGGCAGCCGAGGTGATGGTGATGCCGCGCTCCTGTTCCTGCTCCATCCAGTCGGTGGTTGCCGCACCGTCGTGCACTTCGCCCAACTTGTGGCTCATGCCGGTGTAGAACAGGATACGTTCGCTGGTGGTGGTCTTGCCGGCGTCGATGTGCGCCGAGATGCCGAAATTGCGATAACGCTCGATGGGAGTTTTACGTGCCACGTTATATACCCCCGATTAGAAGCGGAAATGCGCGAAAGCCTTGTTGGCTTCGGCCATGCGATGCACTTCGTCGCGCTTCTTGACGGCGCCGCCGCGGTTTTCCGCAGCTTCCAGCATTTCGGCGGCCAAGCGCTGATCCATCGACTTTTCCGAACGCTTGCGGGCGAACTCGCGCAGCCAGCGCATGGCCAGCGCGGCGCGGCGGGCCGGACGCACTTCCACCGGCACCTGATAGTTGGCACCGCCGACGCGGCGCGACTTCACTTCGACCATCGGCTTGACGTTACCCATGGCGGCAGCGAAGACTTCCAGCGGGTCCTTGCCGGACTTCTGGTTGATGATGCCGAAAGCGCCGTAAACGATGCGCTCGGCAACCGACTTCTTGCCACTCTGCATGACGGCGTTGATGAACTTGGAAACTTCGACACTACCGAACTTCGGATCCGGCAGAATATCCCGTTTGGGGACTTCGCGACGACGCGGCATAGACTTACCTCTTTATGAACACATTCAGTTGAAAAGCCGGGACGAAGCAAACGCTTCCCCGGCCCTCTCGGCCACCCATAAGAGTGGCCACTTACTCAAGCCACCCGGATAATCAGGCAGCCTTCGGTCGCTTGGCACCGTATTTGGAACGGGCCTGCTTACGATCCTTGACACCCTGCGTATCCAGGGAGCCGCGCACGGTGTGGTAACGCACACCCGGCAAATCCTTCACCCGGCCGCCACGGATCAGGATCACGGAGTGTTCCTGCAGGTTGTGGCCTTCGCCGCCGATGTAGGAGATGACTTCGAAGCCATTGGTCAGGCGAACCTTGCATACTTTACGCAGCGCGGAGTTCGGCTTCTTCGGAGTCGTGGTGTAAACGCGGGTGCACACGCCGCGCTTCTGCGGGCATTTTTCCAGTGCAGGAACCTTGCTCTTGGCCTTTTCGGCGACGCGCGGCTTGCGCACGAGCTGGTTAATGGTCGGCATATCAAACTTCCTTCAACAGCCGGGCCTCGGACGAGGCTCGACGGCAATTTTGTTATCCAAAGCGGAAACAATGATTAGCTTCCGCCGACAAAGACCATAGATTCTATGGTTAATCAACCCCCCGTGTCAACGCGACACAGGGGAAGATTTTGCTGCAAAAGGCGATCAGGCGAGATCGCCGGCGGCTTCGACGCCCTCTTCCGCCGGTTCCTCGAACGGACGATCGCTGGCGATGTCCTCGCCCGCCGCGCGCAGCTTGCGGCTGCGGTGGTAGGCCAGACCCGTACCCGCCGGGATGAGCCGGCCGACGATGACGTTCTCCTTCAGGCCGCGCAACTCATCGCGTTTGCCCATGATGGCCGCCTCGGTGAGGACGCGCGTGGTTTCCTGGAAGGACGCCGCGGAGATGAAGGAATCGGTCGACAGCGAAGCCTTGGTAATACCGAGCAGCATGTTCTCGAACATCGCCGGCAGTTGGCCTTCGGCCAGCACGCGGTCGTTCTCGGCGAGCAGTTCGGCGCGCTCCACCTGTTCCATCTTGATGAAGCGGGTGTCGCCCGGCTCGACGATGGTGACGCGGCGCAGCATCTGGCGCACGATCACTTCGATGTGCTTGTCGTTGATTTTCACGCCCTGCAAGCGATACACATCCTGCACTTCGTCCGTGATGTAGCGGGCCAGCGCCTCGATGCCCTGCAGGCGCAGGATGTCGTGCGGATCGGGCGCGCCTTCGACGATCTTTTCGCCCTTGTTCACCACCTGGCCGTCGTGCACCAGCACGTGCTTGTCCTTGGAAATCAGGAACTCGTGCGCCACGTTTTCGAGGTCGGTGATGACCAGACGCTGCTTGCCCTTGGTGTCCTTGCCGAAGCTGATGGTGCCGGTGACTTCGGCCAGCACCGAGGCGTCCTTCGGCGTGCGGGCTTCGAAAAGCTCCGCGACGCGCGGCAGACCGCCGGTAATGTCGCGGGTCTTGGCCGTTTCCTGCGGCATGCGGGCGAGCACGTCGCCGACGCCGACCTGCTGACCGTCGGCCACCGAGATGATGGAACCGACCTGGAAGGCGATCGAAACGCTCTGCTCCGAGCCGCGGATCTTCACTTCCTGGCCGTTTTCGTCGAACAGCTTGACCACCGGACGCGCGCCCTTGGCGGTCGTCTTGCCGGCGCGCTTGTTGTCGATCACCACCAGGGTGGACAGGCCGGTCACGTCGTCGATCTGCTTGGCGACGGTGACGCCTTCCTCGACGTTCTCGAATTTCACCGTGCCGGCGTATTCGGTAATGATCGGGCGGGTGTGCGGATCCCACGAAGCGAGCTTGACGCCGGCCTTGATGACCTTGCCTTCATCCACGGCCAGCAGCGCGCCATACGGCACCTTGTGGCGCTCGCGCTCGCGGCCGTGATCGTCGGTGACGAGAATTTCGCCGGAGCGGGAGATCACCACCTTGTCGCCCTTGGCCGAGGTGACGTAGCGCATGGTGGCGGTGAAGCGGATGGTGCCAGCCGACTTGGCTTCCAGTTGCGAGGCCACGGCAGCACGCGACGCCGCGCCGCCGACGTGGAAAGTCCGCATGGTGAGCTGCGTACCCGGTTCGCCGATCGACTGGGCGGCGATGACGCCGACCGATTCACCGGCATTGACCATCGTGCCACGGCCCAGATCGCGGCCATAGCACTTGGCGCACAGGCCGTAGCGGGTGTCGCAGGTGAGCGGCGTGCGGACCTTGACTTCGTCGATGCCGAGCTTGTCGATCAGGTCGACCTGATCTTCTTCCAGCAGGGTGCCGGCAAAAATCACCGTTTCCTGGGTTTCCGGGTCGATCAGATCATCGACCGTGACCCGGCCCAGCACGCGCTCGCGCAGCGGCTCGATCACTTCGCCGCCTTCGACCAGCGCCTTGACGGCAAAGCCGTTTCTGGTGCCGCAGTCGTCCTCGGTAATCACCAGATCCTGCGTCACGTCCACCAGACGGCGGGTAAGGTAGCCGGAGTTGGCGGTTTTCAGCGCGGTATCGGCCAGACCTTTACGCGCGCCGTGGGTCGAGATGAAGTACTGGAGAACGTTCAGGCCTTCGCGGAAGTTGGTGGTGATCGGCGTTTCGATGATCGAGCCGTCCGGCTTCGCCATCAGGCCGCGCATGCCGGCCAGCTGGCGGATCTGGGCGGCGGAGCCGCGCGCGCCGGAATCGGCCATCATGTAGATCGAGTTGAAGGAATCCTGCTTGACCTTCTTGCCGTGGCGGTCGATGACTTCCTCGTGGCCGAGTTCGTCCATCATCACCTTGGCGACCTGATCGCCAGTGCGGCCCCAGATGTCGACCACCTTGTTGTAGCGTTCGCCATCGGTCACCAGACCGTTGGTGTACTGGGTTTCGATTTCCTTCACCTCGGCTTCCGAGGCGGCGATGATCTCGTATTTCTTGGCCGGCACGCGCATGTCGTCCGAACAGAAGGAGATGCCGCCGCGGGTCGCCAGGGTGTAGCCGTTCTGCATCAGGCGGTCGGCGAAAACCACAGTTTCCTTCAGGCCGCAGCGGCGGAAGGATTCGTCGATCAGCTTGGAAATTTCCTTCTTCTTCAAAGCCTTGTCGATCAGCTTGAAGGGCAGGCCCTTGGGCAGGATGCGCGACAGCAGGGCGCGGCCGGCGGTCGTTTCGACGCGCACCAGGCTTTCTTCCCATTCATCCTCGGCCAGGCCGGGTTTGTAGGCCTTCAGGCGCACCGAAATGCGGGCGTGCAGGTCGAGCTGGCCGGCGGCCATGGCGCGGTCGATTTCGGCCACGTCGGCGAAATACATGCCCTCGCCCTTGGCGTTGATGCGCTCGCGGGTGGCGTAGTACAGACCGAGCACGATGTCCTGCGACGGCACGATGATCGGCTGGCCGTTGGCGGGCGACAGAACGTTGTTCGAGGCCAGCATCAGGGTGCGGGCTTCCATCTGCGCTTCCAGCGACAGCGGGACGTGCACGGCCATCTGGTCGCCGTCGAAGTCGGCGTTGAAGGCCGCGCAGACGAGAGGATGCAGTTGAATGGCCTTGCCTTCGATCAGGGTCGGCTCGAATGCCTGGATGCCGAGGCGGTGCAGCGTCGGGGCGCGGTTGAGCATGACCGGGTGTTCGCGGATCACTTCTTCCAGCATGTCCCAGACGATCGGCTCCTGGCCTTCGACCATCTTCTTCGCCTGCTTGATGGTGGTGGCGTAGCCGCCCAGTTCGAGCTTGTTGAAGATGAAGGGCTTGAACAGTTCCAGCGCCATCAGCTTGGGCAGGCCGCACTGGTGCAGCTTGAGCTGCGGGCCGACCACGATCACCGAACGGCCGGAGTAGTCCACGCGCTTACCGAGCAGGTTCTGGCGGAAGCGGCCGCCCTTGCCCTTGATCATGTCGGCGAGCGATTTCAGCGGGCGCTTGTTGGCGCCGGTCATGGCCTTGCCGCGGCGACCGTTGTCGAGTAGCGAATCGACGGCTTCCTGCAACATGCGCTTTTCGTTACGCACGATGATGTCCGGCGCTTTCAGTTCGAGCAGGCGCTTCAGGCGGTTGTTGCGGTTGATGACGCGGCGGTAGAGGTCGTTCAGGTCGGAGGTGGCGAAACGGCCACCGTCGAGCGGCACCAGCGGGCGCAGGTCGGGCGGCAGCACCGGCAGCACTTCGAGGATCATCCAGTCCGGCTTGATGCCGGATTTCTGGAAACCTTCGAGAATCTTCAGGCGCTTGGCGATCTTCTTGTTCTTGGCTTCCGAGCCAGTCACTTCCAGCTCGCCGCGCAGGCGCTCGACTTCGCTGTCCAGATCGAGGTTGCGCAACATGGCGCGGATGCCCTCGGCACCCATCAGCGCCTCGAACTCGTCGCCGTGCTCTTCCATCATCTCCAGATACTGATCTTCGGTGAGCAGTTGGCCGCGTTGCAGGTTGGACACCATGCCCGGCTCGGTCACGACGAAGGCCTCGAAGTACAGCACGCGCTCGATGTCGCGCAGGGTCATGTCGAGCACCATGCCGAGACGGCTCGGCAGGCTCTTCAGGAACCAGATGTGGGCGACCGGCGAAGCCAGTTCGATGTGGCCCATGCGATCGCGGCGCACCTTGGCGAGCGTCACTTCGACGCCGCACTTTTCACAGATCACGCCGCGGTGCTTGAGGCGCTTGTACTTGCCGCACAGGCACTCGTAATCCTTGACCGGGCCGAAGATCTTGGCGCAGAACAGGCCGTCGCGCTCCGGCTTGAAGGTGCGGTAGTTGATGGTTTCCGGCTTCTTGACTTCACCGTAGGACCAGGAACGAATCTTGTCCGGCGAAGCAAGGCCGATGGTGATCGCATCGAACTCTTCCTTTTCGTCGGCCACCTGCTTGAACAGATCTTTCAAAGCTATCATTTTTCAAAACCTCCGGTTTTGAGTGAAACGTCAAACGTGCAATGTGAAACGCGGCCCCTTGCGGGATGGGTTCGTTTCACCTTTCACTTTTCACATTTCACCGAATCAATTGCGTTCCATGTCGATGTCGATGGCCAGGGAGCGGATTTCCTTGACCAGCACGTTGAAGGATTCCGGCATGCCGGCGTCGATCTTGTGCTCGCCCTTGACGATGTTTTCGTAAACCTTCGTCCGGCCGTTCACGTCGTCCGACTTCACGGTCAGCATCTCCTGCAGCACGTAGGACGCGCCGTAGGCTTCCAGCGCCCACACTTCCATTTCGCCGAAGCGCTGGCCGCCGAACTGCGCCTTGCCGCCGAGCGGCTGCTGCGTGACCAAGCTGTACGGGCCGGTCGAACGGGCGTGCATCTTGTCATCAACCAAGTGGTGCAGCTTCAGATAGTGCATGTAGCCGACCGTCACCTGACGCTCGAAGGCGTCGCCGGTGCGGCCATCGTACAGCGTCATCTGGCCGGAGGACGGCATGCCGGCGAGCGCCAGCATGGCCTTGATTTCCTCTTCCTTGGCGCCGTCGAACACCGGCGTAGCGAACGGCACGCCACCTTCCAGGTTGCCGGCCAGTTCCATGATCTCGGCGTCGTTCAGCGCCGCCAGATCCTCGGATTTACCGCTGCTGTTGTAGATCTGGTCGAGGAAGGCGCGCACTTCCTTGGCGGCCGCCTGGGCGCGCAGCATGTTGCCGATCTTCTGCCCCAAACCCTTGGCCGCCAAGCCGAGGTGCACTTCCAGAATCTGCCCGACGTTCATCCGCGACGGCACGCCAAGCGGGTTGAGCACGATGTCGACCGGGCGGCCGTCGGCCATGTAGGGCATGTCCTCGACCGGCAGGATGCGCGAGACGACACCCTTGTTACCGTGGCGGCCGGCCATCTTGTCGCCCGGTTGCAGGCGGCGCTTGACGGCGACGTAGACCTTGACCATCTTCTGCACGCCCGGCGGCAGCTCGTCGCCCTGCGTCAGTTTCTTGCGCTTGGCTTCGAAGGCCAGATCGAAATCCTTGCGCGCCTGTTCCAGGCTGTCCTTGATCTGTTCCAGTTGCTGCGCGATTTCGTCGTCGGCCATGCGGATGTCGAACCAGTGATGCGGGTCGATCCCGTCGAGGTAGCCTTGTTCGATCGCGGCCCCCTTGGCCAGCTTCTTCGGCCCGCCGTTGGCTTTCTTGCCGAGAATCAGGCGTTCCACGCGGGCGAAGGCGTCGCGCTCGAAAATCCGCATCTGGTCGGCGAGATCGAGCTTGTACTGGCGCAGGTGCTCGTCAATGATGGACTGGGCGCGCTTGTCGCGCTCGATGCCTTCGCGGGTAAACACCTGCACGTCGATGACGGTGCCGGCGATCCCGGCCGGCACGCGCAGCGAGGTGTCCTTCACGTCGGACGCCTTCTCGCCGAAGATGGCGCGCAGCAGCTTTTCTTCCGGCGTCAGTTGGGTTTCGCCCTTGGGCGTCACCTTGCCGACCAGCACGTCGCCGGCATGGACTTCGGCACCGATATACACGATGCCGGCGTCGTCCAGGCGCGACAGTTGCACTTCGCCGAGGGAGGCGATGTCGCGGGTGATTTCTTCCGCGCCGAGCTTGGTGTCGCGCGCCACCACGGTCAGTTCCTCGATGTGGATGGAGGTATAGCGATCCTCCGCCACCACCCGCTCGGAAATCAGGATGGAGTCCTCGAAGTTGTAGCCGTTCCAGGGCATGAAGGCGATCAGCATGTTCTGGCCGAGCGCCAGTTCGCCCTTGTCGGTGGACGCGCCGTCGGCCACCACGTCGCCGCGGGCGATGACGTCACCGATCTTGACCATGGGCCGCTGGTTGATGTTGGTGCTCTGGTTGGAGCGGGTGTATTTGACGAGGTTGTAGATGTCCACGCCGACTTCGCCGGCCACCGCTTCCGCGTCATGCACGCGCACCACGACGCGGCTGGCATCGACGTAGTCGACCACGCCGCCGCGCCGGGCGACTACGGCCGTTCCCGAGTCCACCGCCACGGTGCGCTCGATGCCGGTGCCGACCAGCGGCTTTTCCGGACGCAGGCAAGGCACGGCCTGGCGCTGCATGTTGGCCCCCATCAGGGCGCGGTTGGCGTCGTCGTGCTCCAGGAAGGGAATCAGCGAGGCGGCGACGGAAACGATCTGCCCCGGCGCGACGTCCATGTACTGCACGCGCGACGGTTCGGCGAGGATGGTTTCGCCTTTTTCGCGGCAGGTCACCAGGTCGTCGGCCAGACAGCCCTTGGCGTCCAGCGCGGCGTTGGCCTGGGCGACGACGTAGTTGCCTTCCTCGATGGCCGACAGGTATTCGATGTCGTTGGTGACCTTGCCGTCGACGACGCGGCGGTAGGCGGTTTCGATGAAACCGTAGCTATTGACGCGGGCGAACAGGGCCAGCGAGTTGATGAGGCCGATGTTCGGGCCTTCCGGCGTTTCGATCGGGCAGACGCGGCCATAATGGGTCGGGTGCACGTCGCGCACCTCGAAACCGGCGCGCTCGCGGGTCAGACCGCCCGGGCCAAGGGCCGAGACGCGGCGCTTGTGGGTGATTTCCGACAGCGGGTTGGTCTGGTCCATGAACTGCGAGAGCTGGCTGGAACCGAAGAATTCCTTGATGGCGGCGCTGATCGGCTTGGCGTTGATCAGGTCGTG
Organism: uncultured Rhodocyclaceae bacterium; assembly: GCA_900549295.1. Classification (GTDB taxonomy): domain Bacteria; phylum Pseudomonadota; class Gammaproteobacteria; order Burkholderiales; family Rhodocyclaceae; genus Azonexus. The sequence goes on from URNG01000076.1 coordinate 10,223, forward strand.
CGGCATCAGGTTGTCGGATTCGGCCTGGGAGAGGCGCTCCTTGACGGCGCGCTCGACGCGCACCAGACCGGCGCGGAACTGGTTCTCGGCCAGCTCGCCGACCGAGCGCACGCGGCGGTTGCCGAGGTGGTCGATGTCGTCGATGTCGCCGCGGCCGTTGCGCAGTTCGACCAGAATCTTGATGACCTCGACGATGTCGCGCGGCGACAGGGTGAGCTGTTCGCGCACTTCGACGTTGGCGTTGGCGCTCTTCAGCTTGGCGGCCAGCGCGTTGGCGCTATCCGGATCGAGGTTCTCGCTCAGCGCGCGCGGGCCGAACGGCAGGCCGGCGACCAGATCCTGAATGGCTGGCAGCGGGAAGCCGGAGACTTCGGCCAGATTCTTCAGCGCGGCTTCGGCGCGCGAGGCGAGGCTCTTGACCGTCACCTTGTATTCGACGTCCGCCGTGCGGCCCAGGCGGCGGTTGAACTTCATGCGGCCAACGTTGGAAATGTCGTAGCGGTCGTCGGAATAGAACAGGCCGTTGAAGAGGATTTCCACCGCTTCTTCGGTCGGCGGTTCGCCCGGACGCATCATGCGGTAGATCGCCACCCGCGCCGCCTGCCGCGAAGCCGTTTCGTCGGAGCGCAGGGTGCTGGAAATGAAGGCACCACGATCCAGATCGTTGGTATACAGGGTTTCCAGCGTCTGAATACCGGCTTCACGCAGCTTGGCGAGCAGGGTTTCGGTGATTTCGTCGTTGGCGTTGGCGACGACTTCGCCGGTGGCCTGGTCGATGATGTTGCGCGCCAGCACGCGGCCGAGGATGAACTCATCCGGCACGGCGATCTGCTTCAGATTCGCCGCCTGAATCTCGCGGATATGCTTGGCGGTGATGCGCTTGTCCTTGGCGACGATCACCTTGCCGCTCGGATCGACGAAATCGAAGCGCGCCACTTCGCCGCGCAGGCGCTCCGGCACCAGGGCGAATTCGACGCGGTCCTTGACCAGATGGAACAGGTCGAACTCGAAGAACTCGGCCAGAATCTCTTCCGGCGTCATCCCCAGCGCCTTGAGCAGCGTCGTCACCGGCATCTTGCGGCGGCGGTCGACGCGGAAGAAGAGCGCGTCCTTCGGATCGAATTCGAAATCCAGCCAGGAGCCGCGGTAAGGAATGATGCGCGCCGAGAACAGCAGCTTGCCCGAGCTGTGCGTCTTGCCGCGGTCGTGCTCGAAGAACACGCCGGGCGAGCGGTGCAGCTGCGAAACGATGACGCGCTCGGTACCGTTGATGACGAAGGAGCCGTTGGTCGTCATCAGGGGGATTTCCCCCATGTACACTTCCTGCTCCTTCACTTCCTTGACCGTATCCGGCGCTTCACGGTCCATGATGACCAGACGCACGCGGGCGCGCAGCGAAGCGGCGAAGGTCAGGCCGCGCTGCTGGCACTCGACCACGTCGAACGCCGGTTCGCCCAGGTTGTAGCTGACGAATTCCAGGCGCGCATTGCCGGAATGCGAGACGATCGGAAAAATCGAGGTAAACGCTGCTTGCAAGCCTTCGTTCTTGCGGTCGGCGACGACCGTGTTTTCCTGCAGGAACTCGCTGAAGGATTGCAGCTGCGTCGACAGGAGGTAAGGCACCTCCAGAACGCTGGCGCGCTTGGCGAAGCTCTTGCGGATGCGCTTCTTCTCGGTGAAGGAGTAGGTCATGGTAACTCCGTGAGGATGAAATCAGTGGGGAGAGCGGGCCTGTCGCCGCAGTGCAGAAAATGACAACAGGCAAACGCAAAACGGCTTTCCGTCCGGTAGGACAGAAAACCAGGATTTGCGTTTGCCGGATGGCGACTTTTTTCTTGCGTGATGATCGGGCTGCCGTTCGGGGACTACAGACAGAAAAGGGCTGGCAGCCAGGCCGCCAGCCCACAACTTCCTTGGCTTACTTGATTTCGACCTTGGCGCCAGCGTCTTCCAGTTGCTTCTTGAGCGCTTCGGCGTCGGCCTTGGCAACACCTTCCTTGATGGGCTTCGGTGCGCCGTCGACCAAGTCCTTGGCTTCCTTCAGACCCAGGCCGGTCACTGCGCGCACGACCTTGATGACTTCGACCTTCTTGTCGCCGGCGGCAGCCAGGACAACGGTGAATTCGGTCTGCTCTTCGGCAGCGGCAGCGCCACCCGCGCCAGCCGGGCCGGCAACGGCGACGGCAGCGGCGGAAACGCCGAACTTCTCTTCGAACGCCTTGACGAGGTCGTTCAGTTCCATCACGGTCAGGCTGCCAACGGCTTCCAGGATGTCTTCTTTGCTAATTGCCATTTCAATAAACTCCTAATTTCGGTTCGTATGCGGTAAAGATCAAGCGGCGGCGCCTTCGCGCTGCTTGGCCAGGGCGTCGAGCGCACGGGCGAAGCCAGCGACCGGAGCCTGCATGACGTAGAGCAGCTTGGACAGCAACTCTTCGCGGCTCGGGACGGAAGCGAGCGCTTGCACGCCTGCCTTGTCGAGCACTTTTCCGGCATAGGAACCGGCTTTCAGCACCAGCTTGTCATTGGTTTTTGCGAAGTCGTTCAAGACTTTCGCAGCGGCCACCGGGTCGGCGGACACGCTGTAGATCAGGGGACCGACCATATGCTCGGCCAAGCCGGCAAATTCGGTTCCTTCCACAGCGCGGCGCACCAGGGTGTTTTTCAGCACGCGCAGATACACGCCAGACTCACGCGCCTTCTTGCGCAGCACGGTGAGATCACCCACCTCGATGCCACGGTATTCGGCAATCGCGATCGTCTGGGCATTGGCTACTTGTGCCGACACCTCAGCCACGACGGCTTTTTTGTCATTCAGATTGAGACCCACAGGCCCATCCTCCTTTCAAGTCATAACACGGCGGAAGAATCCGCCGCCCCATACGGCGACCTGATCCAGAAGCCTGCCAAACGAACCGTTTGGCAAAAATCCGTTTCGGGAACACCGTCTGCGCAGGTTGCTACTCGATTAAGCCCGGACAACAGGCACCTGCGGTCTTTGACGATGCGCCGGACACGCGAAAACGCATCCGGCGCCCCAAAGTCTGTCAGCCGGCCAGAGTTGCCTGGTCGACGCGAACGCCCGGCCCCATGGTGGCGGAGACGGCGATCTTCTTGAGATATTGCCCCTTTGACGAAGCCGGCTTGGCCTTGCTCAAGGCATCAACCAGTGCCTTGAAGTTGGTTTCCAGTTGCTCGACCGTAAAGGAAGCGCGGCCCAGCGTGGCATGCACGATGCCGGCCTTATCGGTGCGGTACTGCACCTGACCCGCCTTGGCGTTGTTCACCGCAGTGGTGACATCCATGGTCACAGTGCCGACCTTCGGGTTCGGCATCAGGCCGCGCGGGCCGAGAATCTGGCCCAACTGGCCGACGATGCGCATGGCGTCTGGCGTGGCAATGACGATATCGAAATCGAGCTTGCCGGCCTTGACGTCGGCAGCCAGATCGTCGAAGCCGACCACGTCGGCACCGGCGGCCTTGGCAGCCTCGGCCTTGTCGCCCTGGGCGAACACGGCAACGCGCACGCTCTTGCCGGTACCGGCCGGCAGGACGACGGAGCCGCGCACCACCTGATCGGACTTGCGCGCATCGACGCCGAGGTTGACGGCGATGTCGATCGACTCGTCGAACTTGGCGGTTGCGGTTTCCTTGGCCAGGGCCAGGGCTTCCTGCAGCGGGTAGAGCTTCTGCGGCTCGACCTTGGCTTGCAGGGCTTTTTGTTTCTTCGTGAGCTTGGCCATGATTACAGACCCTCCACCGTGATGCCCATCGAGCGGGCGGAGCCGGCGATGGTGCGAATGGCTGCTTCCATGTCGGCAGCGGTCAGATCGGGCGATTTGGTCTTGGCGATTTCCTCGCACTGGGCGCGGGTGATCTTGCCGACCTTGTCGGTGTGCGGCTTGGCCGAACCCGATTTGATGCCTGCGGCCTTCTTGATCAGGATGGTCGCCGGCGGCGTCTTCATGATGAAGGTGAAGGACTTGTCGGCGAAGGCGGTAATGACCACCGGAATCGGCAGACCGGGTTCCATGCCCTGGGTCTGGGCGTTGAACGCCTTGCAGAATTCCATGATGTTCAGACCGCGCTGACCCAGAGCCGGGCCGATCGGGGGCGAGGGGTTGGCCTTGCCGGCCGGAACTTGCAGCTTGATGTAGCCAATAATTTTCTTGGCCATGATGACTCCTGAAAAATGAGTGGTAACGCATTCCGAGCCAACTGTGCTCTCGATGCTCCTCTTGCCGGAATCGGGGCTTCCGGCTGCGCCCTAAAAACTTGCTGAAGCCTGGGCCTCAGGCTTTTTCGACTTGCGCGAACTCCAGTTCGACTGGCGTTGCACGGCCAAAAATCGTGACCGAAACGCGCAGACGGCTCTTTTCGTAATTGACGTCCTCGACCGAACCGTTGAAGTCGGTAAACGGGCCTTCCTTGACGCGCACCATTTCGCCCACGTCGAACAAGGTCTTGGGACGGGGTTTTTCCACCCCTTCCTGCATCTGCTGCATGATCTTGTCGACTTCCTTCTGCGAAATCGGCGTCGGACGGTTGCCCGTGCCACCGACGAAACCCGTCACCTTCGGCGTATCTTTCACCAAGTGCCAGGTGTCGTCGTCCATCTCCATTTCCACGAGCACATAGCCCGGAAAAAATTTGCGCTCGGTAATCGATTTCTGGCCGCCCTTCATCTCGACGACTTCCTCGACCGGCACCAGAATCTGACCGAACTTGTCCTGCATCCCGAGACGATTGACGCGCTCCTGAATCGCGCGCATCACGCTTTTCTCGAAACCAGAGTAGGCGTGCACGACGTACCAGCGTTTACTCATGATTTTCTCCAGCCCAGAATCAGGTCGTAGAGTACCCACTCCAGGCTCTTATCCGTGATGTAGAGAAACAACGCCATGACGACGGCAAAAGCGAAGACCATCAAGGTGGTCTGCACGGTTTCCTTGCGCGAGGGCCAAACAACTTTACGCGCCTCGATCACTGCCTCATTGGCAAAAGTGAAGAAGCGCTGGCCCGGCTCGGTTTTCCAGGCAATAGCCGCAGCCACCACCACACCACCAAGCACCAGCAAAACCCGAACAATCATTGGCTGATTGGCGAGCAGATAAAAACCAGCTATGCCAGCCACCAATACCAGCAGCGCCAGCACAAACTTGATCTTGTCAGCCATAAGGATTGTTTTCTTTGATTTTTAGTGGCAGGGGCGGAGGGAATCGAACCCCCGACCTACGGTTTTGGAAACCGTTGCTCTACCAATTGAGCTACACCCCTGCAACAGAAACAGCAAGGCGCTCCGACTTGCGAAGCGCCTTTCCAACCGATTTACTGCTTATTCGATGATTTTAGCCACGACGCCGGCGCCGACGGTGCGGCCGCCTTCGCGGATGGCGAAGCGCAGGCCTTCTTCCATGGCGATCGGTGCGA
>URNG01000077.1 GCA_900549295.1 uncultured Rhodocyclaceae bacterium
AGCCGAACTCCGCACAGGGTCTCGCGGGGGACCAGCCGGTCGACGAACAGGCGGTAGCCGCGCGCCGTCGGCACCCGTCCGGCGGAAGTGTGCGGGCTGGCGACGAAACCGGCTTCTTCCAGATCGGCCATGACGTTGCGGATGGTGGCCGGCGACAGATCGAGCCGGGAAAACTTCGACAGGGCGCGCGAACCCACCGGCTGGCCGTCGGCAATGTAGTGTTCGACCAAAGTCTTGAGCAGGGAGCGGGAGCGTTCGTCGAGCATGGCCGGGATTCTACCCAAAAGCCACCCAAAAGCAGCACCGGCCCGTGCAGGGAATGCCTTGGGGGGGATGGGCGCCCTTTGTTACAATGCAGGAACGGTGTGGCAGAGGTGCTTTCCGCAGTTGTTGGGCGGGGCACGGGGGGGGAGAAAAATGCGCAGAGTCTTGTTGCGATATCGTTACTGGCCCTTGCCGATTGCTGTGTGGACAGCGGTGGTTCTGGCATCCTGGTTCTGGAATCAGGCGCTGGTCGAGCATAAGCTTTTACATCTGGCGAGCGATCGCGCCGAGTTCGTGTTCAAGATGGTGGAAACCGCGCGGCTGTGGAATGCGCGTCACGGCGGGGTGTATGCGGCTATCGATGAACATACGCCGCCCAATCCGTACCTCGAGGTGCCGGACCGCGAAATCACCACGCCGGGCGGCGTCGAACTGACGATGGTGAATCCGGCCTACATGACCCACCAGTTGATCGAGGTGGTGAGCGAGCGTACGGATCTGCGCCTGCATCTGACCAGTCTCAAGCCGCTCAACCCCAGGAATGGAGCCGATGCCTGGGAAACGGTGCAGTTGAAGAAATTCGAGCAGGGTTCGGGGGATGTGCTCGAAACGGTGCGGGACGGCGGGGTCGAACATTTTCGTTTCATGGCGCCGCTCAAGGTGGAAGAGCCTTGCCTGAAATGCCATCGCCACCAGGGGTATCGCTTGGGAGAAATCCGTGGCGGTCTGAGTGTTTCCTTTCCGGCGTCGCCCCTGCGGGCGCAGGAAGCGGTGCAATTGCGCCGTATCGGGTTAATGCACCTGATCGCCTGGTGCCTGGTGTCGGCCTTGATGTTGTTTGGCTTCGTGCGTTTTCGCCGGCATGTCCTTGAGTTGGAAACGGCCAAGGAACAGACCGAATCGCTGATCGTGGAACGCACCGCCGAATTGCGCGAACAGATGCTGGAGCGCCAGCAGGCGGAAGCGCAATTGCGCTTGTTCATCGAATCCTCCGGCGAGGGCATTCTCGGCATGGATCTGCGCGGACGCTGTACGCTGGCCAATCCGGAAGCGCTGCGCCTGCTGCGTTCGCAAGCGGAACATCTGCTGGGCAAGGAACTGCCGGCAACGATTCACCCCCGTCACAGCGACGGCACGCCGCATACGCCGGCAAGTTGCGCCCTGCATCGCACGCTGCAAAGCGGTCAGGCGGTGCACGACGACAGCGACGTGTTCTGGCGCGCGGATGGTGTCGCCATTCCGGTCGAATACCGCTCGCACCCGCTCTACGCCGACGGTTATCTGCTCGGCGCGGTCATCACCTTCAGCGACATCAGCCAGCGCCGCGCGGCGGAGGCGAGCTTGCGCAAGCTCTCCAGCGCGATCGAGCACAGCCCGGCGGCGGCCGTGATTACCGACCGCCAGGGCGCGATCGAGTACGTCAATCCGCGCTTCAGTGAAATGACGGGCTATGCCGCGGAGGAGGTGCTGGGAGAGAACCCGCGCATCTGGCAATCCGGCAATACGCCGCAGAAAACCTACGAACGCCTGTGGGCGACGATAGGCGCGGGCGAATTGTGGGAAGGCGAATGGCAGAACAAGACCCGCCAGGGCGCGCTTTTCTGGGCGCGGGCGCGCATTTCGCCGATCCGCAGCGAGAGCGGCGAGATCACCCACTTCGTTTTATTGATGGAGGACATCAGCGCCCACAAGGCGCAGGAAGAAACCATCTGGCACCAGGCCCATTACGACGGCCTCACGGCTTTGCCCAACCGCACCCTGTTCGCCGAGCGTCTGAACCAGGGACTCAGCCAAGCCGAGCGCAACGATGCCGTGTGCGCCTTGTTCTACATCGATCTGGATGGTTTCAAGGCGGTGAACGACACCCTGGGCCATGCAGCGGGCGACCTGCTGCTGCAGGAAGTCGGCCAGCGCCTGCTTGCCTGCGTGCGCGACAGCGACACCGTGGCCCGCCTGGGCGGGGACGAGTTCGCCATCATCCTGCCGCAGGTGTCGGGGCGCGACGGGGCTAGCCTCGTGGCAGAAAACGTATTGCGCGCCCTGGCGCAGGTTTTTTCCCTCAACGGCAAACAGGCGCAGGTTTCCGCGTCCATCGGCATTGCCTTCTATCCCGACCACGTGGCAACGGCGGATGCCCTGATGCGCGCCGCCGATGCGGCGATGTACGCGGTGAAGGCGGCGGGCAAGGGGAATTACCGGTTTGCACAGTGACTTTGGCGCGGTAGCTTGGGATTGCCACCGTAAAAGGCGTGCCGCAAAAACGAAAAACCGCCATGCAAACTGGCGGTTTTTCGTTGCGGAGCAGGCGGCTTATTTTGCCATCTGCTTTTCCTTCAGTTCATCGAGCGTCTTGCAGTCGATGCACAGGGTGGCCGTGGGGCGGGCTTCCAGGCGCTTGATGCCGATTTCAACGCCGCATTTGTCGCAGTAGCCGTAATCGTCGTCGGTGATGCGTGCCAGGGTTTCCTCGATTTTCTTGATCAGCTTGCGCTCGCGGTCGCGGTTGCGCAGTTCGATCGCCATGTCGGTTTCCTGGCTGGCCCGATCGTTCGGGTCGGCAAACACGGTGGCTTCGTCCTGCATGGTGTGCACCGTGCGGTCGATATCCTCGCTCAACTCCTTTTTCAGCGACTCCAGAATTTTCCGAAAGTGGGTGAGCTGCTTGTTGTTCATGTACGCCTCACCCGCTTTGGGCTCGTAGGGAACGAACTGTTTGTGGACCAATTCTTCTGCCATATTCTGAGCGCTTCCAGTTGCCAAAAAAAGCGATAAATATCAGAAAGATCGGGGGGTGGCAAGCAAGATCGATGGTGCACTGCGATGTAAAAATTACTGCCACGCCTGAATGACGAACAAACTGCAATCCAGGCTGGCATTACGTGGCAACTCCCGGTACAATCCGCCCCCTCGTCGGGGCGTAGCGCAGCCTGGTAGCGCATCTGCTTTGGGAGCAGAGGGTCGTGAGTTCGAATCCCACCGCCCCGACCAAATTTCACATCAACGGGTTTTGCACAGCGACTCCATCGCGCGCAAAAAACCCGTTTTTTTGTTTCTGCATCCCCCCCCGCTTGCCGCGTTCTGAATCAATCGAAACCGTTCGGGCTGAGCCTGTCGAAGCCCTTGATGTTGCAGGTGATGTCCTTCGACAAGCGCTCAGGGCGAACGGTTTTGTTCAGAACCTCCTTACCCGCTGTTGCGCAAACCCGCCGCCACGCCGTTGATGGTGATGTGGATGCCGCGGGCGATGCGCTCGTCGGTGTCGCCGGCGCGGTGGCGTTTGAGGAGTTCGACCTGCAGGTGGTTGAGCGGGTCGATGTAGGGCGCGCGCAGTTGCAGGGAGTGTTTCAGGGCGGCGTTGTCGGCGAGGAAGTCGTCCTGTTCGAGAATCGCGAGCAGGTGTTTGCGGGTGCGCTGCCATTCCTCGCTGATGCGTGTAAACAGATGGGTGCGCAGGGCGGCGTCGCTGACCAGATCGGCGTAGCGGGAGGCGATGCCGAGGTCGGTCTTGGCCAGCACCATGTCCATGTTGGAGAGCAGGCTCCGGAAGAAGGGCCAGTGCCGGTGCATGTGGCGCAAGGTGGCGAGGCCGTCCGGGTGGGCGGCCAGCCAGGCTTCGACGGCGCTGCCGAAGCCGTACCAGCCGGGCAGCATGAGGCGGCATTGCGCCCAGGAAAACACCCAGGGAATGGCGCGCAGGTCTTCGATGCGCTCGGACGGTTTGCGCGAGGCTGGGCGGCTGCCGATGTTCAGCGCGGCGATTTCCGATACTACCGTCGATTGGCGGAAATACGTGGTGAAGCCGGGTTCTTCATACACCAGGCTGCGGTAGGCGCGAAAGGCGTGGGTCGAGAGTTCGTCCAGCACGGCATGGAAGCTGCCGGTTTCGGCCAGGGTGTTTTCCGGATTGCTCAGGCTGGCTTCCAGCGTGGCGGCGAGCAGCACTTCCAGATTGCGCCGGCCATTGTCGGGGTTGCCGTATTTAGTGGCGATGACTTCGCCCTGTTCGGTGAGGCGGATCTGCCCGGACACCGCGCCGGCGGGCTGGGCGAGGATGGCGTGGTAGGACGGCCCGCCGCCGCGCCCGACCGAGCCGCCGCGCCCGTGAAAGAGGCGCAGGCGCACGCCGTGGCGGCGAAAGACCTCGGCCAGCGCGATTTCCGCCTTGTACAGTTCCCAGCCGGAAGTGAGGAAGCCGCCGTCCTTGTTGCTGTCCGAATAGCCGAGCATGACTTCCTGCTCGTCGCCTCGGCTGCGCACCAGGGCGCGGTAGATCGGGTGCCGGAACAGCGTTTCCATGATGGCGGCGCTTTTCTGCAAATCCTCGATGGTTTCAAAGAGCGGGATGATGTTGACGGCCAGTTGCGGCGCCTTCTGTTCCGGGCCGGCGCTGCGCAACAAGCCGGCTTCCTTGAGCAGCAGGGCGAGTTCGAGCAGATCGGAGGCGCTGTCGGTTTTCGAGATGATGCAATTGGGAAGCGCTGCTTCGCCGTATTTCTCGCGCAGCTCGCGGGCGGCAAAGAAGATGGCCAGTTCGCCCTCGGTTTCTTCGTCGTAAGCGAGCCAGGGCGAGTGGAGCGGACGCGGCGTGGCGAGTTCTTCCGAGAGCAGGGCCAGACGCCCGCTTTCATCGAGCGCGGCGTAATCCGGGCAGCGTCCTGCGGCGGCAAAGAGCGCCGCGACGCTGCGCGCATGCACATCCGAATTCTGGCGCAGGTCGATGGGCGCCAGATGAAAACCGAACACCTGCACGGCGCGCAGCAAACGGCGCAAACGCCCGCCGGCCAGCCGCGCGCTGTTGTTTTCCTTGAGCGACAGGGCGAGGATTTTCAGTTCCTCGCGCAATTCGCGGCTCGATGCGTAGGGGACGGCAGGGGCGATTTCCGGGCGCAAAGGCTCGCTCTGGTCGAGCGTGCGTGCGGTCGCCGCCAGCCGGGCGTAAATGCCGGAGAGCGCCCGGCGGTAGGGTTCGTCGCTGCGCTGCGGCGAGCGGTCGGGGGACGCCGCCGCCAATGCCGCCAGCGCCGGGCTGACCGGAACGAGCAGCGCGGACAGCGGCAGTTCCGCGCCCAGGGCGTGCACTTCTTCCTGGTAATGGCGCAGTGCCGCCACCGATTGCAGGCGCAGCGCCTCGCGCAGAATGCCGGCGGTGACGAAGGGATTGCCGTCGCGGTCGCCACCGATCCAGGAGCCGACGCGGAAAAACGGCGGCAAGGCCCAGTCGCGCTGTGGGTAGCGCTTTTCCAGATGACGGGCGATTTCGATGTAGAGCCGGGGCAGTTCCTGGAAAAAGGTTTCCTCGAAGTAACGGATGCCGTTCTTCACTTCGTCGATCACCTGCAGGCGCACCGGACGCAGCATGCGCGATTGCCACAGGGTGAGGATGGCGTTGGCCAGGGCGTCCTCGTTGTCGGCCTGTTCTTCCGGCGTCAGCGTGAGGCGCTCGCGCGCTTCGAGCAGCGCGGCAATGGCCTGGTGATTGCGCAACAGGCTCTGCCGCTGCACTTCGGTCGGGTGCGCCGTGAGCACCGGCGCGACCAGGGCATGGGCGAAAAAATCGGCCACGGCGGCCTGATCGCAACCGGTTTCTTCCAGCCGTTCGAGGGCATGCAGCAAGCTGCCCTCGCGCGGCGGCGAACCGGCCAGATCGTGCGCCCGGCGGCGGCGGATGTGGTGGGCGTCTTCGGCGATGTTGGCCAGTTGCAGGAAATAGCTGAAGGCGCGTACCACGGGCTGGGTGTTGGCGGGCGGCAGGGTATCGAGCAATTGCGCCAGCGCGGCGCGCTCGTCCTGGTTGCCGCCGCGAGCGAAGTGGACGGCGGTCTGGCGGATTTTCTCGACCCAGTCGAAAACCGCGTCGCCCTCCTGGGCGCGCAGGGTGTCGCCCAGAATGCGGCCCAGGTGGCGGATGTCGCGGTGCAGGGGATCGTCTTTGTGCAGTTGTGGCCTGGTGCTGGACATGAATGGATTCCGGTGGAAGGGGCTGGGGCATTGTAATGATTTTGCCGGCGCTGCTGCCGGTGGCTGGGGCGAAGATGAAAAAACCCCGCTGCGGCGGGGTCGGGTGAGAACGAAAATGCGGGCGGGGCGTATCAGCGCGGATCGAGTTTATCGCGCCAGCCGGGGTAGAGCTGGTCGGCATCGTCCGGGAAAGAGGCGAAGGCGCGGGCGAATTCGCGGTGTTCCCTGGCCCAGTCCAGCGGGTCGGCCCCGGCTTTCCAGCATGCGTAAGCCTGGCGCAGCGAGCGGGCGCCGGCGGCGGGGCTGTCGAGGTGGCCGTAAGCGCCGCCGCCGGCGGTGTTGATGACGTTGCCGTGGCCGAGATTGGCGAAGAAGCCGGGCAGGCGCAGCGCGTTCATGCCGCCGGAGATGATCGGCGCGGTCGGTTTCATGCCGTGCCATTCCTGCGCATAGACCGGCCCCTGGTAGCTGTCGCGCTCGATGATGTAGGCACAGGCGCGATCGTCCTTGTCGCCCTCCATCTTGCCGTAGCCCATGGTGCCGACGTGGATGCCGGAAGCGCCCTGGATGCGGCTCATCTTGGCGAGCACGTAGGCGGTGTAGCCGCGCCTGCTCTGTGGGCTGGTCACGGCACCGTGGCCGGCGCGGTGATAGTGCAGGAACTGGCTGGCGAAATGGCGGCGGGCGGTGGTGATCATGCCCGGCCCGCCGACGTAGCCATCGACCAGAAAGGCGACCTTGTCGGCATCCGGGCCGAAGGTTTCGAGGATGTATTCGCCGCGGGCGATCATCTCATGGTGGTCGTCGGCGGTGATGTTGGCCGAGAACAGCTTGGCTTCGCCGGTTTCGTCCATCGCCCGCTTCATGGCGTCGTACACCAGCGGGATGGTCTGTTTCATCGGCGCGAAGACCTGGTTGCCCTGCGGCTCGTCGTTCTTGATGAAATCGCCGCCCAGCCAGAATTCGTAGGCGGCGCGGGCAAAGGGTTCGGGGCGCAGGCCGAGCTTGGGCTTGATGATGGTGCCGGCGATGTAGCCGCCATCCACCACCGGGCGGCCCAGCGTGCGCCACAGGTCGGCGATGCCCTTGCTCGGGCCGTCGAAGAGTTCGATGGCGCGGCGCGGCAGATGGAAATCGACCATCTTGGCGTATTCGATGTCGCCCATGCCCTGATTGTTGCCGATGGTCAGCGTCAGGAAGGAAACCAGCATCATGCGGCCATCGATCAGGTTGCGGTCGAACAGATCGAGCGGGTAGGCGATGCGCATGTCCTCGTTCGCCTCGTCGATGTGATAGACCAGCGCGTCGACGCCGCGCGTGAAATCATCGGTGGTGCTGACTTCGACGTTGGTGCCGGTCGAGGATTCGGCGGCGAAGTGCGCGGCAGCGGCGAGGTAGCCGTGCCCGGCCTTGGGTTTCATGCGGTAGGCGCACAGGATGTGCTGGCCGCCGGCAATGAGATCGGCTTCCTTGAGGCTTAAATCGGCGTAGCGTTTGGATTGATCCATGAGTTGTCTCCGTCAGGTGAGCGTCTGCGATCTGCATCGGCATGGCGGCATCCTAGGCAGGGGGATTGGTAAATAAAAGTCATGTATTTTTATTGTGAGATTCAAGAATCGCTTATCTCTCTGAGCGAGCCAGGCTTTGCTGATTTCGCCCAGGCTGTCGATGACGGCCACTGCTCCCGCAAAATCCTGCCCCGCGCTGTAGGCGCTCGGCGTGACCAGGCAGGGAATGCCCGCGCCCTGCGCGGCGCGCAGGCCAGGGGTTGAATCCTCGATGGCCAGGCAGGCGTGCGCCGGCAGCTTCAGGCGCTCCAGCACCCAGCGGTAAATCGCCGGGTCGGGTTTCCTGGCCGCCACCGCGTCGCCTGCGCCAATGACTTCAAACCAGCCGCTGGCCGCTGCGCCCAGATTGGCCGCGAGCAGGGCATGGACGCTGGCTGGCGTCGCGGTGCTGGCAATCGCCAGGCGGACGCCCTGCGCGCGCGCCGCCCACAGCACGTCGCACACGCCTGGCCGCAGCGGCAGAGCGCCGCTGGCGACGTGCACGATGTAGTGGGCGGTTTTGCTGCGGTGCAGGTTGTGTACCAGCTGCTCGAAGTTGCCCGCCGCCGCGCGCGCCGGGTCGGCCTGGGCGGCAAAGTGGCGGATGCGTTCCTTGCCGCCAGTGACGGCCAACAGTTTGCCGTAGAGCGCGCTGTCCCAACGCCAGGGCAGGCCGTGCGCGGCAAAGGCGGCGTTGAAGGCGGGGAGGTGGCCGTCCCGTTCCGTTTCGGCAAGGGTGCCGTCGACATCGAAAATCAGCGCCCGCAAAGGACGGTGTGGCGTTTTCATGGGTGCTTCCTCCTGCCGGAATCGAGGCTGGCAAGCCTAGGCAGGAAAGGCGGGCGCGGCCAGTCAGGATTTCTGAAGCAGGCTTCAGGATTATTTAATCAGCAATGGTTTATGAACTGCTTAAAAAATACTGACTAGGTGTTGCATCAACATTCACTTATCTTGCTTTCCGTCGCAGTAAGCCAACCATGACTGGAGAGCCACATGTTGTTCGGACGCACTACCTTGTCGAAATTCGTCATCCAGCACACCCGCAACGGGCGCAGCGAACTGGGGGCGTTGCTGATCGACGTGGCCGCAGCGGTGAAAAGCATCGCGGCGCTGGTGAGCAAGGGGGCTTTGTCGGGCGTTTCCGGCCTGGCCGGCGACACCAATGCGCAGGGTGAGGCGCAGAAGAAGATCGACGTGCTCGCCAACGAGGCCATGCTGCGCCACTGCGAATGGAGCGGACAACTGGCCGGCATGGCTTCCGAGGAACTCGCCGAACCGTATCGCATTCCTGAAGAATATCCGCGCGGGCGCTACCTGCTCGTTTTCGATCCGCTGGATGGCTCCTCCAACAGCGACGTCAATGTTTCGGTGGGCACCATCTTTTCCATCCTGCAACGCGGCGAGGCGGGCGATGCGCAGGCGGACGATTTCCTGACGCCCGGCACTGAACAGGTGGCCGCCGGTTACGCCATCTACGGCCCGGCCACCATGCTGGTGCTGACGGTGGGCGACGGCACGCACGCTTTCACCCTGGATCGGGAAAGCGGCAATTTCATCCTGACGCATCCCGACATCCGCGTGCCTGCCGAAACCCGAGAATTCGCCATCAACACCTCTAACGAGCGTTTCTGGGAAGCGCCGGTGCAGCGTTACGTGGCCGAATGCAAGGCCGGGAAAACCGGGATTCGCGGCATCGATTTCAACATGCGCTGGATCGCTTCGATGGTGGCGGAAGTGCACCGCATCCTGATGCGCGGCGGCGTGTTCATGTATCCGAAAGATCACAAAGACCCGGCCAAGCCGGGCCGCCTGCGCCTGCTCTACGAGGCCAACCCGATGGCGATGCTGATCGAGCAGGCGGGCGGGGCGGCGTCCACCGGACGCCAGCGCATCCTGGATGTCGCGCCCGAAGCCCTGCACCAGCGGGTGCCGGTGATTCTCGGCTCGATGAGCGAAGTGGAGCGCATCGAGCGTTACCACCGGGAATTCGATACGGGTACCGACCGCCCCTTTGCCTCGCCGCTGTTTGCCGAACGCTCGCTGTTTTGCGAATAGTCGAACAGGGCGCTTATTTTTCTTTTCCGGGAGCCGCAAGATGTCCATCAAACACCCGATCATCGCCATCACCGGCTCGTCCGGTGCCGGCACCAGCACGGTGATGCAGAGTTTCCAGCATATTTTCCGCCGGGAAAAACTCAACGCGCAGGTGGTGGAAGGCGATTCCTTCCACCGCTACGACCGCGCCGCCATGCGCGCCGAAATGCAGGCGCAGGAAGCGGCGGGCAATCCGAATTTCAGCCACTTCGGCCCGCAGGCCAATCTGCTGGCCGAGCTGGAGCAGTTGTTCATCGACTACGGCCAGCGCGGGCGCGGTCAGGTGCGCAAATATCTGCACGATGCCGGCGAGGCCGCGCCGTGGCAGCAGGAGCCGGGCACTTTCACGCCCTGGCAGGACATCGGCGGCGACACCGACCTGATGTTCTACGAAGGGCTGCACGGTGCCTGGGCGGGCGACGGCATCGACATTGCCGCGCATGTCGATCTGTGCGTCGGCGTGGTGCCGATCATCAACCTCGAATGGATACAGAAGCTGCACCGCGACCAGAAACTGCGCGGCTATTCGCAGGAAGCGGTGGTCGACGTGATCCTGCGGCGCATGCCGGATTACGTGAAGCACCTGTGTCCGCAGTTTTCGCGCACGCACGTCAATTTCCAGCGCGTGCCCATCGTCGACACCTCCAATCCCTTCATCGCCCGCGACATTCCCAGCGCCGACGAGAGCATGGTGGTGATCCGCTTCGCCAATCCCAAGGGCATCGATTTTCAGTATCTCCTCAACATCCTGCACGGCAGCATGCTGACCCGCCCGAATACCCTGGTGGTGCCGGGCGGCAAGATGGGGCTGGCGATGCAGATGATTTTCACCCCCATGGTGCTGCGCCTGATGGATTTGAAGCGGCGCGCTTAAGCGGAGGCAAGGAACATGGAAAAAATGCTGAGCAAAGAAGTGCCGCATCGCCGCCTGGCCAATGCCCTGCGTTTTCTGGCGGTGGATGCGGTGGAGCGGGCGAGATCCGGGCACCCCGGCGCGCCGCTGGGCATGGCGGACATTGCCGAAGTCCTCTGGCGCGATCACCTCAAGCACAACCCGAATCACCCCGCCTGGCCGGATCGCGACCGTTTCGTGCTCTCCAACGGGCACGGCTCGATGCTGCTGTACGCCTTGCTGCATCTCACCGGCTATGACCTGCCGCTCAGTGAATTGCAGAATTTCCGCCAGTTCGGCAGCCGCACCGCCGGACACCCGGAGGTGGGCCACACGCCCGGTGTCGAAACCACCACCGGGCCGCTGGGGCAGGGGCTGGCCAACGCGGTCGGCATGGCGCTGGCGGAAAAACTCCTGGCGCAGCGCTACAACCGTCCCGGCCATGAAATCGTCGATCACCGCACCTGGGTGTTCATGGGCGACGGCTGCCTGATGGAAGGCATCAGCCACGAAGCCTGTTCGCTGGCCGGGGTCTGGGGCTTGAACAAGCTGGTGGCGATTTACGACGACAACGGCATCTCCATCGACGGCCACGTCAGCGGCTGGTTCCGCGACGACACGCCGGCGCGTTTTCGCGCCTGCGGCTGGCAGGTCGTCGGCCCCATCGACGGCCACGATGCGCGCGCCATCGAAGCGGCCTTGCAGACGGCCAGGGCGGAAACCCTGCGTCCGGTGCTGATCGTCTGCCGCACCCGGATCGGCTGGGGCGCGCCGCACAAGGAAGGCACGCACGAGGTGCATGGCGCGCCGCTGGGCGAGGCTGAAATCACCGCCATGCGGGCGGCGCTCGACTGGCCGCATGAACCCTTTCAGATTCCGGACGATCTGCGCGCCCTGTGGGACGCGCGCGCCAGCGGCAGCGCCGCGGAAGGCCGCTGGCAGGAGTGCTTTGCCGCCTATGCCCGGGCTTATCCCGAACTGGCGGCGGAATTCGTGCGCACGGCAAACGGCGCGCTGCCGGACGACTGGATCGCCTTGCGCGAAGAGATGGAGGCGCGCGCGGCCAGCAGGACGGATGGCATCGCCAGCCGCAAATCGTCGCAGAACTGCCTGGATTTCCTGACCGAGCGGCTGCCGGAGCTGCTGGGCGCTTCGGCTGACCTGACCGGCTCCAATCTGACGGCGGGGCGCGGCAGCCGGCCCTGGCACGAAGCGCCCCCAGGCGGCGCGCAGGCGCCCAATTATCTTTCCTGCGGCGTGCGCGAATTCGGCATGGCGGCGGTGATGAACGGCGTCGCCCTGCATCGCGGCCTGATTCCCTACGGCGGCACTTTCGCGGTGTTTTCCGATTACGCCCGCAACGCCATCCGCATGAGCGCCCTCATGCGGCTGCGGGTGATCCACGTGCTGACGCACGATTCCATCGGCCTGGGCGAGGACGGGCCGACGCACCAGCCAATCGAGCATCTGGGCAGCCTGCGCCTGATTCCCGGCCTGGATACCTGGCGGCCCTGCGACGAACTGGAAACGGCGGTCGCCTGGGCGGAGGCGCTGGCGCGTGCCGATGGGCCGAGCGCCTTGTTCCTGTCGCGGCAGAACCTGCCGCAGTGCGGCGACGACGCCGGGCGGGCGGCGCGCATCGCGCGCGGCGGCTACGTGCTGAGTCCGGCAGCGGGCGAGGATCAGGCCGCCATTCTGGCGACCGGATCGGAAGTCGGCATCGCGCTGGCGGCGCAGCAATGCCTGGCGGCGCAGGAGGTGGCGGTGCGGGTGGTGTCGATGCCGTGCTGCGAGCGGTTCGACCGGCAGGACGTGGACTGGCGGCATCAGGTGCTGCCGGACGATCTGCCACGGGTGGCGATCGAAGCCGCGCACCCCGATCCGTGGCGCAAATACGTCGGTCTGGATGGCGCGGTGCTGGGCATTGCCAGCTTTGGCGCTTCCGCGCCGGCGGGCGCTTTGTACGCGTATTTCGGGCTGGATGTCGCCCATCTGGTACGCGCCGTGCTCGACACCATCGTGCGGCAAAGCGGCAGCGACGGCGATTTCTGAGGCCGACGGAATTTCATTAAAAGGAGACAAGCCCATGCCGATACGCGTGGCAATCAATGGTTTTGGCCGCATCGGGCGCATGGCGTTTCGCGCCATTGCGACCGAGGCCGAGTTTTCCGGGCTGGAAGTGGTAGCGATCAACGACCTGCTCGATCCGGAGTATCTTGCCTACCTCTTGCAGCACGATTCGGTGCATGGGCGTTTTCCGGGCAACGTCGAGGTGGCGGGGCATACCCTGTGGGTGAATGGCCGCGCCATCCGCCTGAGCGCCGAGCGCGATCCGGGCGAGACGGCCTGGGGCGAGGCCGGGGTCGATGTGGTGATCGAGTCGACCGGCTTTTTCCTGACCGAAGAAAGCTGCCAAGCGCATCTGGCGGCGGGGGCGCGCAAGGTGATCCAGTCGGCGCCCGCCAAGGATGGCACGCCGCTGTTCGTCTATGGCGTCAATCATGGCGATTACGCTGCTCAGGCCATCGTTTCGGCGGCCTCCTGCACCACTAACGGCCTGGCTCCGGTGGCGAAAGTGCTCGATGACCATTTCGGCATCCGGCGCGGCCTGATGAGCACGGTGCACGCCGCTACGGCCACGCAAAAAACGGTGGATGGCCCGTCCGGCAAGGACTGGCGCGGCGGGCGCGGCATTCTGGAGAACATCATCCCATCGGCCACCGGCGCGGCCAAGGCGGTGGGCAAGGTGATTCCGGCGCTGAACGGGAAACTGACCGGCATGGCCTTCCGCGTGCCGACCTCCGACGTGTCGGTGGTCGATCTGACGGTCGAACTGAAGAATGCAAGCAGCTACGACGACATCTGCGCGGCGATGCGCGCCGCCGCCGAAAACGAACTCAAGGGCGTGCTCGCCTATTGCGACGGCGCGGTGGTGTCCACCGACTTTCGCGGCTGTCCGCAGCCTTCGGTCTTCGACGCCGCGGCGGGCATCGCGCTCGATCCCACTTTCGTCAAGGTCGTTGCCTGGTACGACAACGAATATGGCTACACCTGCAACCTGTTGCGCCTGGCACGCCACATCATGCACTGAGAGGAAAACACATGGCCCTGATTTCCCTGCGCCAGTTGCTCGACCACGCCGCCGAGCATCACTACGGACTGCCCGCTTTCAACGTCAATAATCTGGAGCAGATCCAGGCCATCATGCAGGCGGCGTCTGCCTGCGATGCGCCGGTGATCCTGCAAGCCTCCGCCGGCGCGCGCAAATACGCGGGCGAACCCTTCCTGCGCAAACTGGTGGAGGCGGCCATCGAGCAATATCCGGATATTCCGGTCTGCATGCACCAGGATCACGGCACTTCGCCCGCGGTTTGCCTGCAGTCGATGAAAAGCGGTTTTTCCAGCGTGATGATGGATGGCTCGCTCGGTGAGGACGGCAAGACACCTTCCTCCTACGCCTACAACGTCGAAGTGAGCCGTAAAGTGGCGGACATGGCGCATGCGCTCGGCGTCTCGGTGGAAGGCGAACTGGGCTGTCTGGGATCGCTGGAAACCGGCGAGGCGGGCGAGGAAGACGGCATCGGCGCCGCCGGCAAACTCGATCACGGGCAACTCCTGACCGACCCCGGCGAAGCCGCCGATTTCGTGGCAAGAACCGGCGTCGATGCGCTTGCCATTGCCATCGGCACCAGCCACGGCGCCTACAAATTCACCCGCCCGCCGACCGGCGACATTCTGGCGATCGAGCGCATCAAGGCCATTCATGCCCGCATTCCCGAGACCCATCTGGTGATGCACGGCTCATCCAGCGTGCCGCAGGAGTGGCTGCAAGTGATCCGCGAACATGGTGGCGCGATCAAGGAAACCTACGGCGTGCCGGTGGCAGAAATCGTCGAAGGCATCCGCCACGGCGTGCGCAAGGTCAACATCGACACCGATATCCGCCTCGCCATGACCGGCGCCATGCGCCGTGCGATGGCCGAAAAACCCGGGGAATTCGACCCACGTGCCTTTCTCAAAGCCGCCGTCGGCGCCGCCCGCGAACTCTGCCGATCCCGCTTCGAAGCCTTCGGCGCCGCCGGCCAGGCCAGCCGCATCAAGCCGCTACCGCTGGAAGTCATGGCGGCCCGTTATCGATGATTTTCTGAGCAACTCTGCACGGCCTTGCGCTGTTTCGACCCCGTTCGCGGGGCCTTTTTTTGCGCGCTTTGGGGCGTGGTCGCCGAAGCGGGTCAGATCGAAGGAGAGGCTGCTTGCGCTGCCTGTTGCTTGTGGTGAATACACCCAGGCTCAGGCGCGGAATTCGCCGCCATAACGAAAGGTTTCGCCGAACAGCGGATGGCGGATGTGGAAATTCATGATGAAACGCTCGTCGTCGAGGGGTTTTTCGACGATCTCGGTATGCCCGAGCAGCAGCCATTCTGGCAGTGGCAGGCGCAGGGTGCCGAGTTTCAACTCGAAATGCTGGCCACGGTAATGCAGGCAGCCATTTTCGACCGAGACCGCCATGCACAGGCCGAGCAAGGGATTCACGTATTCGACCAGGCGATTGCTGCCGGCGTAGCGCCAATGGCTCCTGAAGACGATGCTCTGGCCGTCGGCGAAACGGATGTCACGGTGCCAGCGCTGGGTCAGGCCGTCGTTGTCCATCCGCTTGGCGACATGCGTCGGCAGGGGGGGGCCCCCCCCGCCCCCGCAGAGGGCCGCGCCATCGATGACCGTGGGGACGCCCAGGGCGATGACCGGCACGCCAAGCGTCCGGGCGTTGACTGCCTTGCGGTGATTGCCTACGCCGCTGCCGGGGATCAGGCCCGTGTCCCCCAGCTGCACGGTGGCACACAGCCGGTGACGGCTGGGGGGGGGCCGCGGGGCGACGGCCGCCCTGCTG
>URNG01000078.1 GCA_900549295.1 uncultured Rhodocyclaceae bacterium
GGCTTCGGCGGTGATGCCGGGCTGGCTGGCGGCGACCTGCATCAGCTCACCACGCTCAGGAAGCGCTCGTTGAGCTTGCGATCGTGGTAGAAAACCGCCGCGCCGACTTCGTCCATCGTCCACTTGGTCGGTTTCCAGTCGGGGTAACACTGGTAGCCGCCGCAGAACGTCTCGAAACGGTTGCCGTTGGGATCGAAGGCGTAGATGGTGGTGCCGCGGGTGACGCCGTGGCGGGTGGGGCCGATGTCGATAGAAACGCGGTTCATCGACATGATGTCGGCGGCACGCAGCACCTTCTCCCAGCTTTCGAGCAGGAAGGACACGTGGTGCAGCTTGCCCGGCTCGGCGTGACGCACGAAGGCGATGTCGTGCGCCTTGGTCGAGCAGGAGAGCCAGATCGCCAGGTCGGTCTGGCCGTCCTCGAGTTCGATGTGCTCGACCAGGTAGAAGCCGAGCACGTCCTCGAAGATCGCCTGCGCCTTCTCGATGTCCGGCCCGTAAAGCAGGCAGTGGTCGAGGCGGATCGGGGCGATGCCTTTCTCGGCGGCGTCCGTCCAGGCTTCCGGGTTGACGTCGCCCAGACCGTTGCCGGCCTCGGCCTTGTAAGCGTACAGCTCGATGTCGTGGCCGGTCGGCAGCGTGAAGCGCACGCGCTCGCCGGTTTCCAGCAGATCGCCGGCCGGGATGCGGCGGGTGGCGACGCCGTAGGCGTTGAGATCCTTTTCCAGCCTGGCCAGCGTGGCGTCGCTGTCGACCTTGAAGGCGAAGAAGTCGATCCCCGCCGCGTCGGCCTGACGCAGGATCACGCTGTGATGATCGCGCTCGTCCCAGGCCTTGAAGTAGACCCGCCCTTGCGCATCGCGGCCAGTCTCGATGAGGCCCAGCACGTTGCCGTAGAAATGAACGCTCTCAGCCAGATCCAGCACTTTCAACTGGACGTGCCCGGGGCGCAGTACGCCTGTCATTGCCATGATTTGCTCCTCTTTCTTGGTGGTGTGGATGACTACTCGATCAAATTTTCGTAATCGATTTACTAAAACGATATTTCAGTCCATTCTCGGTGTCAATAAAATTCTCGAGATTTTTTAAAACTTAAATTTCAAGAACGCGCGCAGGTAGAATCTGGGCGCTGCCAACCTATCTCGCCTTCGCCATCAACCATGTCGATTTCCCTACGCTCCAACGACTCCGCTCAAGAGCCCAAAACCCTGGTCGAATCCGCCTACCGTGACCTGCGCCGCGACATCATCGAAGGCCGCCTTGCGCCGGGCACGAAGCTGCGCGTCGAGCACCTGAAGGATTCCTACGGCGTGGGTGCCGGCACTCTGCGCGAAGCCTTGTCCTTGCTGGTGGCCGATGCCCTGGTCGTCAGCCAGGGGCAGCGTGGATTTCGCGTGGCCCCCATGTCGCTCAAGGATTTCGAAGACGTCACCCGGGTCCGGGTCATGCTGGAATGCGAGGCGCTGCGCCAATCCATCGCACAAGGCGACGATGCCTGGGAAGCCGATGTGCTGGCCGCTTTCCATCGCCTCACCAAAGCCGAGGAAAAGCGCATCGCCGCCCCCGCCGATCTGGATGAGTGGGAAGAGCGCAACCGCATCTTTCACGAAATGCTGATTGCGGCCTGCCCGTCGCCCTGGATCAAACATTTTCTTGCCCTCCTCTACCAACAAGCCGAGCGCTACCGCCGCCTGTCACTCTTTCTGCAACCCATTCCCCGCGACGTTCATGGTGAACATGCCAGCCTGTTGAAAAGCGTCCTGGCGCGCGATGCGGAACAGGCCTGTGCGCTGCTTGGCGAGCACATCCAGCTGACTTTCCGTTCGATTTCGGCGATTCCTGCCGAAACATTCCAGGCACCGCCGGCCAGTTGAACTAGACGGCGGCTGCCCGCTGTTCCCGAAGCACAGCGGGCTGGCAGAGGCGGCAAGCCATTTTTCCCAGTACGCGCAAACGGATGTCACTGGCCGGATAGACACGGCAGGCCAGCACCCGCCCGTTCGCTTCATCCTCGCAACTGACGTAATCGCGGCTCATCACCCGCTGCATGTATTTGCCCGACAGGATTTCGACCTTGCACACGCCGCAGCCGCCACCCCGGCAACCGACCGGAATGCCGCGCCGACCCAGGCGCTCCATGCCGCACAACAGGGATTCGCTCTGGGCACAGCGAAAACTTTCGCCGGTTTCTTCGATCAGCACGGTGTGATAAATCATGATGGCTTCCCGATGGCATTCAAATGTTGCGGAACAGGGGGCTTTTCAGTTGTTGTGACGCATCCGCCGCAGAGAAAAACTTCTCCATGTAGATGTCGCGCTCGAACAAGCGTCCTTGCATCAAGGTCGTGATGCAGGCTTCGATCATTGCCGGCGGCCCGCACAGATAGGCTTTGCGGTCGCGGAAGTCGTTGGCGAAATGCGCCTTGGCCGCCTCGTGCACGAAGCCACGGAAACCCGCCCAGTCCGAATCGGCCGCTTCGTGCGATAGCGCCGGCACATAGGTGAAATTCGCATACTCTGCGGCCAGCGCCCGGAATTCGGCGTCGTAGTACAGTTCTTCGCGGCTGCGCTGACCATAAACCAGGGTGATCGGCAGCGTGCAGCCTTCGGCCAGCAGATCTTCGATCATCGATTTCGGGCTGGACAGGCCGGAACCGCCGGCCATGAACAGCATGGGCACATGGGCGGATTTCTTGACGAAGAAGCGGCCATATGGCCCGGCCAGCTTCAAGGTATCGCCGACCTGCAAGCGTTCGTGCAGCCAGGTCGTGACCTGACCGCCCGGCACGATGCGCACGTTCAGTTCGATCACGCTGCCATCCTGCGGCGCGCTGGCGATGGAAAAAGCCCGCGACTGCCCGCCGGCCTCGGGCACCTCCAGGTTGATGTATTGCCCGGCCTGGAAATCCATGGGCCGGTCAAGTTTCAACCAGATGCCGCGAATGGTCGGCGTCAGCGTTTCGATGCGCAGCACCTCGCCGCTGAAATCCCGCACCGGCAGGTTGCGTGCATCCGGGTCTTCCTCGATCTCGGCTTCGATCACCGTGTCCGATTCGAGCCGACAGCAGCAGGCCAGCGCCTTGCCTTCCTCGCGCTCGAAATCCATCAGCGCGAAGGTCGAGGCTTCGCCGTGGTCGATCTCACCGTCCACCACCTGCACCTTGCAGGTGGCGCACAGGCCGTGGCAGCAGGCGTGCGGCAGATAGATGCCGGCGCGCAGGGCGGCATCGAGAACGGTTTGCCCGTCCTCGACTTCGATGGTCTGGCCGAGGGGTTCTATCGTCAGCTCGTAGCTCATGCCGCCCCCGTATTACGAACAGCTGTTGGCAATGCCGTTCAGCCCTGGCGTCTGGAAGCGCAGCACATCCTTGTGCCTGAGCCCCAGCTCGGCCAGCGTCTTGTTCATGTCCGGCGTGAACGGCTGGCCGGATTTCAGCCAGATGGTCTGACTGAAATCGACCTTGGCCCAATCCGGGTGGTAGGCGAAGGAATGTGCCATGACCTTGGTGCACAGATCGCCGAAGCGGGTGTCCGGCGACAGGCAGTAGGCGAACGGGGCGCAGAACATCAGGTGTTTGTCCCAGGCGACGTACAACAACTGGTTGCCGTGGAACTTGTCCTGGCTGTCGGCGGCGGGAAATTGGTAATCCTTGAGGGCGTGTACTGCCATGATTTGTCTCCTTGTTGCTTGCCGGCGGGGAGCGGCACCCCCCGCCGTGCGGTTTCAGGTGTTCTTCGTCGCCATGCCGCGCCAGGCCTGGAAATTCTGCTGGTCGCGCGAGCCTTCGTAATCGAGGTTGTCCTTGCCGTGCTCGAGGTGATACCACTTGAGCACCTCGGCCAGCGGGTCGAAGCCTTCGGCGGTCGGATCGACGCCCTCGGGGAAACAGTTGCCCTGATAGATCTGGTGCACCGGCAGCCAGGCCTGGGCGTATTTCTCCGGCTCGCCGTCGAAGATGTGCTTACAGCCGTCGGAGCAGGTGTGGTACTTCTCGCCTTGGTATTCGGATTCGCGGTAGCAGATCTGCGTCGGGTCGCCCGGCTCGGTGAACAGCATCGGAATCTGGCAGACTTGGCAGAGCATCGGCAATGTGTTGGTGTAGAAGCGGTTGCCCTTCTCCGCCTCTTCGCGCCAGTGGGTGAAGCGCGGCCGGTAGTACTTGTCGAAGGTATTGGGGTACTTGGCCGACAGCCAGTCCATTTCCTCGTCGTTCGGCATCCAGGTGTGGAAGGCCGCCGCCGCGCCGTACTGGTAGAAGGTCGCCCAGGCCTGGTGTGAGACGTGTTCCTTGTCCTCGGTGCATTGCTTGAGGCAGTCCGGCACCTTGATGCCGTAGCGGGCGAGGTCGTTGAACAGCGCGCCGCCGTTCTGCTCGAAGTAGATTTCCCAGGCTTCCTTCCAGCTCATCACGCGCTTGGGCAGCATGTAGTCCATCATCATGCCGACCAGCGTCAGCACGCGGATGCCGCGCCAGGCCCACTTGTCGATCCACTTCTGGACGATGGGCAGGTTGTCCGGGTCCTGCTCGAGCATGAACTTGATGCACTCGAGGCCGAGGGTCATGTGCCGGGCTTCGTCGGATTGCGCCGAGAAGCCAAAGGTCACCGTCGCCATGTCGCCGTTGTAGGCCGCGCCGGACATGAAGGGGACGAACAGCAGATTGGTCAGCACGTACTCGAAGGAGAAGCCAATGGCGATCATCCACTCGAAGGGGCCGGCGCTGAAGGCGTCGTCGAAGAAGGATTTCGGCACCGACAGATACCAGACCCGCTCGAGCATGTACTTGAAATCGTGAAAGCCGTCGTAGTGCTTGTTGTAGTTGGAAATGGCGTGAATCTGCGTCTGCGCGTGGCGCACTTCGTCCACCGATTGCATCAGGCAGGCGACGCGCGGGCCGACGCCGGGGAAGTTGCGCCCGGCGGCGGCAAAGCCGCGGTGGGCGACGTATTCGAGCGGCGAGATGCCGGTCAGGAACAGCTTGATCGCGCTCAGGTAGCGGGCGTCGGTGATGCCGAGGTGGCCGTTGTTCTGGGCGAAGGCGTCGAGCACGGCGTAGAGTTTGCGTTCCTTCTCGGCCTGGTATTTCCAGTAGGCGTCCATGGTCAGGCGGAAGGGGTCTTCCCACTTTTCCCAGTCGTGAATCTTGATGCCCTCGAACGTCGCCTGCGGGAACACCCTGTCCATCGGCTGATAGCTGGTTTCCCAGCCGAGGCCGCGCGTCATGTGGGCGTATTTCTCCTTCAGGCCCAGTTTCTTCACTTTCATGTCCATCTGTTTTTTCCTTCTCAGTTGTTCTTCCAGCAAAGCCGGAATTCGTCGTCGTCCTCGTCGAGGTGGCCGGAAATGGTGATGAGGTTGACTTGCAGCTCCTGCAAGTCGAAGTCGCGGCCGATCAGTTCCTCGATGGAAGCGCGCCGCACGGTCAGGTGGCCTTCGGCCTCGATCCTGACCATCGCCGGCTGCGGATCAAGCACGGCGTGCGGGTTGTCGGCCAGGATGGCCTCGACGATCGGACGGGTGTCCTCGTTGGTCTGCAATGCGATGAATACCTTGGACATGTGAACTCCTAGACGGCGAGGCCGAGCTTGGCGCAGCGGGCGTTGAACGTGGCGAGAACCTCACCGAGCACGGTTTCGCTCTCTTTGGCGAAGGCACGGCGGGCAAGCGGCTCGAGTACGGCCAGTGTTTTCGCACGGTAGCGGACGACCCATTCGCTGATGATCTGGTGGTTTTCCGGCGATTCAGCGACCGCCACCTTGATCTGCGCGTCGACCCATTTCCCCGTTTCGACCGACCACTCGCCCATGAAGCGGGTCATCATGGAAATGGCGGTACCGCCTTCACTGGAAAATTTGCTGTCCAGATGATCGAAGAAGAGCGGATAGCTCAGTCCTTCGAGCACCAGGTTCTGGGCGACGAAGATTTCAAACCAGTCCTCCAGCACCAGCAGGTTTTCGACGTGCTGGCGCATCGGCTGCCAGCGTTCGCACTGCATCCAGGCATCCTTGGCGGCATCGAGCGCCGCCGGCGTATCCAGCGTCAGCGCAAGGCGCGTCAGATACTGGGCAGCCGCCAGGTGATCCATGGCATGGTACAGGCAGGGCTGCGTGATGGCCGTGCCGTAGCCATAGGCGGAAATATAGGAATTTCCCATGTTGCCGCCCCACTCGACGTGGCGCAGCGGCACCAGAAGTTCCAGCGCAATGCTGCGCAATTCCTGCGGCACGAGCGCCGCCAGGCCACGCTCTTCGATCATCTCGAAATTCGATTCGGCGGCTTCCTGCTGCCGGGCGCGGGCGATCGTCCAGGCACCGTAGTAGAACTGACGCGGATCTTTCAGCGCATACCAGTCCTGCATCTTGATGCGGGTGCGATGCTTGTCGAACAAGAGCTTGTCCGGCTCCCACAGCGGGCGATAGTGGAAGATATCCGTTTGCTGGATATCGTAGGTGCCTTCCTGATAGCGGCTGGCTGGCTTGTCGCCGAAACGCCGCGCGATGTGGTCAAAGGTGTGTCGCAGCGGCTTGATCGTTACCGTGCGCAAATCGATCTGCATTTCAAGTCTCCTCTTTGTGTTGTGGTGCAATAAGCTGATTTCGAACGGGCTCAAGGCATATCGCCGTACTCCCGATGGGTCGCCTGGTTCATGCGTTCAACCCAGTTCCCGCCTTCAGCATGGGGCTCGAGCAGCGTCACCTCGTTGGCTGCGCAGAATTCCCTGAAAGCCATTTCCGGCAACATCAGTTCGACGCAGAGCTCGGGATCTCCCAGCGCGAACTCGAACTCGATGAAGCCGTCTTCCCTTTCCCGGCAGACACGGACAAACCGCCGTACCGAGTCGAAGCCTGCATTTGCAGCAGCGCCTTCCGGTGCCGCCATGACACCCGCTTGTCGTTCGGTATTTCCCACGCTGTCTCCTCACGCTGCACATCGAAGTGATGCCCTCCATGTTTAACAAGTTACGTGCCAAATCCCTAAGCTATTGTTTTAACGCCATACATAGGAAAAATCCTTAAATATTCTCGAGATTTTTTTCATGTATTGATAAACTTCCCGAGGGCTGCTTAATCATTTGATGAGCCTCATACAAAAAACCTCGGCCTGAACAACCAGCGCAGGGAATGGAAAGAGACAATGAAAGCGATCGAATACCCCGAGTCGCACGACCTGCGCGAGCTCGTGCGTTTTTCCGAGAAGGACGGGCTGATCTGGCTTGGCGAAAACCGCATGGTGCTGATGCATACCGCGGCGCTTGCCGCCCTGCGCAAGGAATTGATTCTGTCGGTTGGCCTCGAGCACACCCGCCGCATCCTGACGCGCATGGGGTACACCGCCGGGGTGCGCGATGCTGAAATGGCCAAGCGCATTCGTGGCGGTCAGTCCTTGCAGGATGCCTTTGCGGCGGGACCTCAACTGCACATGCTTGAAGGCATTGCGCGCGTCACCCCGGTACACCTGCATGCCGACCTGGATACCGGCGAGTTCAATGGCGAATTTCTATGGCACAACTCCTGGGAAGAGGAAGCGCACCGCAAGGAATTCGGCGAAGCGGAAGTTCCCGTTTGCTGGTCGCAGATCGGTTACGCCTCCGGGTACACCAGCGCTTTCTTTGGCCATTTCATCCTGTTCAAGGAAGTCGAGTGCATCGGCTGCGGCGACAACCAGTGCCGCATCATCGGTAAACCCTTGAACGAATGGGAAGACGCTGCAGAGCACGCAGGCTATTTCGAATCCGATTCGATGCTGACCCACCTCCTGAGCCTGCAGGAACAGGTGGATTACCTGCGCACCTCCATTACACAGCAGACACCCGTACCGCAGATGGTGGGGGTTTCCAATGGCTTCAGAGAAGCCAACGCCCTGATTCTGAAAGCGTCCGGCACGTCGGTCACGGTCTTGCTGCTGGGCGAAACGGGCGTCGGCAAGGAACGCTTTGCGCGTGCGCTGCACCAGGGAAGCGAGCGGCGCGAGCAACCTTTTGTCGCGGTCAATTGCGCCGCCCTGCCGCATGACCTGATCGAATCGGAATTGTTTGGCGTCGAAAAGGGCGCTTACACGGGGGCCCAGAACAGCCGCCCCGGCAAGTTCGAGCGCGCCGATGGCGGCACCCTTTTTCTCGATGAAATCGGTGAATTGCCCATGGCCGCGCAGGCAAAGCTGCTGCGTGTACTGCAAGAAAGCGAAGTGGAGCGCCTGGGCGACGATCGCGTCCGCAAGATCAATATCCGGCTGGTTGCAGCAACCAATGTCGATCTCGCGCAAGCGGTCCTGGAAGGGCGTTTTCGTGCCGATCTGTTTTATCGTCTCAACGTGTATCCCGTCACCATTCCGCCGCTGCGCGAGCGCGTGACCGACATTCAACCCCTGGTGGAAGTCATGCTGGAACGTTTCTGCACCCTGCATGAAAAACCCTTGCTCGGCGTCACCGACAAAACCTTGCAGGCACTCAAGCAATACGCGTGGCCGGGCAATATCCGCGAGCTGGAAAACGTCATCGAGCGCGGCGTGATCCTCGCGCCACCGGGCGGCTGGATCGAACTGGAACATCTGTTCGCCAATATCGGCGGCACCACGCCAGGTAAAAGCATTTCAGCAAGCGGCGGCCTGTGCGGTGAAACCCAGGAAAAATGCCCGGCTGCCCTGGTTGAAAGACTCATGGACAGCAAGCTTTCACTGCGGGACATCGAAAGCGCTCTCCTCGACGAGGCAGTCAAGCGCGCCGCAGGAAACCTCGCTCAAGCCGCCCGCTTGCTGGGCCTGAGCCGGGCACAACTGCAATATCGCTTGAACAATCGTTAGCGGACGACAGGCTCCTGGTCCGGGAGCGTCCGAACTCTTGCGGCTCCTGGGCAGATGGCGGATTACCCTTTGCAGAAACCGCTGCATTGCGCTTTGTTCTGCAATATTCCTCCGGACGCTCTGATTCCGGGTTCAGTTCTGGAAGCCCTTAAGTTACTATTGTTACTATTACTAAAGTAATAGACGAATAGAGGAAAACCATAGTGGGGCAGGTTGCAAGGGGGCATTCCACAAACCGATTGAAACATTCGTTCGTATGCGGGCAGCGCGCGCGATGGTGAATCGTACCGCTGCCGGCCATGTCAGTATCGGGCGCCTGCTGCTGGTCGTTTTTTCCCTGGGCCTTCTGGTTGCCGGGCTGACCATCTGGCTGATGTTCCTCTCCTACCGGATGAGCGTCGTGCAGAACGTGGCGCGGGCTGACGGCCAGCACATCGCGCAACTGGTGTATGAACACCTGCATTCGGTGATGCGCAAGGGCGTCAGCCGGCAGGAGGTGGATGAGCTGCTCGAGCACATCCAGCGGCGCTTGCCCGACTACAGCGTCAGCGTGATCCGGGGCGAGCCGGTCGAGCGGCAGTTCGGTGCACGGCCCGAACAGGCCGGCATCGAGGCGCGCGATCCTGATCTGCATGTGGTTCTGGCCGGCGGCGGCGAGCGGGTGCTGGAAGCCGATGGCGTCCTGCGCTACCTGTTCCCGATGCGCGTCGTGACGGAATGCCTGGCCTGCCACAGCGCCGCCCAGGCCGGCGAAGTCAACGGGGTGGTCGACGTCGGCGTGCCGCTGGCCCGGCTGGAAGAACCGATCACCCGCATGGCCTATCCGGTGATGTACGTCGTGCTCGGCGTGCTGGCGCTCTTTTTCGGCTTGATCTACCTGATTCTGCGCAGTTGGGTGAGCCGGCCCATCCAGATTCTGGCGCACGAGGTTTCGGCGATGACGCGGGCCGGCGATTACGTGCATCACGTTCAGGTCGGCAAGGTCTGGCCGCAGGAAGTGAAGGCGCTGGCGGTGAATTTCAGCCTGCTGATGCGCCAGGTCAGGCAGTCGCACCGCAAGCTCGAAGATCTGTCGCTGCACGATCCGCTGACCGGCCTCTACAACCGCCGCCATTTCGATCAGGTGCTGGCGCAGGCGGTGCGCGACGCCGGGCGGGGGGAAAGCGGCGGTTTCGCGCTGCTGCTGATCGATCTCGACGGTTTCAAGCCGGTCAACGACACCCACGGCCACGCTGCCGGCGATGCCTTGCTGGTGGCGGTCGCCAGGGCGCTCTCCGGCGCGATGCGCGAGTCCGACGTGGCGGCCCGCCTGGGCGGCGACGAATTCGGCGTGCTCGCCTTCGTCCGCCAGATCGACGAACTGTCCGGGTTGACCGAGCGCATCCGCGCGGCTATCGAAGCCAGCTACATCCGCGCCGGCGCCGTCGAGGTGCACGCCGCATGCAGCATCGGCAGCGCCTGGCAGCCGACCGGCATGGCAGGCGATCCGGCAGCCTTGCTGGCGCTGGCCGATGCCGTGATGTATTCGGATAAGGAAGCGCGCCGGGCGCAGCGGCCTGCCCGCGATTGCAGTGAATCACCAGCGGGGCAGGTGGAGGTGGCCGGGTAAATAACCCGGTTGCCTGCCTTGCGCCTCGGGCGCTGATTCAGAGGCGCCGCCAGGCGGCGTTTTCCTGATAAGAAAAAAGCCGGGATGTTTCCATCCCGGCCTTGCTGCTGCGGCGTCTGAACAATCAGAGCAGATTCAGCTTCTTCGCCTGCTCGCGCAGTTCGGCGCGGAAGTTCGGGTGAGCGATGGCGATCAGCGCCTCGCAGCGTTGCTTGGCCGTCTTGCCGCGCAGTTGGGCGACGCCGAACTCGGTGACGACATAGTTGATGTCGTTCTTGCTGGTGGTGACGTGGGTGCCCGGCGTCAGCGTCGGGACGATACGCGAGATGGTGTCGTCCTTGGCGGTGGAGGGCAGCACGATGAAGGCCTTGCCGCCGTTGGAACGGTTGGCGGCGCGCACGAAGTCGGCCTGGCCGCCAGTACCGGAATAGGGTTTCGGCCCCAGGGTTTCCGAACCGCACTGGCCGAGGAAGTCGATCTGCATGGTGGCGTTGATGCAGTGCAGATTGTCGTTCTGGCCGGCCAGACAGGGGTCATTGGTGATGTCGACCGGGTGCATTTCGACCGCCGGGTTGCGGTGCATGAAATCGTAGAGCTTCTTCGAGCCGAGGGCGAAGGTGGCGAGCATCTTGCCACGGTTGATGTTCTTGCGGCTGTTGTCGACGACGCCGGCTTCGACCAGGGTCATGATGCCGTCACCCACCATTTCGGTGTGAATGCCGAGGTTGTGCCGGTTGGTGAGCTGCATCACCACGGCGTCGGGGATGCTGCCGTAGCCGATCTGCAGGGTGGCGCCGTCGGGGATCATCTCGGCGACGTGGCCGCCGATGGCTTCCTGCACCGGGCCGATCTTGGGCAGGCCGACCTCGAACAGCGGATCGCTGCTTTCGGTCAGCGCCGTGACCTGCGAGATGTGGACGAGACAGTTGCCGTTGGCGAACGGCACGTTGGGATTGACTTCGAGCACCACGGCACGGGCTTTTTCGATGGCGGCCATGGTGTAGTCCGCGCCGAGCGAAACGGAGAAATAGCCGTATTCGTCCATCGGCGAAACCAGGGCAAACACGACTTCGGACGGCGTCAGGCCGCGCCGGATCAGCATCGGCAGTTCGCTGAAATAGGCGGGAACGTAGTCGATCCAGCCTTCCTGGCCGCCGGGGCGGGTGCAGCCGCCGAAGAAATAGGCGCTGTGGCGGATGTTTTCGACGGTAGCCGGATCAATGTAGCCGTACTTGCGCAGTGGCAGGATCTGCGACACGACCACGCCGTGCAGCTTGTGGCGCGCATCGGACAGCGCGGTCAGCAGGGCGGGCGGTTCGCCGACGCCGGTCGGGACGATGATGGTGTCGCCATTCTGGACGAACTGGACGGCATCGGCCGCCGACATGCGCTTGGATTCATACATGGACTGCACGGACATACGCTTCTCCTGTGATTTTTTCTTTGAAATTCGACAAAACGCCGGACGCCATTGTCTATAGAAAGGCAGGGTGAATCAAACAACTTTTATGACGCAGCGCAGCATTTCACGCCCTGCGATTACTGCCCGCCACCATGCGGATTTCGAACAGCCGACATTCAAGCGGACCATTGTAAAGCGGTGTCTTGCGGCTGGGTTTGAGCCCCATCAATTTAGGCAGGCGCAGATCGGCGGTAAAGAAAAAACAGTTCCAGCCGGCCCAGTGGCGTTTCAGGGCCGAGCCCAGTTGTGGGTAGAAGGCCGCCAGTTCGTCCTGTTCGCCCAGGCGCTCGCCGTAGGGCGGGTTGGCGATCAGCGTACCGGCAGGTGCGGGGGCGGCGAGATCGAGCAGATCGGCCTGCTCGACGCGCACCCACTGGCTGAAACCGGCTTCTTCCAGATTGCGCCGGGCGGCGCGCACTGCGCGCTCGTCGCTGTCGGAGCCGCGAATGTTCAGTTTTTCCGGGTTTCTGACGCGGGCGAGGGCCGCGTTGCGGAGGTCCGTCCACAGCGGCGCATCGAATTTCTTCAAACGCTCGAAACCGAAGTGCCGATCCAGGCCGGGCGCGCGATCCAGCGCCATCTGCACGGCTTCGAGCAGGAAGGTGCCGCTGCCGCACATGGGGTCGATCAGCGGCGTATCCGGCTGCCAGCCGCTCATTTTCAGGATGCCGGCGGCGAGGTTTTCCTTCACCGGCGCATCCACGCTGGCGCGGCGGAAACCGCGCTGCCACAAGGGCTGGCCGGAGGTGTCGAGATACAGGGTGCAGCGCTCCGCGGTGAGAAAGACGTGCACGCTGACGTCCGGGTAGCGGGTGTCGATATTGGGCCGCTCGCCGACGTCCTCGCGGAAGCGGTCGCACACGGCATCCTTGACGCGCAGGGTGACGAAATCGAGCGATTTCAACGGACATTTGATGGCCGTCGTCACCACGCGGAAGGTGTTGCCGACGGAAAAATGGTTGGGCCACAACTGGCGCACCGCCAGCCGGTAGATGTCATCCTCGCGCGCATAGGGGCCGGTGACGAGATGCCAGAGTATGCGCGTGGCCAGCCGCGATTCCAGATTGGCGCGATAGCACACGGCCCAGTCGCCGGAAAAATGCACGCCGCCGTGCGTGGCCCTGAGTTCGCTGGCGCCGAGCGCAGCAAGCTCCTCTTGCAACAGCGTTTCCAGGCCACGCGGGCAAATGGCGAAATAATGGTTCATGGTCAGAAGGGCTTGAGGACGACGAGGAAAATAACGGCCAGCAGGACGAGCACCGGCACTTCATTGAAAAACCGGAACCAGACGTGCGATTTGCAGTTGGCGTTGACGCGAAAGGCATGCAAAAGACGGCCGCAATAGAGGTGATACGCGGCCAGACCGGCGACCAGCGTCGTCTTGGCATGCAGCCAGCCGCCGGAGAAACCGTAGCCGAACCATAGCCACAGGCCGGTGACGATGGTCAGCACGCCGAGCGGCGTCATGAATTTGTAGAGCTTGCCCGCCATCAGGAGCAGGCGCTCGTATTCGGCCCGGCTGTCGGCCGGCACCATGGCCAGATTGACGTAGATGCGCGGCAGGTAGAAAAGGCCGGCAAACCAGGACACCACCATCCAGATGTGCAGTGTTTTTACGACGAGCATGGATTTCTCCGGGACATTGCGGCCATGGCAGCGAGGGTGTCATCGACCGTCGGATAGCGCAGATTCAGTTGCAGTTCGTGTTTCAGACGCCCGTTACGGATACGCCGCGACTCGCGCATGAAGGAAAGCTGGACCGACGTCAGCACGCCTTGCAGCGCCTGACGCGTGAGGCGCGGCGGCGGCGGCAGGGCGCAGGCGGCGGCGACGCAGTCGAAGTAATCGGCCATTTTGAGCTGGCTGTCGTCCACCACGTTGTAGACCCGGCCAGCGCGGCCACGGCGCAGGGCGGCAAGGCAGGCAGCGGCGAGATCGTCGGCATGGATGTGGTTGGAGTACACGTCTTCCGCCGCCAGCAGTGCCGGGGTGCCCTGCTGCAAGCGGGCCAGCGGCAGGCGTTCGGCGGCGTAAATGCCGGGCGCGCGCAGGATGCTGACGGCCACGCCCTGACGGCGACCCCAGGCGCGCAGGCTGTTTTCGGCATCGACCCGGCGCCGGGCGCGCGCATTCTGCGCGGCGCGCGGCCGGGTTTCGTCGATCCAGGCACCGGCACAGTCGCCATAGACGCCCGTGGTGCTAACGTAGATCAGGCGGCGTGGTAGACTCGCCGCGCGCGTCAGGCTGGCCAGCAGATGGCGGGTGCGGCTGTCGCGTTCGCCCTGCGCAGGCGGCGGCGCAAGATGCAGGACGATGTCGGCCAGTCCCCCGAGGCGGCGCAGGCTGCGCGGCTGATCGAGGTCGCCGGGGATGGGCACGGCACCCGCAGCACGCCAGGCGGCGGCGGCCACGGCGTCGCGCACCAAGGCATACACGCGGCAAGCGCGCGGTAATTGACAAAGGATGCGGCGGGCCACGTCCCCGCTGCCGACAATCAGGATTTTTTGCACGCCGGCATTGTAGCCGACGACCAAGGAGTAGCGATGTCCTACCAGATCACCGTTCAGCCCAGTGGCCGCCAGTACGCGGCAGAAGCCGATGAGTCCCTGCTCGACGCCGCGTTGCGCCAGGGTCTGCACATGCCGCACGGCTGCCGCGACGGGGCTTGTGGCGCGTGCAAGGGCAAGGTGCTTGCGGGCGAAGTCGATCACGGCAAGGCCCAGCGCAGCGCCGAGGACGAAACCGCTGGCCTGGCGCTGTTCTGCTGCGCCCGGGCGCGTTCCGACCTCAGCATCGAATGCGCGCAATTGCGCACGAGCGACGCGCTGCCGGTCAAGACCCTGCCGGCGCGCATCGAAAAGCTGGAACAACCCGCCCCCGACGTGCTCGAACTGCATCTGCGCCTGCCGGCCAATGAAACGCTGGCCTTCCACGCCGGCCAGTACATCGACATTCTGCTGAAAGACGGCCGCAAGCGCAGTTTTTCGCTCGCCAATGCGCCGGGGGCGGGCGGTTTGCTGGAACTGCACGTCCGCCACGTGCCGGGCGGTTTCTTTACCGGGCACTTGTTCGCCAATGCCAAGGTGCGCGACATCCTGCGCTTTGAAGGGCCGCATGGCAGCTTTTACGTGCAGAACCCGGACCGGAAACCGCTGATCCTGCTCGCTGGCGGCACCGGCTTTGCGCCGATCAAGGCCATCGTCGAACAAAGCCTCATCGCGGGCGAACGCACCCCGCTCCACATCTACTGGGGTGGCCGCCGCCCGCTCGATCTGTATCAGAACGCCCTGGCCTCAGGCTGGGCAGCGGAACATGCGCACATCCATTACGTGCCGGTCGTCTCGGAGGCGCTGGCGGAAGACGCCTGGAGCGGGCGCAGCGGTCTCGTGCATCGAGCGGTGCTGGCCGATTTTCCCGATCTTTCCGCACACCAGGTTTACGCCTGCGGCGCGCCGCCCATGATCGATGCCGCCCGTCGCGATTTCATCGGCCAGTGCGGCTTGCCGGAAGCACAGTTCTTTGCCGACGCCTTCACCTACGCCGCCAGCGGCGCATGAACGGCACCCCGGCGCGCCAGTTTGCCCTGCAGGGGGCGGCGGTCATCCTCGTGCTGTCGATGGCCTGGCCGTACTACGGCTGGGGGAGAGAAAGGGCAGCCCCTGTCTTCCTCGC
>URNG01000079.1 GCA_900549295.1 uncultured Rhodocyclaceae bacterium
AGGTCATGCTCTTCTACTGGATGCGCGAGTGGGCCGGCGTCATGTTCCTCGTCGGACTCATCGTCTATCTCATCTCCTTCTTCGTCGGAGGGGAGGAAAAGTAACCACTCAGTGATACAACCCTTCCTCATTGAGTCTTCGGGCGGCCTTTGGGCCGCCCTTTTTTTGCCGCCGGACTATCCAAGGCAAAAAACCTCCGCGCAGCAAAAGAGCGCGGGGGCTTTTTGCCCGCCTTCTTAGCCTGCATCAAGGCCGCAGCCAGCGCCGCTTCCTAGACTGTCGGCATCTTTGAAGCGAGGCGCAGCATGGAAGAATGGGTCGGCAAGCTCTGGCACCGCTGGATCACCAAGGCGGCGGGCGGCCACTATCCGGAAGCCGCCGTATCGCTGAAAACAATGGAGCGGCCGCTCGCCATTTTCTTCCGCGCCCTGGGCGGCGATGCGGGTTTGCGCGTGGCGGCTGCCACCGCCGACGCCTACGGCCACCGCCCCCGCCGGCTGGGCAAAAAGGCCCACCCCCCCCCGCCCGCGCCGCCACCCGCCGCAGCTGGCTGGCGCGGGTGGCGGGCAGCGGCGAGCGCCTGAGCTTTGCCCGGCGCGATCAGAACACCCTGCGCCTGCCGCCGCAGCTCGACGCCTTTCCCGATCCCGCGCTGAACCGCGACCTGTATTACTGGCTGGCAGCGCAGGCGGCCTGCCTGGATCGTCTGCCGGAGGAGATGACGCGCCCGGAGGTCGGCTATCTGCGCCGCAATCAGGCCGCCACGCAACTGGCGCTGGCGATCTGGCCGGGTCTGGCCAGCCGTTCCCGGCGGCTGGTCGCGGCTTATCTGCCGGAACGTCTTTCGCCCGACAAGATGCCGCCCGACGAAGCCGGGCGTGAACGCGCCATCCGCCGCGCCCTGGAAGAACCTGGCAGCATCGAGGCGCTGCCGGAAGTCAGCGACAAGGCGCCGCCGCCGCAACCCGTTCTGTTGTGGCTGCAATGGCAGGATGAAAGCGCAACAGCCGAAGCACCACGCAACAATGCAGGCGATCAGGGCAGCGAAGGCAACGAGCAGAAAGAAGGCGGCGCGAAAGACGCTTCACAGGACGCGCATCGCGCCGAGCGGGTGGAAACGCCGAAAGAAAAGAACGGCATGCTGATTTTCTTCCGCGCCGAAAGCCTCTTGTCGGTGGCCGAATTCATCCGCATCAACCGCAGCGTGGACGACGATCCCGACCCCAACGCCGAGGACGCCGCGCGCGAAATGGATCAGCTTTCGCTGGCGGAAAACGACGACCAGGAGCGCATCGCCTCGCGCATCCGCTTCGATCTCGACCTGCCTTCCGCCGCCGAGGACGACATTCCGCTCGGCGAAGGCATCCCGCTGCCGGAGTGGGATTACCGCAAGCAGCGCATGCAGGAAGATCACGTGCGCGTGCAGGAAATGGCCTCCCGCCATGCCGAACCCTCGCCCCTGCCGGAACGCCTGCGGCGCACCGCGCGCCGGCTGCACCAGCAGTTTTCCGCCATCCAGCCGGCCCGCCGCTGGCTAAAGGCGCAGCCGGACGGCAGCGAACTCGATCTGGACGCCGTGGTGCGCGCCACCACCGACCGCAAAAGCGGTCTGCACAGCAGCGGCCAACTGCATCTGGCGCTGGAAAAACGCGAGCGCGATCTGGCCTGCTTGGTGCTGGCCGACCTGTCGCTGTCCACCGATACCTGGGTATCGAGCGAGGCGCGCGTCATCGACGTCATCCGCGATGCGCTCTTGCTCTTTGGCGAAACCCTGCGCTCGACGGGTGACCGTTTCGCCATCTGCGGCTTTTCCTCGGTGCGCCGCAACCAGGTGCGCTTTCATCGCCTGAAGGAATTTTCCGAGCCGTTCAACGACGCCGTGCGTGGCCGGGTGCAAGCCATCCGCCCCGGCTACTACACGCGCATGGGCGCGGCGATCCGCCGTTCCAGCCAACTATTGGCCGAAGAAGCCGCTGGCCGGCGCATCCTGCTCATTCTGTCCGACGGCAAACCCAACGATCTCGACCTCTACGACAGCCGCTACGGCATCGAAGACACCCGCGCCGCCGTGCACGAAGCCCGTCGCCTCGGGCTGATTCCCTTCTGCCTGACCATCGACCGCGAAGGCGGCGGCTACCTGCCGCATCTGTTCGGCCCCACCGGCTACGCCATCATGCGCAGCCCGGAAGAACTGCCGCAGCGCCTGCCGATGTTCTATGCGCAACTGACGCGCTGAGCGCCGCCCAGACACGGGCCATGCGCCCCCGGCCGCCGGCCATGTGCATCTTCGCCCAAGCACAATGGTTTGACATTTGTCTACATTCGTTCGGGCCGACATCCGCTAAGATGCGGTTCTGTCGACAAAATTTCGTCACGCGCATGATGCAGTCAACTTCCCCGGCAGCCTCTGCTTTCCGCCCGAGGGCGCAAGTACAGCAAGGGCAAAATCACAGGCGTAAAAAAACCGGCGCTGTACGGGCCGGTTTTTGCGTCAGTTCCTGCGTCGTTTCGCTGGCTGACAAGAACGGAATCGGGCTGGCGGAGAGGGTGGGATTCGAACCCACGGTACCTTGCGGTACGCCTGATTTCGAGTCAGGTACATTCGACCACTCTGCCACCTCTCCGCAGCGGGCCGCATCATAGCACAGCTTATGCCCAGGATTCACCGCCTGTTTGCTTTTTGCGGAATTCTTTTCGGCGCCGCCCTAATCGTCGCCTGCGGCCGCTGGAGCGCGCCG
This sequence comes from uncultured Rhodocyclaceae bacterium, assembly GCA_900549295.1. Lineage (GTDB taxonomy): Bacteria > Pseudomonadota > Gammaproteobacteria > Burkholderiales > Rhodocyclaceae > Azonexus. The sequence continues at coordinate 2,739 of URNG01000079.1, forward strand.
CTGCCTTTTCCGACGCCGGGCAAGCAGGATCTGGTCGTCCTCATCCAGAGCGGGCCGCTCACGCATCTGGAGGATGCCGGCAACCCGAACAACGGCCTGGAGCACGATCTGCTCGAACTGTTCGCGGCGGAGCTGGGCGTGCCGGCGCGCTTCACGGTGAGCAGCGGCAGCGCCTTCGCCGGACAGCTCGCGCGGGGCGGCTACCACGTCGCGGCCGGCTGGCTGTCGCCGAGCGCCGACCCGGACATCGCCAACAGCGCCCCCCTGTTTTCCACCCACGACCTGCTGGTGCAGGACGACGCCTCCCTGCCGCTCACCGAACTGGCGCAACTGGCCAGCAAGACGGTGCATGTGCTGGCCGGTTCGCGGCAGGCGCAAACCCTGCGGCAACTCGCCGGGCGCATCCCGGAACTGACCGTCGCCGAGGTCGAGCGCAGCGACGCCCTCGATCTGCTGGATGAGGTGGGCGACCACAAGATCGGCTACGCCGTCATGGACTCCCGCCTCGAAGACCTCGCCACCCAGTACGCCCCTAGCCTGCGCAGCACGCTGAAACTGAGCGAGGCGGCTCCCATCGTCTGGCAACTGGGCGTGCACCCCAACCCGGAACTGCGCGCCCGGCTGGATGAATTCATCGCCCGCGTGCGCGCGGATGGCACCCTGAGCCGTCTGGAAGAGCGCTATTTCGGCCACGTGCATCGCCTGACGCCGCTCGACATCGAAAAATTCCAGACCGCCATCGAGCGCACCCTGCCCCGCCTGCGCCGCTTCTTTCAGGACGCCGAGCGGCAGACCGGCATCGACTGGCGGCTGATCGCCGCGCTGGCCTGGCAGGAGTCGCACTGGGACCCGTTCGCCACCAGCTACACCAACGTGCGCGGCATGATGATGCTGACCGAGGAAACCGCCGACCGCCTCAAGGTCGGCAACCGCCTCGACCCCCGCGAAAGCATTCTGGGCGGGGCGCGTTATCTGAACATCCTGCGCGACGGCCTGCCGCCCAAAGTGCCCGAACCCGACCGCACCTGGCTCGCCATTGCCGGCTACAACCTCGGTCCCGGCCACCTCAGCGCCGGGCGCTGGATCGCCAGACAACTGAAAGCCGACCCCGATTCCTGGCTCGATATGAAACGCATCCTGCCGCTGATGGCCAAACCGGAGTACTACAGCCGCCTGAAATCCGGCCGCGCGCGCGGCGGCGAAGCGGTCATCATGACCGAGAATATCCGCAGTTTCTACGACATCCTCATGCGCCACGAAGCGCCGCTGCCCGCCGATCCGCTGGCCGCTCTGGAAGACGCGAAAAAAAGCCTGAGCCTCTCGCCGCGCGGCCTATGAGCCTGATGCGTGTTGCACGCAACGGCACCCGCCATGATGAGTATGGGCGCGATGAATTGCGCCCCCGGCAGGTGGGATTCAGCCTGCGCTGCAGGCTGGCAAGCTTTCACGCTGCAAACTGCCGTACCAACGCAGTCTGCATGGAAAAATCAAACGGCCAGCACCGCCACCCCGCCCATGTACGGGCGCAAGGCTTCCGGCACCGTGACGCTGCCGTCGGCGTTCTGATAGTTTTCCAGAATCGCCACCAGAGTGCGCCCCACTGCCAGGCCGGAGCCGTTCAGGGTGTGGCAGATTTCCGGCTTGTTCTTCTCGTTGCGGAAACGCGCCTGCATGCGCCGTGCCTGGAAAGCGCCAAAATTGGAACAGGAAGAAATTTCGCGGTAGGTGTCCTGCGCCGGCAGCCAGACTTCCAGATCGTAAGTCTTGGCCGCCGAAAAACCCATGTCGCCGGTGCACAGCGCGACGCGCCGATAGGGCAGGCCCAGTTTTTCCAGAATCGCCTCGGCGTGGCCGGTCAGTTCCTCATGCGCGGCGGCGGAATCCTCCGGGCGCACGATCTGCACCAATTCCACCTTGTCGAACTGGTGCTGGCGGATCATGCCGCGCACGTCGCGCCCGCCGGAGCCGGCTTCGGAACGGAAACACGGCGTGTGGCAGACGAGCTTCAGGGGCAGCGCCTCGGCGCTCAGGATTTCGTCGCGCACGATGTTGGTGACCGGCACTTCCGCCGTGGGAATCAGGTACAGCGGTTCCTGCTCGCCGCGCGGCACTTTGAACAGATCCTCCTCGAATTTCGGCAATTGCCCGGTGCCGAACAAACTCGCCGCATTGACGAGATAAGGCGCATACACCTCGGTGTAGCCATGTTCGGCAGTATGCGTATCGAGCATGAACTGCGCCAGCGCCCGGTGCAGGCGGGCGATGCCGCCCTTGAGCACGGCAAAGCGCGCGCCGGAAATCTTGGCTGCCGTGGCGAAATCCAGTTGCCCCAAGCCTTCGCCGACGTCGGTGTGATCCTTGACCGGGAAATCGAACTGGCGCGGCGCGCCCCAGCGTTTGAGTTCGACGTTGGCGCTTTCATCCGCGCCCACCGGCACCGAAGGGTCGGGAATGTTCGGCAAAGCGGCAAGCAAGGCATTGAATTCGTTGAGCAATTCGCCCAGGCGCGCTTCCGATGCCTTCAACTCGTCGCCGAGCGCCCCGACCTGCGCCAGCACCGCCGAAGCGTCCTGCCCCTGCCCTTTCAACTGGCCGATCTGTTTCGATAGCGTATTGCGCTGCGCCTGCAATTCCTGGGTGCGCGTCTGCACCGTCTTGCGCTCCGCTTCGAGTGCGGAAAACGCCGTGAAATCAATGGGTTTTCCACGTTTGGCGAGGGCTGCGGCGACGCCGTCCAGATCGGCGCGAAGGTGTTGAATGTCGAGCATGGTTCGTCCTGATGCGGCAAGGCGGAAACGGCCCGCCGCCGGTGAATAAAGGGGCGATTATACGTGAGCGGCGCAGGCGACCGGCGTTCCCGGACACACCCTGCAAGCCCGGACGAAGCGGCTGCAAAATGGCCGCGAACCGGAAAAAAACCCTGCTTCGCCGCGCCGCCCGGAGTATCATATCAGCCCCACGAAATAACCCGTCAGCATCGAACCCGCATGACAAAAATCTTTCCTCCCGCATTTCTCGCCGTCTGGCTGGCGTGGGCCGCGGCCACCCCGGCTGCCACCGCTGCCGTCTCCGCTCCCCCGGCTGCTGCCGACCAGGCCACGCTGCACACTTGGTGCGCCGATCTGGCCGGGCGCTTGCGCAGCGTCAACGCCGGCGAATGCCGCAAGCGCGCCTTCCAGGTCGCCCCCGAGCGCACCAGCGGCCAGCGCCCGCTGGTCTGGCAGGACATTCCCGCCGCCGGCAAGAAGGCGCACGCGCAAGCGCCGCGCGTGCTGGTAATCGGCGGCATCCACGGCGACGAGCTGACTTCCGTTTCCATCGTTTTCCGCTGGCTCAGCTGGATCGGCGAAGCCGCTCCCGGCCAGTACCACTGGCGCATCATTCCGCTCGCCAATCCGGACGGCCTGCACCGCCGCCCGTCCACCCGCGCCAATCTGCAAGGCGTCGATCTGAACCGGAATTTCTCGACGCCCGACTGGGACAGGGACGCCCACGCCTACTGGCAGAAACGCACGCGCAGCGACCCACGCCGCTATCCGGGCAAGGCGGCCGGCTCGGAAATCGAGACGCAATGGCTGGAAAAGCAGATCGAAACCTTCAAGCCGGACATGATCATCAGCGTGCACGCCCCCTACAACCTGCTCGATTACGACGGCCCCTCACCGCATCCGCTGCGCTTCGGCCGTCTGGCCCTCAACCGGCTCGGCGTTTATCCGGGTTCGCTGGGCAATTACGCCGGCCTGCACCGCAATCTGCCGGTCGTCACCATCGAACTGCCGCACGCCACCAGCATGCCGGCGCTGCGCGAACAGCGGTCGATGTGGGACGACATGCTGCGCTGGATGGAGCGCAACCTGGGCGAGATCAGCGGGCGCTAACGAGGCGCCCCCTGCCCGCGGAGCATGGCCTTCCGGGAAAGGCGCGGCTACACTGACCGCCCGACCCACTCCCCAAGGCAAACCATGAACGCCCGCTTTCTCGACGACTTCACGCCCGGCCAGCAATTCACGACGGGCGGCGTCACCCTGAGCGAAGCCGAAATCATCGATTTCGCCTGGCGCTACGATCCGCAGCCCTTTCACCTCGACGTCGATGCCGCCGGAAAATCCCCTTACGGCGGCCTGATCGCCAGCGGTTTCCAGAGTCTGGCCCTGTGTTTCCGGCTGTTCATCCAGAGCGGCATGCTGGCCGAGTCCAGCATCGGCTCGCCGGGCATCGACGAACTGCGCTGGCTGCTGCCGGTACGCCCGGGCGATACGCTACATTGCCGGGTGGAAGTGCTGGAAGTGCGCCCCTCGGCCTCGAAACCGGAACGCGGCATCGCCCGCTTCAAATATCAGGCGGTCAACCAGCGCGGCGAAGCAGTGCTTTCCTTCATCGTCAACCACCTGCTGCTGCGCCGGGCGCACGTGCAACCGACAGAATAAGAGGGGGCTTACATGACACCAGAAACCAAAGCACGCCAGCAAATCGACCAGAAGCTGGAGCAAGCGGGCTGGGTCATTCAGGACATGAAGCAGATCAACCTCGGCGCAGCGGTCGGTGTCGCCGTACGCGAATACCCCACCGATACCGGCTCGGCGGACTACGTTCTGTTCGTTAATCGCAATGCTGCGGGTGTCATCGAAGCCAAGAAAAATAGCGCGGGTGAAAATCTCACCGTTACCGAAACCCAAACCGAGCGCTACGCCAACGCCGCGCTCAAGTGGCGCAAGGACAGCAGCCCGTTACGCTTCCTGTTCGAGGCCACCGGCCAGATCATTCGTTTCACCGATGGTGCCGACCCTGCACCGCGTTCGCGCGAAATCTTCCACTTCTTCAAGCCGGAAACGCTGGCGGCATGGTTGGCGCAGACCGAAACCCTACGTCGCCGTTTGACCGAGCAAATGCTGACGCTCCCCGAGCGCAATCTGCGCGACTGCCAGATCAGCGCCGTCACTAGCCTTGAAAAATCCTTGGCACAGAACAAGCCGCGCGCCTTGGTGCACATGGCCACCGGCGCGGGCAAAACCTTCACCGCCATCACCGCCGCGTATCGCCTGCTCAAGTTCGGCGGCGCGAAACGGATTTTGTTCCTCGTCGATACCCGCAACCTCGGCAAGCAGGCGCATCAGGAGTTCATGGCCTACACGCCGCCGGACGACGCACGCAAGTTCACCGAGCTGTACAACGTGCAGCGCCTTGCCAGCAGCCGCATCGACCCGCACGCGCAGGTGTGCATCTGCACCATCCAGCGCATGTATTCCATCCTCACCAATACCGAGCTGGCCGAGGACAACGAAGACGTCTCCGCTGGCGAAATCAACGCCGCCACCCTGCGCGAAAAACTGGTGCAGTACAACCCGCAAGTGCCGGTGGAGATCTTCGACTTCATCGTCATCGACGAATGCCACCGCAGCATCTACAACCTGTGGAAGCAGGTGCTGGACTACTTCGACGCCTTCCTGATCGGCCTCACCGCCACGCCGGACAAGCGCACCTACGGCTTCTTCAACCAGAACGTGGTGGCCGAATACAACTACGAGCAATCCGTGGTCGATGGCGTCAACGTCGGCTATGACGTCTATGAGATAGAAACCGAAATCACCCAGAAGGGCGCGAAGCTCGAAGCGAAGGAGTGGGTCGATCACCGCGACCGCCAGACCCGCGCCAAACGCTGGGCGCAGACTGAAGACGACGTGGACTACAGCGCCACCGACCTCGACAAATCCGTGGTCAACCCCGACCAGATCCGCAGCGTGTTGCAGGCCATGAAAGACGCGGTGGAACAACGCATCTTCCCCGAGCGCCAACGTGACGGAAAACCGGAAACGCCCAAGACCCTGATCTTCGCCAAGACCGACAGCCACGCCGACGACATCATCCGCATCGCCCGCGAGGTGTATGGGCAAGGCAACGCCTTCTGCAAGAAAGTCACCTACCGCGCCGGCACCGACGAACACGGCAACGCCATCCCCGGCGATGATGCCGACAGCGTGCTCGCCAGCTTCCGCAACGACTTCAACCCGCGCATCGCCGTCACCGTGGACATGATTGCCACCGGCACCGACGTGAAACCGCTGGAAGTGCTGCTGTTCATGCGCGACGTGCGCAGCAAGGGCTACTACGAGCAGATGAAAGGCCGTGGCGTGCGCAGCCTGGATGAAGAAGGCTTGCGCAAGGTGTCCGGCTCCGCGCATGGCGCGAAATCCCGCTTCGTGCTGATCGACGCGGTGGGCGTGGAGAAATCGCTCAAAACCGAATCGCGCCCGCTGGAACGCAAACCCGGCGTCAGCCTGGATGCACTGCTGAAAACCATTGCCGTCGGCGCGCACGACGACGACACCGTGCAAAGCCTCGGCAACCGGCTGGTGCGCCTCACCAAGCAACTGGACGACAAGGCGCTGGCAAAGATCAAGCAGGCCGCAGGCGGCATTGGCTTGCACGATCTGGCGCGCAGCTTGGTACAAGCCACCGACCCCGACCTCATCACCGCCGATGCACTCGACGCAGCGAAAGCCGCCGGCATCACCCGCAACGCAGAAACGCTGACCGATACCGAACGGGCCGCCGCCAAGGACAAACGCATTGCCGCCGCCTGCGCCCCCTTCGATTCACCGCAACTGCGTGACGCCATCGAAGGCGCACGCCGCGAACGCGAGCAGATCATCGACACCCTGAACGCCGATACCGTGGTGCGCAGCGAATTTTCGGAAGCAGCCCAAGCCAATGCCGAATCCGCCGTGCGCAAGTTCGAGGACTACCTGCACCAACACCACAACGAAATCGCCGCGCTGGGCTTCTTCTACGATCAGCCCTATGCCCGCCGCGCACTGACGCTGGAGATGATCGAAGACCTGCACGACGCCCTGCAACGCCCACCGTTGATACTGACCAGCGAAAAACTGTGGAGCGCCTACGCCCGCGTGCGCGAGGACAAGGTGCGCGGTGCCAGCCAACGGCGGCAATTGGTGGACATCATCAGCCTGCTGCGCTTCGCGCTGGGGCTGGACGAAGAACTCACCCCCTTCGCCGAGCGCGTGGACAAGAAGTTTGCCGATTGGGTCTGGCGCCACAACAGCAAGCGCGCCACCGCCTTCACGCCGGAGCAGATGGACTGGCTGCGCCTGATGAAAGACCACATCGCCAGCAGCTTCCGCATCGAACGCGACGATTTCGACTACGCGCAACTGGCCGACAAGGGCGGCTTGCAGAAGGCGTGGGCGGTGTTCGAGGGGCAGTTGGATGGGTTGCTGGGGGAGTTGAATGAGGAGTTGGTGGCGTGAGTGGAGTCCCCGCAGGCTGGGAGGCCGATGAAATTGGTAGTTTCTTGGCCGTGCATTACGGCAAAGCATTGGCTTCAGGCAGCCGTGCGAGCGAGGGAAACATTCCGGTTGTTGGATCAAGCGGCAAAGTCGGACATCACGACAAAGCGCTTGTTGATGGGCCATGTTTGGTCGTTGGTCGCAAAGGTTCGGCGGGCGCAGTTCATTTGATTCGAGAGTCCTGCTGGCCAATTGACACAGCATATTTCATTCAGCCGCCATCCGAAATCAGCATCGACTTCTTGCACTATTTCTTGTCATCTCAACCTCTGGGGCAACTGGACAAGTCCACCGCCATTCCGAGCCTGAGTCGTGATGACTTGTATCGAGTGCGCGTGCCGGTTGCACCCCGCGCCGAACAAACCCGCATCGTCGAAAAGCTCGAATCCCTGCTGACCGACCTCGATGCCGGCGTGTCCGAACTCAAAGCAGCGCAGCGCAAGCTGGTGCAATACCGCCAGTCGCTGCTGAAAACCGCCGTGGAAGGCGCGCTCACCGCCGATTGGCGTGAGGCGAACGCGCCGCAGGAAACCGGCGCGCAACTGCTTGCCCGCATCCTGCGCGAACGCCGCGCCCGCTTCGAGCAAAAGCACGGCCTCAAGAAGAAATACAAGGAACCCGCCGCCCCGGACACCTCGCAACTGCCCCCGCTGCCAGAGGGGTGGGTGTGGACGACGATTGACCAATGCGCGCTTGACGAGCGCAGTATCACTGATGGGCCGTTCGGCTCCAACTTGAAGACTGAACACTATACGGAGTCAGGGCCACTTGTGATCCGTCTCCAAAACATAGGTGATGGAGAGTTTCTGGATGCTCGCGCTCACATTTCAGAGGCGCATTACGAACAACTCCAGAAACATGCTGTGCATGAAGGCGATCTCGTGGTTGCCATGCTTGGTGAAACATTGCCTCGCGCATGTATCGTGCCGCTTGGCATCGCACCGGCCATTGTCAAAGCCGATTGCGCGCGCATTCGCCCGAACACCGAACTTGTGGCATCAGAATTTTTTCTCGCGGCGCTCAACGCAGAACCAACGAGAAAACGTACCATCAGTCTGGTCAAGGGCATTGGTCGTCCGCGCGTGAATCTGGCGAACATTCGTGCAATCGCCATTCCCATTCCCCCATTCCCCGAACAACACCAAATCCTCACCCAACTCGACACCGCCCTCACCGCCTGCCAGCAACAGCAAAACGCCATCGCCCACGCCCTGAAGCAAGCCGCCGCCCAGCGCCGCAACCTGCTGCGTGCCGCCTTCAGCGGCCAGCTCGTCCCGCAAGACCCGAACGACGAACCGGCCAGCGCATTGCTGGCTCGTATTTGTGCGAAGCGGGCACAGAAGGGCAAAGCTGTGCGAAAAAGCAGAAAACAGTCCGGAGCACCTACATGACCTCACGAATTCCCTTTATCCTCTCCGCTTGCCGCCCCACATTCCGGTGACCGTTTCATGAAAATCGAATCCATCCGCCTGGCCAACTTCAAGGCTTTCAAGGACATTCATCTGACCGACATGCCGCCATTCATGGTGGTGGTTGGTGCCAATGGTTCAGGCAAGTCCACTCTGTTCGATGTGTTCGGTTTCCTGCATGACTGCCTGAGGGGCAATGTCCGCCAAGCATTGGACAAGCGTGGGCGCTTCCCGGAAGTGTTGAGCCGTGGCTGCGACCCAGCCACGGATACCATCCTGATCGAATTGCAATACCGCATGGAAATCACCAGTGTGGAACGTCTGGTCACGTATTCCTTACAAATCGGCCAAGTCAATGGTTCACCTGTGGTCAAGCGCGAAATCCTGCGCTACAAGCGTGGCCGCTATGGCAGCCCATTCCATTTCCTCAATTTCACCAATGGTGAAGGCTATGCCATCACCAATGAGGAAGATTTCAGCAAGTCAGATGAAGAGCTTGAGCGGGAAAACCAGAAGGTCTCTCCCGATACGTTGGCCATCAAGGGCTTGGGGCAATTCGAGCGCTTCAAGGCTGCCAATGCGTTTCGGCAGTTGATCGAGAATTGGCATGTATCGGATTTCCACATCAATGCTGCGCGGGGCCGCAAGGAGGCCGCTGGTGATTCCGAACACCTGTCCCCTACTGGCGAAAATCTGCCGCTGGTTGCCCGTTATCTCAGCGAGCAGCATCCCAAGGTATTTCAGAACATCCTCAACACGATGGCCAAGCGCGTACCTGGCATATCGCAGGTCGAATCCAAGCTGATGGACGATGGCTACTTGGCCTTGCGCTTTCAGGACGGTGCATTCAAGACACCATTTCTTGATCGTTATGTGTCCGATGGCACCATCAAGATGTTCGCCTATCTGGTGCTGTTGCATGACCCCAAACCGCATCCGTTGTTGTGTGTGGAAGAGCCGGAGAACCAGCTTTATCCACGGCTGATGGCAGAATTGGCCGAGGAATTCAGACTTTACGCCAATCGTGGCGGGCAGGTGCTGGTATCAACGCACTCGCCGGACTTCCTCAATGCGATCGAGATGGATGAGGTCTGCTGGCTAGTCAAGCGCAGTGGCTATACCGAAATACGCCGTGCAAAGGATGATGCACAGATCGCAGCCTATGTGAGCGAGGGCGACCAATTGGGCTATTTGTGGAAGCAGGGCTTCTTCGAGGGAGTCGATCCACAATGAGCAAGGAACTGGTGTTTCTTCTGGAGGAACGCTCGGCAGAGGCGCTTCTGAAAAGCCTGCTTCCCCGTTTTTTGGATCAAAATATCGTGCCGCGCCTGATTCCATTCGAGGGCAAACAGGATCTGGAAAAGCAACTGATCCGTCGCATTCGTGGCTACCAGAATCCAAATGCCCGTTTCATCGTGATGCGCGACCAGGACAGCCACCAAGACTGCATTGCCTTGAAGCAGCGGCTGCTTGACCTGTGCGTTCAATCTGGAAAATCGGCTGCTTGCTTGATACGTATTGCGTGTACCGAGCTTGAAACCTTCTACCTCGCGGATCTGGCCGCTGTGGAAACCGCTCTGGAGATTCATGGAATTGCAAAGCAACAAGGCGGTAGGAAGTTCCGCTCACCTGATCATCTCGGCAGCCCGAGTCGTGAGCTGAAAGCACTGACACGTGGGCAATACCAGAAAATCGCCAGCTCTCGGGAGATCGGCAAACACCTTGATCTGGGCAATACCCGCTCGGCCAGCTTCCACAATTTCCTGAGCGGCATCCGGCGGATGGAAGCCGAACTCTTGGCTTGAGTATTCATCATGAACACCTCCACCCTCGTCCAGAAGCTCTGGAACTTCTGCCACACCCTGCGCGATGACGGGGTGGGTTATGGCGACTATCTGGAGCAGCTGACCTACCTGCTGTTTCTGAAGATGGCGCACGAGTATTCGCAGCCGCCCTACAGCCGCGATACCCATGTACCCACCGGCTGCGACTGGCCCAGTCTGCGCGGCAAGGTGGGCGATCCGCTGGAGGCTCATTACCTGACCGTGCTGCACCGGCTTGGCGAGCAGCCGGGTATGTTGGGCGCGATCTTCTTCAAGGCGCAGAACAAGATCCAGGATCCGGCCAAGCTGGCGCGGCTGGTGCAGATGATCGACGCCGAAAACTGGATTGGCCTGGGCACCGACGTGAAGGGCGACCTGTACGAAGGGCTGCTGCAAAAGAACGCCGAGGACACCAAGAGCGGCGCAGGCCAGTACTTCACCCCGCGTGTGCTGATCGAGGCGATGGTGGAATGCGTGCAGCCGCAGCCGGGCAAGACCATTGCCGACCCGGCCTGCGGCACCGGCGGCTTCTTCCTCGGCGCGTACAACTGGCTCACGCGCGAGGGCGCGAAGCTGGACAGGAAACAGAAGGAATTCCTGCGCCATCAGACCTTCTTCGGTAACGAGATTGTCACGGCTACGCGGCGGCTGTGCCTGATGAATCTGTTCCTGCACAACGTCGGCGACATGGAGGGCGAGCCGACGGTGGCGCGCGCCGATGCGCTGATTGCCGCGCCCACGCAAACGGTTGACTACGTGCTCGCCAACCCGCCGTTCGGCAAGAAATCCAGCATGACCATCACCAACGAGGATGGCGAGGAAGACCGCGACGCGCTGACCTACGAACGGCAGGACTTCTGGCAGAGCACCTCGAACAAGCAGCTCAATTTCTTGCAGCACATCGTCTCAATGCTAAAAACGACGGGGCAGGCCGCCGTGGTGCTGCCCGACAATGTGCTGTTCGAGGGCGGCGCGGGCGAGAAGATTCGCCGCAAGCTGCTGGAGACCTGCGACGTGCACACGCTGCTGCGGCTACCAACCGGCATTTTCTACGCGCAGGGCGTGAAGGCGAACGTGCTGTTCTTCGACAACAAGCCCAAGGACGGCAAGGTGCGGACGAAGGGCGTGTGGATTTACGACCTGCGTACCAACAAGCATTTCACCTTGAAGACGCGGCAACTGCGGCGCGAGGATTTGCAGGATTTCATCAGCGCCTACAACCCGGGCAACCGCCACCAGCGCAGTGAAACGGAACGTTTCCGCCACTTCGATTACGAGACATTGATTGCGCGCGACAAGGCCAGCCTCGATATTTTCTGGCTCAAGGACGACAGCCTGGATAACCTCGACGATTTGCCGCCGCCGGATGTGCTACAGCAGGAGATCATCGATCATCTCGAAGCGGCATTAGCCTCCTTCCGGGATGTAGCGGCTGGGCTGCGGGGCAACTGAACCTTGAAAACGTAGTTGAGCCGGGCAAAATCCGTTCATCCTTCGACAAGCTCGGGACGAACGGATTTTGCCCGCCCCCCCCGTCTGGTGGTGCCGCCGTTTGCCCTGAGCAACCCGCGTAGCGGAGATGTCGAAGGGTTTTTGAAGCGGCAACTGCGGTTTCAAGGATGATTTCTGGCTTATCTCTATTTCTTCCCAGCTTCTTCATCCAGCTTTCGCAAGAGAGCCAGTTTCTCCGCAATCTTCGCTTCCAGCCCGCGCTCCACCGGCTGATACCAGCCCGGTTCGGCCATGCCGTCCGGCAGATAGGTTTCGCCCGCCGCGTAGGCGTGGGGTTCGTCGTGGGCGTAGCGGTATTCGTGGCCGTAGCCCAGTTCCTTCATCAGCTTCGTGGGCGCGTTTCTGAGGTGCACGGGCACTTCGCGGCTCCGGTCCCGCTGCACGAAGGTCCGGGCCTGGTTCCAGGCCATGTAGCCCGCGTTACTCTTGGCCGCCACCGCCAGATAGAGCACGGCCTGCGCCAGGGCCAGTTCGCCTTCGGGGGAGCCTAGCCGCTCGAAGGTGGCGGCGGCGTCGTTGGCGAGCTGCATGGCGCG
>URNG01000080.1 GCA_900549295.1 uncultured Rhodocyclaceae bacterium
TGATGCGGGTCGCCCGCCGCGCGCGCCGGCCGGCCCCTGCCGATCGGCGCTGCGGTGCGCGAGGCCGCCGAGCAGGTGCGCGCTGGCCGCCCGCTCGCGCACGCGCTGGCGGCCGGGCGTGCCTTCCCGCCGCTGCTGATCCACATGGTGGCCAACGGCGAGGCCACCGGCCGGATCGACCAGCTGCTCGACCGCGCCGCACGTCTGCAGCAACAGGAGCTGGAGACCCGTACCGCCGCCCTCACCAGCCTGCTCGAACCGCTGTTGCTGCTGGTGATGGGAGCGGTAGTCCTGCTGATCGTGCTCGCCGTGATGCAACCGATCATCGAAATCAACACCCTGATGAGGTAAGTCCATGCCCCAAAGTTTCCCCCGCCTTGCGCGCGGCTTCACCCTGATCGAGGTCATGGTCGTCATCGTCATCCTCGGCGTGCTCGCCGCGCTGGTCGTACCCCGCATCATGAGCCGCCCCGACGAGGCGCGCGTTATCGCAGCGCGCCAGGACATCGCCTCGCTGATGCAGGCCCTCAAACTCTACAAACTCGACAACCGGCGCTATCCCAGCACCAAACAAGGACTGGGGGCGCTGGTCGTGCGCCCGACCGCAACGCCGCTGCCAGAGAACTGGAAGGCCTACGTCGAGCGCCTGCCGGCCGACCCCTGGGGCCACCCCTATCAATACCTGGCACCGGGCGTGCATGGCGAAGTCGATGTATTCAGCTATGGCGCTGACGGCCGCCCGGGCGGAGAAGGTTTCGATGCGGATATCGGCTCCTGGCAGCCTTGAGCGCCCTGCGCCCAGGCAGCGCGGCTTCACCCTCGTTGAACTGCTGGTGGTCCTGGTCATCATTGGCATCGCCAGCGGCGGTATCGCGCTCACGCTCGACCACGCCCGTGCCAACGACGGCGAGCGCGAGGTTGAACGCTTACGGCGCGCGCTCGAAAGTGCGGCCAATCGCGCCGAACTGCGCGGCAGTGCGCTCGCGGTGGACTTTCTCCCCGACGGCTACCGTTTCAGCGAGCGCCAACCCGACGGCGGCTGGCGCCGGCTTGAGGCACCGCCGGAGCTTGCCCCGCGTAGCTTCAGCAGCGACCTGCGCCTGGTTTCGTTGCAGGTCAACGCACGCACGAATCGGCAGGCGATGCTGGCGGGATCGAGCAGCATGAACACTGCGGGCCCGACACGGGCAGGCGGCAGCCGGCGGATCATCTTCGGGGCGCGCGCCCCCGCCTTCGAACTGGTGCTCGCCACCGCAGGCGCACGCTACCGGATTCGCGGCAGCATCGATGGCCGTATCAAACGTCTGCCCGCCGTGGAGGTTGCGCAATGACACGCCCCCGCACGGCCGCCCGAAGGGGGCGTTCATCCGCCCTCGGGGAGGATGTCGCGCAGCGGCAGGAGGGTGGTCCAGTGAGCGCGGTGTTGCATGAACGACGAGCCTGCCTTCACCCGCTTCGTTCTTCGCCTCGTTCTTCGAGGTATACGCGCGGCTTTACCCTGATCGAGACCCTGGTTGCACTGACGATTGTCGCCGTCGCCCTGTTATCGGCACTGCGCGCGATGGGTGCCACGGCCCAGTCGACAGCCGCCCTGCGTGAGCACACCCTGGCCAGTTGGGTCGCACAGAACCGCCTCGCCATGCACCGCGCCAACGCTACCTGGCCGGCAATCGGCGAGTACCACGGTGAGGCTGAGCAGGCACGCATCACGCTGCGCTGGGAGGAGAAGGTGAGCGGCACACCCAATGCGCTCTTTCGCCGCATTGATGTCCGCGTACTCGACGCGCGCGCAGAGCGCACCCTCGCCACCCTGAGCGGCTTTGCCGTGCGTCCACTGCGCTGAACGAGCCCATGCCGCCGCGCCTGCTTCCCCACATGTTTCCCCACCTGCTTCCCCACCCGCGCCGCTCATTCGCACCGCGTATCCACCGCAGTGATGCGGGGCTTACCCTGATCGAGCTCATGGTGGCACTGGCCTTGCTGGGCGTCATCGGTTTGCTCACCTGGCGCGCCACGAGCCAGCTCGTCGATGCGCGCACGCGCATAGGAACCGAACTCGCGCACTGGCAGGCCGTGGTACACGCCAGCGCGCTGATCGAGCGCGAGCTGATGCAGATTGCCCCGCCGGAGCTGGCCGAAGGCGGGCAGCGCGCGCTTGAGCTTGAGGCCGCCGGCGACGGCCGGCGCAGTCGTCTGGCATGGACCGTGATCGGTGGCGAACAGGGTTTCGGCCGCGTCGAGATCCGTCATCAGGATCGCCGCCTTGAGGCGCTTGTCTGGCCGGACCGGGAGGCGCTGGGCGAACCGATCCGTCTGCCCCTCCTGCTGGATGAGGTCGACGCCCTGCACTGGCGCTTGCTCGCCGCCGGTCAGGCGTACAGCCAATGGCCCGCCACCGAGGAGCACCAGCGCAACCGTGGCGTGACAGCCCCCCCGCTACCCGATGCGGTTGAATTCACCATGGAGCTTGCCGATGTCGGGCCCGTTACCCGTGTTTTCGCGCTGCGCTAGCCGGGCCGGGCAGCACGGTGCCGCAGTCGTGCTGGCACTGCTGACCGTGAGCTTTGCAGCCCTGCTGGCCGCCGGCGCAGTCGCCGATTTCGGTCACGGCCTGACCCTGTTGGGAGGGCGTCACGATCAGGCCCAGGCGTGGCAGCTCGGGCGGGCAGCAGTGGACTGGTCGCGCAACATACTTGCCGACGACGCGCGCCGCACGCCGAACGATCATCTCGGTGAGAGCTGGACAACCGAAATCCCGGTCACCGCAATCGGCAATGACGCCAGCGAGGGCAGCGTGGGAGGGGCAATCCGGGATATGTCCGGACGCTTCAACCTGAATGATCTCGCGCCGCATGGCCGCCCTGACAGGCAGGCAATTGCGCGTTTTGCGCGCCTGCTCGGCCTGGTCGGCATGAATGCCGAACGAGCCAATGCTGCGGCACAGGGGCTCGCCCGCCATCTGCAGGCAGGCAGTACCCATCCGGGTGCCGAAAACGGGGCCGCTGCGCTCCCGGGGGCGCGCAGCGGCAGCACACTGGTCGAAACGCGCGAACTCGTGCTGCTCGGGCTGATTCCCGCAGCCGACTTCGCCGCGCTTGAAGCACACATCGTCGCAGCGCCGCACGGGGCGACAATCAACATCAACACCGCGAGTGCGGAAGTCCTCGCCGCCGTGCTCGACGGCCTGAGCCTGGACGCAGCGCGCAACCTGGTTGCAGCGCGTGAGCGGGCCTGGTTCCGTAACCCCGGCGACTTGCAGAGCCGCCTGCCCAAAGGTGCCAGCCTGCCCGCTGACGCAATACTCGACGTGCGCAGCCGCTATTTCCTCGTCACGGTTACCGCCATCCACGGCGATGCCGTATTGAATCTTCAAGCCATGCTCGACCGCCAGTCGAACTGGCCCACCATCCTCTGGTACCACACGCCATGACCACTACCCTGATGCTACTGGCCGGCGAGCGCTGGCCACGTGACCCGGTCGCCGACTGGGTGCTGCTCGACAACGCGCAACGGGTGCTCGATAGCGGGCGCAGCGAACCTTGTCACTGGCCAGCAGCCGATCGCCACGAAATCGTGCTGGCCGGCAGCCGCGTCATCTGGTTCGATCTTGAGTTGCCGCCGGCACCCAAGCGTGAGCAAACGCAACTGATCCGTTACGCACTCGAAAGCCATATTGCGCGTGATCACGACCTGCAACATCTCACCATCACCGGCCGCGACCCAGGGAGTGCACGCGTGGGCGTACTGGTGCTGGCGCGTAGCGAACTGGCCATGCTGGTCGCCACCTGCAAGGCGCTCGGCCGGCCGCTCGACGCGGCACGCAGCGCATTGCAACTCGCCCCGCCTGCCCGCGACACCTGGACGTTGGCGATCCTGCCTGGTGCCACCGCAGTGCTCCGGACGGGGCCACGCACGGGCATCGCGCTCGACGCTGACAGTGTGGACACGCTTGCCGAATGGATCACCCTGCAACTCAATGCGACACCCGCTGCGGTACGCCCCGCCCAGCTCGAAATACGCCAGAGCCCGGGTACCTCCTTTGCCGAAGCCGCTGCGCTGGCGGTGCGGATCGGGGTCGAGGTGCGGGAAGGTCCGGCGCTGGATTGGTGGCAGCGAAGGCGCGATGTCGCCAATCTGCTGCACGGTGAATTTCTGCCTGCGCATGGCGAGGACGACGGGTGGCGAGCGCTGCGCCGACCCTTGCATCTCGCCGCGAGTGCCGCAGGCATCTGGCTGCTGGTGCAGGCGGTACAGGTCGGAATTGATGGCCGCGAGGAGCGCGCCCTGCGCGAACGTGGCGAGCGCCTTGCCGCCGAGGCACTCCCCGGCCAACCCCTGCTGGAGCCGCAGATGCAGCTGCGCCGGGCCTACGCGCGTGCCCTGCAGGCACATGGACAGGTCGCAGCCAGCGATTTTCTAAGCCTGCTCGACCTTGCCTTCGCAGCCGGTGTGCCGCAACCCCAGGCACTGCTTTACGAGGAAGGTCGGCTCAGCCTGGAGCTGGACAGCGGGCCACCCGCCGACTTGCTCGCACGCCTGGAGGCCCGTGGCCTGGCTGCACGTACCGACGGCAAACGCCTGATCCTCGCCACCCGTCCCTGAACGCCCTCAGTCCGCCGATCCATGCACCCCACCCCACGCACCCCACCCCTGCGCCACGCGCCCTGAGATCACCACCTGTCCGCCCGTCCGACGTAGCAAGAGTCCACCCTCATGACCCTCTCAGCAAACCAGCCCCACCCACCGAGCGCACCCCCATCGGCGCGCACCGCGCCAACCACGCGCCTGCGCGCCAGGTATACAGCCTGTACACCACGCGAACGCCGCCTGCTCATCATCGCCCTTGCCGTCGTGCTCAGCGGTGGTTTGATCGCGTTGGCCGATTACCTTGCAAGCGAGCGCGAACGACTCACGCGCAGCCTGCCTGCGGCGCATCTCGCTTACCTCGGCATGGAACAGGACAGTCTGGGCCTGGCTGCGCTAAAGGAACATCCCGTCCCCACGACACGCCCGCTCTCCGCGCTGGCCGAATCAATCCAAGCTTCGGCCAGCGTGCGCGGGGTCGTGGTCGAGCCGAGGCTGAACGGCGATGTCATCGAAGCCAGCGGCACCGCAACCCTGGCAGCCCTGGTGAACTGGCTGGCCGCCCTGCAAGCCGAACAACGCCTGCGACCGATCCGTCTTGAGGTACAGCCTGCGACAGTGGACGGACGCGCGCGCTTCGCGGCCGTGTTGGAGCTCAGTGCGCAGTGAGTGTGAAATGAAACTGGCAGCAAGAGTGCTGTTGTTCACCACGGCAGTCGGTGTCCTGATCGTCACCAGCGCACCCGCTGCATTGCTCGACCAGATGCTGGATCGCCTGAGCCATGGCCAGTTTCGCCTCGCATGGGCAACCGGTACGCTCTGGAATGGTCAGGCCCGCCTGGCCACATCGGACAGCAGCGCGGCGCTGCACCCGGTCAGCGACCTGAGTTGGACGCTGGAACCGAGTGGCCTCCTCGAAGCACGCCTGCGCTGGGTAGTGAAAATCGACGGTAACGCCCCGGCGACACTGGAAATCCATCCCGGCGGCGTCGCACTGCAGCGCCTCACGCTACAGCTGCCGCCCGCCGTCGCGCTCGCTGCCGTTCCCCACGCGATTGCACGTGCCGGGTGGCGCGGTGTGCTCGACCTGCGTATTCCCGCCCTTGCATGCACCTGGAGCGGAGGCTGTGAGGGCAGAACACACGCCGAATGGCGGGCAGGCGGTGTAGACATCCTGCCTGGGCAGGCGCTCGGCGATCACCGCATCGACGCCACGATCACCCCATCGGCAACAACCCTGGATATCCACGCAATAAACACCCGAACCCTCGCCATCAATGGAAAGATTGAGCTGGAGTCCGGACGCCGCCCCCGCCTCGACCTCGAACTGGGTGGTGATGCCCAGCTGCTTGGCCGCTTGCGCAGCATGCTGGAAAAGTTTGGCGGGGTTCAGGACGGGGCACGTTTGCGCATCCGCTCCTGAACGAGTGGTAGCCAGGATCAGCAGATTCGCAAGGTGCGGGGCGCGATGATGAAAATACAGGATTGGGTTATTTTTTATTTCCAGCGCCGGGAAATCAAATATGCTGCACAAGCAACTGATTAGGGTACCTTTGGGCTGTTCCGCCGATACCTTGTTATGAAATTTCCAGGCAAGTCATTGCATAGTACAGAGGTTGAACATAGACTCCGAGCAAGCTATGGTGCCAACCCAAAGTGCGCCAAATAATGCAAATGACATTCAACCGGCCAGGATGCCCGTTCGGCACTCGAACATGACGCTCCATCCTGTCAGCAAAACCCCCTCGTTCGTTCACGCCAGCCGCATCCCGGCGCTGATCGCCGCTGCGTTGCTGGCGGCCGCAACGCCTGCCGCAGCGCAATTCTCGCCCGGCCCGGAATACTTCAATCAGCGCGCGTTGGCCACCATCAATGTTCTGCCGGCCTACAACGCCGGGCTGAGCGGCCAGGGCATCAGGATCGGCTTGGTCGATAGCGGGATGAACCCCGATCACCTCGAATTCAGCGGCGCACTCGTCGCCGCCTACGATGCCCTGACGGGGCAATCCGGAACGAGCAATTTTTCCAGTTTCCTGGTCGATTACGGGGGGCACGGCAGCCATGTGGCGAGCATCGCAGCGGCACGGCTGGATGGGGCCACGCGCCCATACAACATCCAGGGCGTGGCCTACAACGCCAGTCTGGTGATGAGCGCCCTGGACTTCATTCCCGAATTGACCCAGCAGCAGATCGCTGCGGCGATCGACTACGCCAGCAGCCAGGGGGTCAAGGTCATCAACAACAGTTGGGGATCGGACTCGGCCGGAGCGGGAGATCCGCAGGCGTTCTACGAAAGCAACCTGGCATTAAATCGCCCCGTCATCGACGCGATCCACACCGCCCTGGATCGGGGCAGCGTGATTGTGTTCGCCGCCAGCAACGAAGGCGAACCTGGCAAGGTGGCGATCAATCCCTCCGTGGAGTCCACCTTTCCCGCCTACGATGCGGCGCTGGCGGCCAAGGGGGGATTTATCGTCGTCGCCGCGACGACGAATGACGGTAGCGCGCTGACGGATTACTCCAACCGCTGCGGCGTCGCCCGGAATTACTGTATCGCTGCGCCGGGGGGCGATGATCGGAACTTGTTACCGGGCGAAACCCCGGGCGACGCATGGATTCTCGGCGCCGACGCGCAGTCGGTTTCTGCGTATCTGCCTTATATAGGCACGTCCATGGCTGCGCCGGTAGTTTCCGGCGCGGTCGCCCTGGTGGCCGAGCAATTTCCCTGGATGAGCAACAAGAACCTGGCCACGACGATCCTGACCACCGGCAGCATGGCGGCGAGTCCCGATGCGGAATGGGGGCGGGGTTTGTTGAACGTGGGCAAGGCCATCCAGGGGCCGGGCATCTTCGAGGAAACCTTCGTGGCCGATGTCACGGCGGGTCATACGTCAACGTTCGGCAATGACATCGCAGGCAGCGCCGGTCTCACCAAACTCGGGGCCGGTACCCTGGCCCTGAACGGGATCAATACCTACGTTGGCGCTACCACCGTCAATGGCGGCAGCCTGAAAATCAACGGTTCCATTGTGTCTAGCGCCACGGTCGGCAGTGGCGGCAGTCTTGGCGGCACGGGAACGGTGGCAGACGTGATCGTGGCGAATGGCGGCAGGCTGGCTCCGGGCAACTCCCCCGGCACGCTCACCGCATACGGCTCGGTCGTGCAGCACCCCGGCAGTGCGCTTGATATCGAGATCGATGGCCCGGGCAGCGGCAACGGCGCCGGCAACTACAGCCGCCTTGTCCTGACCGGCATGGGCAGCACCTACACCGCCGGCGGCAGCCTCAACGTGCTACTGCGTGGCATCAGCGCGCCGGCCAGCAATACCTACAGCCCGACCTTGGGCCAGCACTTCGCGTTTGTCAGCGCCCCCGGCGGCGTGCTGGGCAGCTTTGAGCATTTGAATCAGCCGGCAGAGGGTTTGCTGCCCGGCACCCGCCTCGATCTGGTGTATGGCACAACGGGGCTGGCGCTGTATGCCACCCCTGCTTCGTATGCCGACATCGCTGCGGCGGGCGTGGTCAGCAACAGCAATCGCCAACAGGTGGGTGCCATTCTGGAAGGGCTCCGGCCGGTAGCCGGCCGGCGGGAGAGCAAGCCCGGCATCAAGCGGCTGTTCGACAGCCTGGCGGCACAATCGGCCCGCACCCTGCCCATCGGCATCGACCAGATCGGCGGCGTCGGTTATGCCCAGTTGATCGGCATGAATCTGGAAAACAGCAAATTCCTCGTTAATCAGACCCTGGGCGCACTCGCCCGCCAGCGTCGCGGCGAGCGCCCGGCCCGGCAACGCGCCGATGATTCTGGCATACCCGGCGAAGCGCGTGAAGAACTCTGGGGGCAGGCAATCGGCCGGACGACGACATGGCGCGGCGACGACTTCGGCTATCGCATGAATGATGCGCTGGGCGGCCTCATGGGCGGCTTCCAGAAGCGGCTCGACGCCCATACGCTGGCCGGTGTTTCCGTGGCTTATGCGGAAAGCCGCCCACGGCTTGACCAGGGCATGGGCAGTGGCCCGCAACGAAACCTGCAAGTGATGGGCCATGCCAGCCGCACCTTCGATGCCGGCTATTACCTGCAAGGGGCGGTCGGCGGCGGCATCGGGCGCATCGATGCGACGCGCCCGCTAGCCATGCTCGGCGCGCAGAACCGGGCCACGATCGACACCCTCAACGTGGCCGCATCGATCGCAGGCGCTTGGGCGACGGCAGCGCACAATGCGCTGCGCCATGAGATCTCGTTCGGGCTGCACTACCTGTCGCTGCGCAGCCTTGGGTTTACGGATCGCGGCAGTCAAGCACTGGACGCGCTGCATGCCGAGCCGCGCCAGCATACGTCCCTGGCGGCGGCACTTGGCGGCTCGGTCAGCATGCCGTTTGCGGCCCTTGGCAGCAATTGGCGCATTACGGGACAGGCGAATCTGGCGCACGAATTTGCCGCCCGCCGCACCGCGCTGGATGCCCGCTTGTTCGGACAATCCATCAAGATGAAGGGTGCCGCAATCGGCCGCGATCGACTGACCCTGGGCGCGAGCCTCACGGGTCAGGTCAACCGGCTGACGCAAATTGCATTCGAGATCAGTCACGAGTCGGCGACACGCTGGAATGCCACTTCACTGGGGTTTTCGGTGCAACGGACGTTCTGAAATTGCGCCAGGGGCTACACGACAGGGCCTACTTTTCCAGCGCAACATTCGCGGCCCCCTCCGCGCCGACATAGACGGCCAGCAGCCTGACGATGCCACTCCCCTGATTCTCGCCGCGATGCGGGACGTGCATGGCCTCAACCAGCGCATCGCCCTGGCGGAAGGTTTTTACCCCCTCCGGGCCGTAATCGACGGTGAGTTCACCTTCCAGAATGTAAGCGACCAGCGGTACCGGATGGCGGTGAAACGCAGCCGCAGTCCCCGGAGCGACCGTCACCACGGCGACCGTGATCCTGGGCACTCCGGCGGGGTAATGAATATCTTCACCCACCACCGTCTTGCCCGTAACCAGCAATTCCTGCACGGGATAGTAGGTTTCCTCACGCGCTTGTACGCCACCAGCCAAGAGGGCCGATAGGGCCAACAACAGGATCAATCGCTTCATGGGATTCCTCACTCCGCAGCCAGACGAATCGTCAGGCGATTACTCGTGGCATCGGCGCAGTAATCAATGCGCTCGGCCAGGTTATTGATGATGGTCAGCCCCAGCTCATCGGGCAGCGCCGCGCTGTCCAGCGGGTTGGGCGCGTCGCCAGGAGATTCGAATGCCAGTTCGACGCTGCCGGTCTTCTCGGCATAACCCAGGGTAATTTCCAGCGCCGTCGCGGCAAGGCGTGGCCGATAGATGGCGAGCAACTCTTCCAGCAACAGCAACAGATGCTGCCGCATCTTTTTCGGCAGGATCTGTTTTTCGCAGAACTGCTCGACTTCGGCATTGATGGCGTAGAGATCGAAATCCTCGCTTTCAATGCGCAGACAAACGCTGCGGACGCGGTGGATGAAAGCGCGGGTTTTTTCGCGCTGCGGCTGTTCGAAGATCTGCGCCGGCGACCCCTGCTCGTAGATGACGCCCTCGTCCATGTAGAACACCCGGTTCGAGACATCACGGGCGAAATCCATTTCGTGGGTGACGATCAGCATGGTCAGCCCTTCCTTCGCCAGGCGGCGCATGACGGCCAGCACCTCGCTGACCATGGTCGGATCGAGCGCCGAGGTCGGTTCGTCGAAGAGGATGATTTGCGGCTCCATCGCCAGGCAGCGTGCAATGGCCACACGCTGTTTCTGCCCCCCCGAGAGTTCATCGGGAAAACTATCGGCCTTTTCGGCCAGGCCGACCAGCTTGAGCAGTTCGCGCGCCCTGGCTTGCGCCTCGGCTGTGCTGCGCCCCAGCAGCTTGATCGGCCCCAGCGTCAGGTTGTCCAGCACCGAAAGATGGGCAAAGAGATTGAAGGACTGGAACACCATGCCCATCTTGCGCCGCATTTTCGGCACGTCTGTCGCGGGATCGAGGAGATTGACGCCATCGATCTCGATCCGGCCACCGCTGGGCTGGTCGAGCAGATTGAGGCAACGCAGGAAGGTGCTCTTGCCGGTGCCGGAGGGGCCGATGATGGAAATCACCTCGCCTTTGGCAACATCGACCGTCACATCCCTGAGCACGGTCAGCGCGCCGAACCGCTTCGTCAGATGCTCGACCTTAATCATGCGTGGCCTGCCTTGCGACGGTATTTCGGGTCAGTCACCCGTTCCAGATATTCGAGCGACTGCAACAACACCCAGGAAATCAGGAAGTAAAGGATGGCAATCATCACCAGCGGAAAGAAGGCATCGAAAGTGCGGCTGCGGATGATGTCGCTGGCCTTGGTCAGATCCTGAACCGCGATGTAGCCGACGATCGAGGTCATCTTGACCAGGGAAATGAACTCCCCCTTGAACACCGGCAGAATCCGATGCAAAGCCTGCGGCAGCACGACGTTGACGAACGTGGATACCCGAGTGAACCCCAGGGCAATGCCGGCTTCCATCTGGCCCTTGTCGACACCCTGAATGCCGGTACGGAAAATCTCGGCGCTGTAGGCCGCGAAATTCATGCCGAACGCAATGACGGCAACCAGCACCGGATCAATGCTCACCGAGGCAAACACCACATAGAAAATCAGCATCAGCAGCACCAGCACCGGGGTACCGCGCAGCACCGCGATATAAAGGCGGGCCGGCAGATTGAGCAGACGCCGCGCCGACATGCGCATGAAGCAGATCGCGCCGCCGAGCAGCGTCCCCAGGAGGGTCGACAACACGGAAATGATCACCGTGGTTTTCAGGCCGTCCCAGATCAGCAGGTAACGGTTTTCGACCAGGATGTTGCTGTGAAAACTGGCCGCAACCCCACGCAGCCAGCCCGACAACACACCCGGCTCAGCGGCCACAACAGGCAGCGGCGCACGCACCAGGACACTGATCTCGTTGCCGTGGAAAGGCCTGGAGTAGCGGATCAGCTTCTTGCGCTCCTGCGTGACGTTGAAGTTGGAAATCGCGAGGTCGATCTTCTTCGCCTGCAGCGCCGGAATCAGGGCTTCAAAGTTGTAGTCCACGATTTCGACGGGCCTGCCGAGGCGCTGACCGATCAGCTGCATCAATTCAATATCCAGACCAGCCAGCTTGCCGTGCACGTAAAAAGTGAAGGGTTCGTGCTGGCCGCTGGTCCCCACGCGCAGCACGCGCCCCTGGCCTGCGTTTTCAAAATCGGACATGGGCGGCGGGGTCGTGTAGTGGCTATCGATCCATTTGGCGCGCAGGCGCTGCAACTCACCCTCCTGTTCGAGGGCGGTCAGAACCTTATCGACTTCGGCCTGTAGCGCCGCGCTGTCCTTGTGCATGGCCGCAGCAACATCCAGGCTGGCAATCGCCTGTTCGATGACCTGCAATTGCGGATTTCTTGCCACCAGGTTGAACAGCACGCTCCGGTCATAGACGTAAGCATCCACTTTGCCGGCAGCCAGCGCCAATGCCGCATCCGCCGACGTGTTCATTTCGACAAAATGCGCCGCAGGAAAATGCTTGCGCGCGGCGTGATCCCCTGCCGATCCGGTCAGCACCGCAATGCGCTTGCCATCCAGGTCTTGCAGGCGCAGCGCGGTATCCTGCGCCCAACAGCCGCCCGCCGCAAGCAGCAGGCCAACGGCGAGCAGCTGGAAAAACCTTTTCATTGCCGCCGGGTCAGGGCTTCATTTCCCGCACCAGCGCAGCGATGCCGCCGGTGTAATAGGGTTCGGAGAACAGCACCTTCTTGGCCCGCTCATCGGTAATGGTGATGCAGGCGGCAATCATGTCGACCTTGCCGGAAATCAGCGCCGGGATCAGCGCGCCGAATTCCATGTTCACCACTTCCAGCGTCTTGCCCTGCTGCTGCGCCACCCGCCTCGCCAGCTCGATATCGAAGCCGACAACCTGCTGCGAGCCATCAACGAAGGAGAACGGTTCGGTGATGGCTGCCGTGCCCAGCCGCAGCACGCCCGCTGCGCCGCTCAGGGCAATCTCGGGCATCGCCGCCGGCTGGCCTTTTTTCGGGAACCAGCGCGCCTGCATTTCGTCGTAGCCGCCGCCTTGCCTCAGATCCTGGACGACCGTATCAATCGCCGCCTTGAGTGCCTGGTTTTCCGGCTGCACGGCAAAGCCATAGCTGTCGACGGTAATCATGTCCGGCAGCACCCTCAGCCCATCGTTCTTGGCGGCGATGTTCTTCAGGATCGGTTCATCGTAGGCCACCGCATCGGCCTTGCCTGCCTTGACTGCCAGGGCAGCGTCCAGAACCGTATTGAAATACTGGAATTTCGCCTGTGGAAACCTGGACAGCACCAGCGTATCGGCGGCGGTGCCTGTCGGCACGGCAAAGGATTTATCAGCCAGCTGCGCCAGGCTGGCAACCTCGGTTTTCTGGACACAACCGCCGGCCAGAAACAACGCAGACAACATCAGACAACCACCCAAAACCCTGGAAAACAGTTTCCCCATCACAGCCTCCCCCTGAAAAGCAAACAGTATAATTCGACTTTTCCAGGCCTGCGTACGCCATATTTCCCTATTTTTTGGCTTCTTCGTGCGCCCGACATGCATGCGTAAAAGCAACGCCCGGATAGTCGGCCTGCGGGTAGCGGGGCGGCAAAGCACCGGAGCGCGCACCATCGAGGAAACCGGGCACTTCAACAGGCGGATGCGCTTGCGCGATCTTGAGCGCCGCATCAAACGCAGCCTGGCTTATCTCCAGGGTGCGAAATTGCCGCTTCCCCAGCAACACCCGCCGAGGAAGCGCAGCGTCCGGCAAAACTGGCGTTTAGCGTTTGGTCACACCAACGAAAACGTTATCCACCAAAGGCTTGGCGTCGACCTGCGGGACGTGGCAGGTGTCGCACTGGTAGCGGGACATTTCCACGGCCGGGTTGCCGTCCTCGTCCAGCACCGTTTTCGAGAAGTGGCTGGCGCCCATCTTGGGCAGCTTCTTGCCGCGCAGCTCGTCGGTGATGTGGCATTCCAGGCAGCCGTTGTCGTCGTAGGTGATGGGGACGTATTTTTCAATGGCGTGCGGCACCAGCGGCGGCTGCGTGAGGAAGGTGCGGGTAATCAGGTGCTGGTCGCCGACGCCGGGCGTCTTTTCCGAGTAGCTCTTGCTGACCGGGGCGTGATCGGGACGATCGACGCCGTCGCCGCGCATGGAGACGAGTTGCGATGTGGAATTGCAGCCGATGAAACCAGCCAGGAGCGTAGCCAAAGTCACGCCAATCAGAGTTTTTTTCATGTTGATCTCCTGCCACGGAAGAAAATAAATATCGGGTTGAAAAATCAGGGAGCCGCGCCGGAACCGGAGCAGGCCGACGCAGCCGCTGTGGCCCGCAGGCCGAAACGGAATACTTCTTTCGAGCACACGTCGATGCAGCGCCCGCAGTTGGTGCAATTGGCTTCCAGAATCACCGGACCGGCGCCGCCGACGGCTTTCAGGGCCGGGCGGATCACCTGCTGCTCGGGGCAGACGGCGAAGCAGTCCATGCAATCGTTGCAGGCCTCCCTCTGCGGCAGGCGCACGCGCAGCAGCGCGCCCTTGCCGAGCAGGCTGTAGAACGCCCCTACCGGGCAGAAATGCCCGCACCAGCCGTGCCGCATCACGAACAGGTCGAAGAGGAAGATGCTCAGCACCACCAGCCAGGCCAGCCCCATCCCGAAAATCAGGCCACGATGCAGCATCGAAACCGGGTTGAGCATTTCCCAGGCGATCGTGCCGGTCAGCGCGCCGACCACGAAGGTCATGCCGAGAATCCAGTAGCGCACGCTGCGCGACACGTGCGGCCCGCCCTTGATGCCCAGGCGGGAACGCAGCCAGGCGGCGGCATCAGTGACCAGGTTGAGCGGGCAGACCCAGGCGCAGAAACTGCGCCCGCCGACCGCGAGGTAGAACAGGAGCACGATGGCCACGCCGATCCAGGCCAGCTTTTCCGGCCATTGCCCGGCCAGCAGGGATTGCAGCAGGACGTAGGGATCGGTGAGCGGCAGCGTGCTCAGGGTGTAGCTGTAGGCAAGGTTGCCCTTGACGATCCACCAGCCAAACCAGGGGCCGACCAGGAACAGCGCGAGAATGCCGAGCTGGCTGGAACGGCGCAGCAGCAGCCACTT
>URNG01000081.1 GCA_900549295.1 uncultured Rhodocyclaceae bacterium
GACGGCGGGCCGGGCGCCCGCCGTTTTTTCATGATGGATCGAAGCCAATGCGTAAAGCCTTGATCGTCGCGCCAAGCTGGATCGGCGACACCATCATGGCGCAGCCGTTGTTCGCCCGCTTGCAGGCGCGCCATCCCGGCCTGCAACTGGATGCGCTCGCGCCGCGCTGGGTCGCGCCGGTCCTGCGGCGCATGGCGGGCATCGGCGAGGTGATCGACAACCCTTTCGGCCACGGCAGCCTGCGCCTCAAGGAACGCTGGCGGCTCGGCCGGCAACTGGCCGCACGCGGCTACGACAGCGCCTTGGTGCTGCCCAATTCGCTCAAGTCCGCGCTCATCCCCGCCTTCGCCGGCATTCCCCGGCGCATCGGCTTTACCGGCGAAGCGCGCTATGGCTTCATCAACGTGCGCCACCGCCTCGACCCGGAAGCCCTGCTGCTGATGCTCGAACGCTTCATGCAACTGGCCGAAGCGCCGGGCGCGCCGCTCGAACGCCCCCTGCCCTACCCGGTGCTGCGCTCGACGCCGGAAGACCAGGCGCAAACGCTGGCCAGCCTGGGCATGGTGCGTCCGGAAAAGATCGCCGCCTTCTGCCCCGGCGCCGAATACGGCCCGGCCAAGCGCTGGCCGGCGGCGCATTTCGCCGAACTCGCCCGCCTGCTGGCGGCGCGCGGCTACACCTGCTGGCTGTTCGGGTCGCCCAAGGATCACGCCATTGCCGAGGAAATCAGCCAACAAGCAGCGGGCTGCTGCCTCAATCTGTGCGGCACGACCACGCTCGATCAAGCAGTTGACCTGATCGCGCTCAGCGATTTTGTGGTCTGCAACGACTCCGGCCTGATGCACGTTGCCGCCGCGGTAGGCCGCCCGCTGGTGGCGCTCTACGGTTCTTCCTCGCCTGGTTTCACGCCGCCCCTGTCGGCGCAGGCGAAAATCCTCAACCTGAACCTCGATTGCAGCCCCTGCTTCAAGCGCGAATGCCCGCTCGGCCACCTCGATTGCCTGCACAAACTCATGCCATCCGCCGTATTGGCAGCCTGCACCGACTGGATACGACCATGAGCCAGATCCCTTCCTTCGCCACGCCAGAAGAACTGGAAGCGGCCTTCTACGAAGCCATTGCCGCGCACGACGCCGACACCCTGATGCGCTACTGGTCGGACGACGAGGAATTGCTCTGCATCCACCCCACCGGCGTGCGCCTGTCCGGGCAGGCCGCCATTTACGAAAGCTGGCGGGCGATTTTCGCCAACACCGCCATGCGTATTGAATACGACACGCTGGCGAGCTGGCAGGGCAGCGTAATGGCGGTGCATCACCTGACCGAGTTGCTCTACATCGCCGACGACCCCAGCCCGCACGGCCCGCTCTACGTCACGCACTACTACCTGCGCGGCGCGCACGGCTGGCGTCTGGTCTGCCGCCACGCCTCGGCCGCCGACGACGGCCATCAGGCCATGGCCGACGCGCTGCCCCACACCCTGCACTGATTTTCACGGAGCTTTCCCCTATGCACCCGCTGCCCGCCGAAATCTTCAAAGCCTACGACATCCGCGGCATCGTCGATAAGAGCCTGACTCCGGACGTGGTGCGCCAGATCGGTCGGGCGCTCGGCTCGCTCGCCCGCGAGCAGGGCCAGAGCGCCATTGCCGTCGGCCGCGATGGCCGCCTGTCCGGCCCGGCGCTCGCCGGCGCGCTGATGGAAGGCATCTGCGCCGCCGGCATCGACGCCATCGACGTCGGCTGTGTGCCGACGCCGCTCACCTACTTCGCCGCTTATGAACTGGGCTGCAACTCCTGCGTTTCCGTCACCGGCAGCCACAATCCGCCCGATTACAACGGCCTGAAGATGGTCATCGGCGGCGCCACGCTGGCGCTCGACGCCATTCAGGCGCTGAAAAAACGCATCGAGGACGGCGCATTCCTCAGCGGGGCCGGACAGCGACGCAGCGCCAGCGTGAATGCCGCCTACGTCGAGCGCATCGTCGGCGACGTCAGACTCGCCCGCCCCATGAAAATCGTCATGGATTGCGGCAACGGCGTGGCCGGCGCGATTGCCCCGGAACTGTTCGAACGCCTGGGTTGCGACGTCGTGCCGCTGTATTGCGCAGTGGACGGCAACTTCCCCAATCACCATCCCGATCCGTCGAAACCGGAAAACCTGGCCGACGTCATCCGCGCGCTCAGGGAAACCGACGCCGAAATCGGCATCGCCTTCGACGGCGACGGCGACCGCCTGGGCGTCGTCACCAAGGATGGCGAAATCATCTATCCCGACCGCCAGCTGATGCTGTTCGCCGCCGACGTGCTGTCGCGCGCGCCCGGCGGCACCATCATCTACGACGTCAAATGCACGCGCCTGCTGGCGCCGTGGATACGCCGGCACGGCGGCGTGCCGCTGATGTGGAACACCGGCCACGCGTTGGTCAAGGCCAAGCTGAAAGAAACCGGCGCGCCGCTGGCCGGCGAGATGAGCGGCCACACCTTTTTCAAGGAACGCTGGTACGGCTTCGACGACGGCCTGTACACCGGCGCGCGCCTCTTGGAAATCCTCAGCCGCTCGGCGGACGCCAACGCACCGCTGAAAGCCCTGCCCAACGCCCCCGCCACGCCGGAACTCAACATCAAAATGGCCGAAGGCGAGCCTTTCGCCCTGATCGAGCGCCTGCAAAAAGACGGGCATTTCACGGGAGCGGAGGAAATCATCACCATCGACGGCGTGCGCGTCGAATACGCCGACGGCTTCGGCCTGGCACGCGCCTCCAACACGACGCCCGTCGTCGTGCTGCGCTTCGAAGCCGACGACCCCACAGCCCTTACCCGCATCCAGGCCGATTTCCGTCAGGCGCTGACCGCCGTCTGGCCGGGTCTGGCGCTCCCCTTCTGAATCGCACCACCGCCATGCAGCCGCTCCCGCAGCCCCCCGCCAATCTGTTCGCCCGCATCCTGGCCTTCCTCCTGAGCGCCGCCCTGATCGTCGCCGGCGTGATGTTCTCCCTCGTATTTCTGGCCATCGCCGCCGTCGCCGGCCTCCTTCTCGGCGGCTGGTTCTGGTGGAAAACCCGCGCCCTGCGGCGCGACATGCGGGCCTTCAACGACAGCCTGCAAGCGGCGGCGCGCAACGAAACCGGCACCGAAAACAGCATGAGCGGTGAAATCATCGAAGGGGAGTTTCAGCGGGAAGGTGGCGACCCCCACCAGACAAATTCACCCTCAAAACACCTGCCCGAGCCGGATAACCGCGCCTGAGCCGGTTCATGACGTGGATCAGGCGACAGCTATCTTGACTCGCTCCGGGTTTCAGAACCCGATACGCGGCACGTCGGCAACGGTCGTTTCCGCTGTTTCTTCGCGCAAGGAAAAATCAGGAAAGTGTCCCGGCCAGACTGGCAAAGCTCGCCCCCTGCGCATCCTTGGCGGACAGTTGGGGGGGAACGGTGGGCCAGGTGATCGCCAGGTCGGGATCGTCCCAGCGGATACAGCGTTCGTATTCCGGGGCGTAGTAGTCGGTGGTCTTGTAGAGGAATTCTGCCGTTTCGCTCAGGGTGAGAAAGCCGTGGGCGAAGCCGGGCGGGATCCACAGTTGCTTCTTGTTTTCCGCCGAGAGGATTTCCGCCACCCATTGCCCGCAGGTCGGCGATCCGGCGCGGATGTCCACGGCCACGTCGAACACTTCGCCGGCCACCACGCGCACCAGCTTGCCCTGGGCGCGGGGCGCGAGCTGGTAGTGCAGGCCGCGCAGGACACCACAGGCCGAGCGGGAATGGTTGTCCTGCACGAATTCGACCGGCGCGCCGAGCGCCGCCGAGAACGCCTGCTGGTTGAAGCTCTCGAAGAAGAAGCCGCGCGCGTCACCGAATACGCGAGGTTCGATCACCAGCACTTCGGGAATATTGGTCGGCGTCGCTTTCATCCGAGCACCTTGTCCTGCAACAGATTCAGAAGATATTGCCCATAGGCATTCTTGGCCAGCGGTTGCGCCAGCGCGGCCAGTTGTCCGGCGTCGATCCAGCCCTGGCGGTAGGCCAGTTCTTCCGGGCAGGCCACTTTCAGACCCTGGCGTTTTTCCAGCGTGGCGATGAACTGGCTGGCGTCGAGCAGGCTGTCGTGGGTGCCGGTATCCAGCCAGGCGTAGCCGCGCCCCATGATTTCGACGTTGAGCTGGCCGCGTTCCAGATAGCAGCGGTTGAGATCGGTGATTTCCAGTTCGCCGCGCGGCGAGGGTTGCAGTTGGCGGGCCAGTTCGACGACCTGCTGATCGTAGAAATACAGGCCGGTAACGGCGTAATTCGATTTCGGCTGCGCCGGTTTTTCTTCCAGGCTCAAGACCCGCCCGTCGGCATCGAATTCCGCCACGCCGTAGCGTTCCGGATCGGTCACGTGGTAGGCAAAAACGCTGGCCCCGCCGTCGCGCTGATCGGCATTGGCGAGCAGATGATGAAAATCGTGGCCGTAGAAGATGTTGTCGCCCAACACCAGGGCCGACGGCGCATCGCCGATGAAATCGGCGCCGATGATGAAGGCCTGCGCCAGCCCGTCCGGACTGGGCTGCACGGCGTATTGCAACTGGATGCCCCACTGGCTGCCGTCGCCCAGCAACTGCTGGAAGCGCGGCGTGTCCTGCGGCGTCGAGATCACCAGAATCTCGCGGATGCCGGCCAGCAGCAAGGTACTGAGCGGGTAGTAGATCATCGGCTTGTCGTACACCGGCAACAGTTGCTTGGATACGGCCAGCGTCGCCGGATGCAGGCGCGTACCCGCGCCGCCAGCGAGGATGATGCCCTTGCGCTTGATGCTCATGCGTTTCTCCCATAGTGCTTGCCCACCCAGTCGCGGTAACCGCCGCTGGTGACGTTGGCGACCCATTGCGGGTGATCGAGATACCAGCGCACGGTTTTCCGCATGCCGGTGGCGAAGGTTTCCGCCGGTTTCCAGCCCAGTTCGCTTTCCAGCTTGCGCGCGTCGATGGCGTAGCGGCGGTCATGGCCGGGGCGGTCGGCGACGAAGGTGATCTGGCTGCGGTAGGAAGCGCCGTCGGCGCGCGGGTTGAGTTCGTCGAGCAGTTCGCACAGGGTGTGCACCACTTCCAGATTGGTTTTCTCATTCCAGCCGCCGACGTTGTACACCTCGCCCAAACGTCCGGCTTCGAGCACCCGGCGGATGGCGCTGCAATGATCCTTGACGTAGAGCCAGTCGCGGATCTGCCGGCCGTCGCCGTAGATGGGCAGCGGCTTGCCTGCGAGCGCGTTGTGCAGCACCAGCGGAATGAGCTTTTCCGGGAAGTGATAGGGGCCGTAGTTGTTGGAGCAATTGGTGGTCAGCACCGGCAGGCCGTAGGTGTGGCGGTAGGCGCGCACCAGATGATCGGAGGCCGCCTTGCTCGCCGAATAGGGGCTGTTCGGCTCGTAGCGGTGGGTTTCCGTGAAGGCGGGCGCGTCCTCCGCCAGCGAGCCATAGACTTCGTCGGTGGAGACGTGCAGGAAACGGAAATCCCGCTGGCGCTCGGCCTCCAGCGTGCCGTAATGGGCGCGCACCGCTTCCAGCAGGCGGAAAGAGCCAACGATGTTGGTCTGGATGAAATCTTCCGGCCCGTGGATGGAGCGGTCGACGTGCGATTCCGCCGCGAAATTGACCACCGCGCGCGGCTGGTGTTGGGTCAGCAAGCGTTCCAGCAGGCCGGCGTCGGCAATGCTGCCGTGCACGAAGACGTGGCGCGCGTCGCCATCCAGGCTGGCAAGGTTTTCCAGATTGCCGGCGTAAGTCAGGGCATCCAGATTGACCACCGGCTCGTCGCTTTGCGCCAGCCAGTCGAGAACGAAATTACTGCCGATAAAGCCGGCGCCGCCGGTGATGAGAATCATCGTAAAAAACCTCGCCGCAAGGGCAAAAAAATCATGAATCCGAAAACTGCAAGACCTTACCGCAGGGGCGCGGAGGAATGGAGTTACGCAGAGGAAAGCGATGCGAACCGCTCATTCGATCTCCTCCGCCTTTCTCTGCGCCCTTTGCGCCTCTGCGGTGAATCTTTCAACCATCCGCCGCCCGCCTCAGCCCCCGGCCCACTCGCGGCGGGCCTGCCGGGCGATGCCGAAAATATCTTCCAGGCGCTCGCCGTCGCCTGCTGCCAGGACGTCGCGCAATTCGGCCAGTTGCGCCTGATAGCGATCCACTTCCTGCAACAGCGCCTGCCGGTTGGCGAGGCAGATGTCGCGCCACATTTCCGGGTGGCTGGCGGCGATGCGGGTGAAATCGCGGAAGCCGGAAGCGGCGAAGGTAAAGAACAGGTCGGCGTCCTCGCGCACCGCCAGATCATGCACCAGGGCGTAGGACAGGAGATGCGGCAAATGGCTGACGGCGGCGAAAACGCGGTCGTGCTGCTCCGGCGTCAGTTCGTAGATGTCGGCCCCGCACAGCGCCCAGGCGCGTTTGATGCGATCCAGGCGCTCGTCGTTGTTTTCCGCCAGCGGCGTCACCACCACCTTCTTACCTCGGTACAGATCGTGGCGCGCCGCCGCCGGGCCGCTGTTTTCCGCTCCGGCAATGGGATGCGACGGCACGAACTTGCCGATATGCCCCTTGAACGCCGCCCGCGCCGCCGCCACCACGTCGCCCTTGGTTGAGCCGCCATCGGTAATCAGCGTGTTCGGGCCGAGATACGGCGCGATGCGGCTGAAAATTTCCGGCATCTGCGCCACCGGCGTTGCCACCAGCACGATGTCGGCGTCGCCGATTTCGTGCGCCGGGTTGATCCCTGCGCGGTCGATCACGCCGATTTCCTGCGCCACCCGCAAGGTGCCGGGCGAGCGGCCAAAACCCACCACTTCCTCGACCGCGCCCACCGCCTTCAGGGCCAGCGCGAAGGAGCCGCCGATCAGACCGGTGCCGAAAACGACGACCTTGCCGAATTCAGGTTGGCTGGCGTCCATGTTTTACAGCGCCCGCCCGAGCGCCTCGATGAAGCGCGCATTTTCCGCCGCCGTGCCGATCGTCACCCGCAGCCACTCCGGCAGGCCGTAACCGGCGATGGGGCGGACGATGACGCCCTGTTCCAGCAGCTTCTGGTTCACCCGCGCCGCATCGCCCACGCGGAAGGTCACGAAGTTGCCGCCCGACGGAATGTATTGCAGCCCCAGGCGTCCGAGCGCATTGACGATGTCCGTCATGCCGGCGCGGTTCAGCTCATAGCTCGCCTGCAGGAATTCGGTGTCGTCCAGCGCCGCCAGCGCCGCCGCCAGGGCCAGATTGTTCACGTTGAAGGGCTGGCGCACGCGGTTGAGCAGGTCGGCGACGGCGCTCGAAGCCATCGCGTAGCCGATGCGCAGGCCGGCCAGACCGTAGATTTTGGACAGGGTGCGGCACACCACGAGATTCGGGAATTCGGCGATCCAGCCCGCCATGTCGACCCGCGCCGCAGGCGGCAGGTATTCGTTGTAGGCTTCGTCGAGCACCACCAGCACCTCCGGCGGCACGTTTTCCAGAAAGGCGCGCACGTCGGCGTAGGGCAGGAAATTGCCGGTCGGGTTGTTCGGGTTGGCGATCCACACGACGCGCGTATCCGGGCGGATCGCCGCCAGCATCTCGGCCAGATCGTGACCGTAATCGAGCGCCGGTACCTGGATCGCTTCAGCGCCGCTGGCCTGGGTCGCCAGCGGATAGACGGCAAAGGCGTACTGCGAAAACACCGCCGAGCGCCCTGGCGCGAGGAACACGCGCGCCGCCATTTCCAGCACGTCGTTCGAGCCGTTGCCGAGCACCACCTGATTGGCGGCCAGCCCGGCGCGTTGCGCCAGTTTTTCGATCAGCTCGAACTGATCCGGGTAGCGTGCCACTCCGGCTATCACCTCCTCCATCGCCGCCAGCGCGCGCGGACTCGCGCCGAGCGGATTTTCATTGGAGGCCAGCTTGACGATGCGCTCGACCGGAATATTCATCTCCCGCGCCAGCTCGGTAATCGGCTTGCCCGGCTGGTAGGGCGAAATGGCGCGCACGTAAGGCAGGGCGAAGTCAGCGATAGCGGCGGAAGACATGAGCTGAAAACCTCTCAAAAAACAGCGCCCGGATAGGAGCCGAGCACTTTCAGATAGGCCGCGTTGGCAGCCAGTTGTTCGAGCGCCGCCTTGATCGTCGGCGTTTCGCGGTGGCCTTCGATATCGACGTAAAACACGTATTCCCAGAGCGCATTGCGCGCCGGGCGCGATTCCAGCCGGCACATCGACACGCCGGCGGCGGTGAGCGGCGCCAGCAAACCATGCAGCGCGCCGGTGCGGTTGGGCGTGGACATCACCAGGGAAGTCTTGTCGCGCCCGGAAATCCCGGCATCCTGCCGCCCCAGCACGAGGAAGCGGGTGGTGTTGTTCGGTTCGTCCTCGATGCGCTCGGCGAGTTTGGGCAGTTCGTAACGCGCCGCTGCGGCTTCGCCGGCAATCGCCGCCGCGCCGCTTTCCGCCGCCGCCAGTTGCGCCGCCTGGGCGTTGCTGCCGACCGAAATGCGCTGCGCCTGCGGCAGCATGCGGTTCAGCCATTCGTGGCACTGCGCCAGCGACTGGGCGTGCGAGTACACCTTGCGGATGGCGCTCAATTCCGCTTCCCTGGACAGCAGGTTCTGGTGAATGCGCAGCACCACTTCGCCGCAGATCTTGAGCGAGGTCGACAACAGCAGATCCATGGTGCGCCCGACCGCGCCCTCGGTGGAGTTTTCCACCGGCACCACGGCGTAATGGGCGTGGCCGGCCTCCACTTCGCGGAACACGTCGTCGATGGAATCCTGCGGCAGCAGGCAGGCGGCATGGCCGAAATGCTTGGTGGCGGCGGATTCGGAGAAAGTCCCCAGGGGGCCGAGAAAGGCGATGGACAGCGGCTGTTCGAGCGCCAGACAGGCCGACATCACCTCGCGGAAAAAGAAGGTGACGTTCTCGCTGGGCAAGGGGCCGGGGTTTTCATCCTGCAAGCGGCGCAGCACCTGCGCCTCGCGCTCCGGGCGGTAGATGAAACCGGCGTCGCCGAATTCCGCCTTGATTTCGCCTACCTTCTGCGCGCACCGGGCGCGCTGGTTGAGGAGCCGGAGCAATTCGCCGTCGATGCGGTCGATGTCGGCGCGCACGCCGGAAAGAGCCTGTTGCAGATCGTCAGTCATGGATGCGGGTAAAAAATCAGCCCTTGCGCCGGGCAAAATCGTTCATGAAATCGACCAGCACGCGCACCGAGGCGAGCGGCACGGCGTTGTAGATCGAGGCGCGCATGCCGCCGACCGATTTGTGGCCTTTCAGGCCGGCCAGACCGGCATTTTTCGCTTCGGCGAGGAAGGCGGCATCGAGCGCCGGATTGGCGAGCACGAAGGGAACGTTCATGCGCGAGCGGCAATCGGGATCGACCGGGTTGGCGTAGAAACCTTGCGAGGCGTCGATGCAGTCGTACAGCGCCCGCGCTTTTTCGACATTGACCTGCTCGATGCCGGCCAGGCCGCCCTGCGCCTGCAACCACTGGAAAACCAGCCCGGCAATGTAAACACCGAAAGTCGGCGGCGTGTTGAGCATGGAGCCGTTGGCCGCCTGCACCGCGTAATCGAGCAGGGTCGGCGCGGCGAGCGGAGCCATGCCGAGCAGATCCTGGTGAATGATGACGAGCGTCAGCCCGGAAGGGCCGATATTCTTCTGCGCGCCGGCGTAGATCAGGCCGAATTTCTCGACGTCTACCGGGCGCGACAGGATGTGCGAGGACATGTCCGCCACCAGCGGCACGCCGGTATCCGCAATGCGCTCGGCGGGAATTTCGATGCCGTGGATGGTTTCGTTGGTGCACACGTGCAGGTAGGCGGCGAAGGGGTCGAGCTTGATTTCCTCGGCCACCGGCAGGCGGGTGTAATTGCTGTCCTTGGTCGTCGCCGCGAGGCGCGCGCCGCTGCCCTGGGCGAGCGACGGCGCAATTTTCTGCGCTTCCTTGAAGGCTTTTTCCGACCAGCTGCCGGTGACGATGTAATCCGCCGAGCGCCCGGCGAGCAGGTTCAACGGAATCTGCGCGAACTGCTGCGTCGCGCCGCCCTGCAAAAACAGCACCTTGTATTGCGCGGGAATGCCGAGCAAGGCACGCAGATCGGCTTCGGCCCGCTCGATGATGGCGGTGAATTCCTTGCCGCGATGGCTCATTTCCATGACGCCGCAGCCCGCCCCCTGCCAATCCAGCAATTCTTCCTGCGCCTGACGCAACACGCTTTCCGGCAGGGCCGCCGGGCCGGCGCTGAAATTATGGATGCGCGCCATGTCAGTTATCCCCGGCGGGACCGTCGGTTGCTGCGTCAGCCGCCGGTTCTGCGGCAGGGCTGGCAGCTTCTCCGCCTTCGACGTTGTTTTCAACACCGTTTTCTTCGGCCACCCCATTTTCCTCGGCCACCGATTCCGCAACCTTTTCCAGCCCGGCCAGCTTCTCGCCGTCGTCCAGCGCAATCAGCGTCACGCCTTGCGTCGCCCGGCCCATGCCGCGGATCTCGGAAACGCGGGTGCGGATCAGCACGCCGCCGGTGGTGATGAGCATCACCTCGTCGTCGTCATTGACCAGCTTGGCGGCGATCACCACGCCGTTGCGCTCGGAATCGGCGATGGCCTTGACGCCTTGCGTGCCGCGCCCGGAATGGCGGAAGTCGGCGAGCACGGTGCGCTTGCCAAAACCGTTTTCGGTGGCGACCAGCACCGTCTGCTGGTCGTCCTCGGCAACCAGCAGCGAAATCACCGTCTGGCCGTCCTGCAACTTCATGCCGCGCACGCCGCGCGCGCCGCGGCCCATCGGCCGGACGTCCTCCTCGTCGAACCAGACCGCCTTGCCGGCGTCCGACACCAGCACGATGTCGCTCTGGCCGGTGGTCAGTTCGACGCCGATCAGGTAGTCGTCATCGAGCAGATCGACGGCGATGATGCCCGCCTTGCGCGGGTTGGAGAAATCGGACAACGGCGTTTTCTTGACCGTGCCGCTGCGGGTGGCCATGAAGATGTATTTGTCGTCGGCGAATTCCTTGACCGGCAGCACGGCATTGATCTTCTCGCCTTCTTCCAGCGGGAAGAGATTGACGATGGGCTTGCCCCGGCTGGCGCGGCTGCCCTGCGGCGCTTCGTAGACCTTGAGCCAGTAGCAGCGGCCCCGGTTGGAGAAGCACAGGATGTAATCGTGGGTGTTGGCGACGAACAGGTGGTCGATGAAATCCTCGTCCTTGATCGCCGCCGCCTGCTTGCCGCGCCCGCCGCGCCGCTGGGCGCGGTAGTCGGCGAGCGGCTGCGCCTTGATGTAGCCGCCGTGCGACAGCGTGACCACCATGTCCTGCGGTGTGATCAGGTCTTCGATGCCGAGTTCCTGCGTGTGCAGCACGATTTCCGATTTGCGCTCGTCGCCGAACTGCTCGCGCACCGCCGCCAGTTCGTCGGCGATGATGGCGGTGATGCGCTCCGGGCGGGCCAGGATGTCGAGCAGGTCGACAATCTTGTCCATCACTTCCTTGTATTCGCCGACGATCTTGTCCTGCTCCAGGCCGGTCAGGCGTTGCAGGCGCAGTTCGAGAATGGCCTGGGCCTGGGCATCCGACAAGCGGTAGCCCTGCGCCGAGAGGCCGAATTCCGGTGCCAGCCCTTCCGGGCGGGAGGCGTCGGAGGCGGCGCGTTGCAGCATGTCCTCGACCACCGGGCTGCGCCACTGGCGGGCCATCAAACTCTGCTTGGCGTCCGCCGGCGTCGGCGCGGCCTTGATGAGCGCGATGATTTCATCGACGTTGGAGAGCGCTACCGCCAGACCTTCGAGAATGTGGCCGCGCTCGCGCGCCTTGCGCAGTTCATACACCGTGCGCCGCGTCACCACTTCCCGGCGGTGCGCCAGGAAGCATTCGAGCATCTGCTTGAGGTTCAAGAGGCGCGGCTGGCCGTCGACCAGCGCCACCATGTTCATGCCGAAGCTGTCCTGTAACTGCGTCTGCTTGTACAGGTTGTTGAGGATGACCTCGCCGACCTCGCCGCGCTTCAATTCGATGACGATGCGCATGCCGGACTTGTCGGACTCGTCGCGGATGTCGGAAATGCCCTCGATCTTCTTTTCGTTGACCAGTTCGGCGATCTTCTCGATCAGGGTTTTCTTGTTCACCTGATAGGGAATTTCATCGACGATCAGCGCCTGCCGGTCACCCTTGCCGATGTCCTCGAAATGGGTGCGCGCCCGCATGACAACGCGCCCGCGCCCGGTCTTGTAACCTTCGCGCACGCCCATCACGCCGTAGATCAGGCCGGCGGTGGGGAAATCCGGGGCGGGGATGAGGTCGATCAGGTCGTCGATGGCGATCGCCGGGTTTTCCAGCAAGGCCAGACAGCCGGCGATCACTTCGCGCAGGTTGTGCGGCGGAATGTTGGTCGCCATGCCCACCGCGATACCGGCGGAACCGTTGATGAGCAGGTTGGGAATGCGCGTCGGCAGGACCGAAGGTTCCAATTCCTTGCCGTCGTAGTTCGGCACGAAATCGACGGTCTCCTTGTCGATGTCGGCGGTCAGGTCGGAGGCGATACGGTCGAGGCGGCACTCGGTGTAACGCATGGCGGCGGCGTTGTCGCCGTCGATCGAGCCGAAGTTGCCCTGGCCGTCCACCAGCGTGTAGCGCAGCGAAAAATCCTGCGCCATGCGCACCAGCGTGTCGTAAATCGCCGAATCGCCGTGCGGGTGGTACTTACCCATGACCTCGCCGACGACGCGGGCGCATTTCACGAAGGGCCGGTTCCACACGTTGTTGGTTTCGTGCATCGCGTACAGAACGCGGCGATGCACCGGCTTCAGGCCGTCGCGCGCATCCGGCAAGGCGCGGCCGACGATGACACTCATCGCATAATCGAGATAGGAACGCCGCATTTCCTCTTCGAGGCTGATCGGCAGGGTTTCTTTGGCGAATTGTTCCATTTTTTGCTGTCCGTGCCACCGGGGCGGCGCTGTGTTTGATGCGAGTCCGCTTGCAGCTTGTCTGGCTGTTGCAATGCGGAACTTGGAGAATCTGCTATTTTAACACGCCAACCCCTCATAACGCTTGCCCCACATGACACCGACACCCCAAAGCATCGACCTGCTGCTGGAAGCACGCTGGATCGCCACCGCCGAACAGGACGGCGTCCTGAAAAACCACGCCATCGCCATCGACGGCGGCAGGATTCTCGCCATCCTGCCCATCGCGGAAGCCCGCGAACAGTACCTGCCGCGCGAAAAGACGCAACTCGACGAGCACATCCTGATTCCCGGCCTCATCAACCTGCACACCCACGCCGCCATGAACCTGCTGCGCGGCATCGCCGACGACCTGCCGCTGATGGACTGGCTGCAAAAACGCATCTGGCCGGCGGAAGGCGCGCTCGTTTCCAGCGCCTTCGTGCTCGACGGCACGCGGCTTGCCTGCCACGAAATGCTGCGCGGCGGCATCACCTGTTTCAACGACATGTATTTCTTCCCGGAAGCCGCCGCCCAGGCCGCCGGCGAATTCGGCATGCGCGCCATGCTCGGCATGACGACGCTGGAATTCCCCACCCGCTATGCCAGCGACGCCGAGGATTACCTGCGCAAGGGGCTGGCCGCACGCGACGCCAACCGCGACCCGCGCATCCACTTCGCCCTCGCCCCGCACGCCCCCTATACGGTCAGCGACCGCAGCTTCGAGCGGATCGCCACGCTCGCCGAGCAACTCGACGTGCCGGTGCACTGCCACATTCACGAAACGCGTGCCGAAATCGAGCAATCGCTGACCGAGCACGGCGTTCGCCCGCTGGCGCGCCTGCATCGCCTGGGGCTGGTCAATCCCGATTTCATCGGCGTGCATGCCGTGCATCTGGACGACACCGAAATTCAACTGCTGGCCGCACAAAACGCCAGCATCGCCCACTGCCCGACCTCCAACCTCAAACTCGGCAGCGGCGTCGCCCGCATTGCCGACCTGCTCGCCGCCGGCGTCAACGTCGGCCTGGGTAGCGACGGCGCCGCCAGCAACAACCGCCTCGACATGTTCCAGGAAATGCGGCTGGCCGCCCTGCTGGCCAAAGGCCACGGCGAAGACGCCAGCCTGCTGCCGGCAGCGCAAATCCTGCGCATGGCCACCATCAACGGGGCCCGCGCGCTGGGCCTGGCACATCTCACCGGCTCCCTTGCCCCGGGCAAAGCCGCCGACATCGTCGCCGTGGCGCTGGGCGAACTCGATTGCCAACCCTGCTACGACCCGCTATCCCATCTCATCTACGTCGC
Source organism: uncultured Rhodocyclaceae bacterium (assembly GCA_900549295.1). Classification (GTDB taxonomy): domain Bacteria; phylum Pseudomonadota; class Gammaproteobacteria; order Burkholderiales; family Rhodocyclaceae; genus Azonexus. The sequence continues at coordinate 14,238 of URNG01000081.1, forward strand.
CGGGCGCGAGCAGGTCAGCCACGTCTGGATCGATGGAATGTGTCGTATCTACAACAAAACCCTGCAAAGTCCACATGCAATAAGCTTGGATGCCAGCTTGGCCCTGTGGCAGAATAGGGCGCAAGTTTGCGCAAGAGATCATGAACCGTCATAATCCGATGCTGCTAACCGTCACAACCATCAATTTCTCAACGAGGGAAGAGATTATGCTGAAGAACATCGCCAAGAAAACCCTGGCTGCCGCCCTGCTCGCCAGCGTCGGCTTTGCCGCCGTCGCCCAAGAGCGCGTTTACGTCATCGACCAGCGCGACGTCGTCGCCAAGTCCGGTTTTGGCCTGTGCTGGCGCACCGGCTACTGGACCCCGGCCGCTGCCGCTGCCGACAAGGCCGGTTGCGAGTGCGACAAAGACCTGATCCCGGCTGACGTCTGCGCCGGCAAGGCCGCCCCGGCTCCGGCTGCCGCTCCGGCTGCCGCCCCCCCCCAAACCTCTTGCCCTT
>URNG01000082.1 GCA_900549295.1 uncultured Rhodocyclaceae bacterium
CAGCGTGCGGAATTCGCGGCCGTCGTCCGAAACCGCAATCTCAACCCGCGTCGGAAGCCATACCCACGCCGAAAACCACTGAATGAAGTCCGCCGTGATCTCGTGCAGCGGTTTCGTCGTGCCAAGATCAATCGTCACGTCGATATCATCGAGAAATCCCTGCCAGCGCGTACCGTAACTCCATGAACCGCGCAGACCGTCGGTCAGTGCCGTCTCTCCGCCGGCCGCATACTGATCCCGCCATTGAGTGGCGTAGTCGACCCGGCAGCCGCGGGCCAGATGATCCGTCTCGGTGAGTGACTCCGGGCGTTCACCCGCTTCGTGGGCGAGGTCGAAGGCGTTATAGCCCGCCCGGCGGACCCGCTCGGTGAGCTCGAGCGCCCGGCGGTGGAAGTCGTCGTAATTCTTCTGCCCGGGGCAGCTCCATGCCACCTCGGCCAGCGCAAAGAGACGCGGATAGAGCATGTATTCGGCCTGCTCGGGGGTCGGGATGTATTCGGTCCAGAGGTTGGCCTGCACGCCCCGGATCCATTCGCGGCCCGGCATCCCCTCCGGAGCCGGATCGTACGAGTAGACCTTGCGCAGCGGCAGGTAGCCCGAGAAGGCTTGCGGTTCGGTCGAGGGGTTGTCCTGGTAGCCGTCGAAGTAGCAGTGCGACCCCGGGGTCATCACCACTTCGTGACCCGCTGCGGCGGCTTTTCGCCCCCCCCCCCCGCCCCCGCCGCCGCCCCCCGCCGCAGCAGGCGCAGCAGATCGTCCCAGGTATCCGGCACCGACAGGCCCAGACGCAAAAACTGCGCACGATTGATCCACAGCCAGTTGGTGGAATGCGCATTGATCGGCGCGGCCACCCAATGCCCCTCATATTTCGACAGACGCTGGATGCCGTGCGGCACCACCTCGTCCCACTCCTCTGCCTTCGCCACATCGTCGAGAATCACCAGCTTGCCCTGGCGCGCCCAATCCCGGATGTCGTAACCGATCGCCTGCGAGGCCACCGGGGCGCGGCCCTGCGCCACCCACTGCCGGAGCACGTCGCCGTAACGGCGGGTGCCGCTGCCGGCCACCGTGCGCTGCCGCCAACGCAAGCCCTGGGCTTCGACATGGCGCCGGATCACCGCCAGACTGGCCACCTCGCCCTCGGACACCCACCAACTGCCGATCTCGATTTCCGGCTGTGGCGCAGCCGCCAGCGCAGAAGCCAGCACGCCCAACCCCAGTGCCAGTGCCAGCGCCAGACCGGAAAGCGCCAGCCGCCACGCCGGCAGGCGCGCCGAAAACGAGGGCTGGAGCGGAAAGCTGTCACGCGGCATGCACAGGTAATCAGGAATGGTTATCAGCCCGCGATTATATTGTTTTTCGCAATAAATTATTTTCAGAGTCCGTAATCGGGACAGGCTGCCGCCAGGAAGGTGCGGTCACCCCCCCGCTTCCCGGCCCTCTCCTGCCAGAGGAAAGGGAGGCTCTGGAAAAATCCGTTCGCCCTGGGCTTGTCGAAGGGTATCACCAGCAACATCAAGGGCTTCGACCGGCTCAGCCCGAACGGTTTTGATTGATTCAGAACTGCCAAAGGGAGAACGAATTGCATGCGCCTGCCCTGGGCGCAACGCATGGAGAGTGTTGGCAAGGTGCAAGAGGCGGTGAGATTGGGGATAATCCGCGTTTGTCCCGTTCATGGATCAGCCCATGCCCCGTTTTTCTCAACCTTTCGCCCGATCTCTTGCCCTGCCTCTTGCCTGCTCGCTCATCGTTCTCCTCGCCGCCTGCGGCGAAGTCGAGGACACCCGTCCCGGTCAGCCGGTGAAAACCCGCCAGCAGGCGTTCAAGGACATCATCAAGGTGTTCGAGCCGATGGGCGTCATGCTGCGCGAAAAGCGCTACGAGCCGGAAAAATTCCTGCGTCTGGCCAGCGCCCTGCACGAGCGGCGCGACGCGCCCTGGGCGCATTTCGGCCCCGATACCAATTACCCGCCGACCAAGGCCACCGCCAAACTGTGGGAAGACACGGCGCGTTTCACGCAGGAAAAGGAAAAATTCCTCGCCGCCACCGATGGCCTGCTGGCAGCCGCAAAAAGCCAGGATGAAGCCAAAATCCAGGCCGCGTACGAGGCGGTGCATGCCAGTTGCCAGGATTGCCACAAACCGTTCAAGACGCGCTGAATCCATGCTGCGCCTGACCGAACTCAAGCTGCCGCTGGACCACGCCGAGGACGCGCTGCGCCCGGCCTTGTGCGAACGGCTGGGTGTCACCGACGACGAACTGCTGGATTTCCGCGTCGCCCGGCGCAGCCACGACGCGCGCAAAAAGTCGGCCATCGTGCTGATCTACCAGATCGACTTCAGCGTGCGCGACGAGGCGGCGCTGCTCGAACGTCTCGCTGGCGATCCCAGGATCATTGCCGCGCCGGACACGGCGTATCGCTTCGTCGCCCAGGCTCCCGCCGACCTCGCCGAACGCCCGGTCATCATCGGCTTCGGCCCCTGCGGCCTGCTGGCGGGGCTGGTGCTGGCGCAGATGGGCTTTCGCCCGCTCATTCTGGAGCGTGGCAAGGCGGTGCGCGAGCGCACGCAGGATACCTGGGGGCTGTGGCGCAAGCAGGCGCTGAACCCGGAATCCAACGTCCAGTTCGGCGAAGGCGGCGCCGGCACTTTTTCCGACGGCAAGCTCTACAGCCAGATCAAGGACCCGCGCCACCTCGGGCGCAAGGTGATGGAAGAATTCGTGGCTGCCGGTGCGCCGGAGGAAATCCTTTATCTGAGCAAACCGCACATCGGCACCTTCCGGCTGGTCAAGATGGTCGAGCACATGCGTGCCAGCATTCAGGCGCTGGGCGGCGAGATTCGCTTTTCCAGCCGGGTCGAGCGCCTGCGCAGGGAAAATGGAGCCGTGACCGGCGTCGAACTGGCCGATGGCGAATGCATTGCCAGCCGCCACGTCGTCCTGGCCGTCGGCCACAGCGCCCGCGACACCTTCGCTGCACTACACGCGGACGGCGTCTATATCGAAGCCAAGCCCTTCGCCATCGGCGTGCGCATCGAACATCCGCAGCAACTCATCGATCAGGCCCGCTTCGGCCCCAGCGCCGGTCATCCGCGCCTGGGGGCGGCGGATTACAAGCTAGTGCATCACGCCGCCAACGGTCGCGCCGTATACAGCTTCTGCATGTGTCCGGGCGGCCAGGTGGTGGCGGCGGCGTCCGAGCCGGGGCAGGTGGTCACCAACGGCATGAGCCAGTATTCGCGCGCCGAGCGCAATGCGAACTCGGCGCTGGTGGTGGAGATCCGCCCGGAGGATTTTCCCGGCGATTACCGTAAAAACCCGCTGGCGGGCGTCGAATTTCAGCGCCAGTGGGAGCGGCTGGCCTTTCAGGCGGGTGGTGAAAACTACGACGCCCCGGCGCAGCGCGTCGGCGATTTTCTGGCAGGCCGCGCCTCGACGGCACTAGGTTCGGTCGAGCCTTCCTACCAGCCGGGTGTCCGCATGGCCGATCTCGCCGCCTGCCTGCCGGATTACGTCAGCGCCGCACTACGCGAGGCGATTCCCGCCTTCGAGCGGCAGATCAGGGGATTCGCCCAGGCCGACGCGCTGCTCACCGGGGTGGAGACGCGCACCTCCTCGCCGATCCGCATCAAGCGCGGCGAGGATTTCCAGAGCATCAACACGCGCGGCCTCTACCCTGCCGGGGAAGGCGCGGGTTACGCCGGCGGCATCCTGTCGGCGGGGGTCGATGGCATCAAGGCGGCGGAAGCCGTGGCGCTCGCCATGCTGGCTGAAACAAAACCGTAACAATCCGCTTGACGGCAGCGCCCGCCGCCGCCAAGCTAGGCCAAACTCCTTCTGAACCCGCATGGCTGAAATCAACCTGGCGGCACTGCTCGGCGGTGTGGGCCTTTTCCTCCTCGGCATGACGATGATGAGCGGCGGCCTGAAGCTGTCGCTCGGCCCGGCGCTCACCCGCCGCCTGCGCGACTGGACCAACGGACGCCTGCGCGGCCTGCTGTTCGGCAGCGTCGCCACCGCCCTGATGCAGTCCTCGACCGCCACCACGGTCGCCACCATCGGCTTCGTCAATGCCGGGCTGCTGCCGCTGGGGCAGTCGCTGTGGGTGATTTTCGGCGCCAACCTGGGCAGCACCGTCACCAGTTGGCTGATCGCGCTGATCGGCTTCAAATTCAAGCTGGAAGCCGCTGCCCTGCCGGTGATCGGCGTCGGCGTTCTGCTCAATCTCTCCGGCGCGGAAACCCGGCGCGGCGCGGCGGGCAGCGCGCTCGCCGGACTGGGGCTGCTCTTTCTCGGCATCGGTTTCCTGCAACAGGGGTTTGCCAGCAGCACCGAGCATCTGGATTTGCAGCGCCTGTCCGGCTACGGCCTGTGGTCGCTAATCGCCTTCGTGCTGGCCGGCATGCTGCTCACCGTGCTGTTGCAAGCCTCCGCCGCCACGCTGGCGATCGTGCTGACGCTCGCCGAAGCCGGTGTTCTGCCGCTGAACGAGGCAGCCGCAGCGGTGATCGGCGCCAACATCGGCACCGCCATCGGCATCCTGTTCGTGCTCGTCGGCGCCACCCCCAATGCCAAGCGGGCGGCCATTGCGCACGTCGCCTTCAATGCGGTCACCGGCGTGGTCGCCACGCTGACCCTGCCGCTGCTCCTTTTTTTCATCGAAACCCTGCGCCAGGCCTTGGGCATCGGCCCGCAACCGGCGCTCAGCCTCGCCCTCTTCCACACCTTGTTCAAGCTGCTCGGCGTCACGCTGATGTGGCCCCTCGCCCCGCCGCTGGCCCGTTTTCTCAAACGCCGCTTCAGAACGCAGGAAGAAGAAATCGGCAAACCCCGCTACATCGACCGCAGCGTCGCGCAGACGCCTTCGCTGGCGGTGGATGCGCTGCACCGGGAAATCGCCCGCCTGGGCGACATCGTGCTCGAACAGGCGCGGCTGCGCTGCCTGCCGGACAGCCACAACTGGCCGACCAGCGACCCTTTCCCCACTTTGGCGCGTGCCATCGTCGCCTTCGTCAATGATGTGAACCAGCGCCCCATGCCCGAGCGCATTGCCGGCGAAATGGCGCAATTGCTGCGCGTGCATCGCTATTACGACAACTGCCACGAACTCTGCGGCGAACTGGGCAGCATGCACGGAGCGATCAGCGGCCTCGCCCACACCGCGCTCTCCGGCGAATCCCATGCGCTCGCAGCGCTTGCCGCAAATCTGCTCAGCCAGCTCGACCCTGCCCACAACGATTTCCAGCCCCCTGCCGGCAATCTTCTGCACGCTTTCGAAGCCGACTATCAGGCCCTCAAAGCCCGCCTGCTGCAGGCTGGCGCCGCCGGCACGCTCGACATCGAGCGCATGGACCAGTTGATGAACGGTTTCAGCGCCCTGCGCCGCCTGCTCAAACAGGCCTACAAAGCCGCTGCCGTCCTCGGCATCCTCACCCCGGTCCCGGCTGGGAACGGTGACAATGGCGAAAACGGCGCGCACGCTGCAAGCACAGACGACAACAACGAAAACCACGCGCCGCAAGGAAACTGAAACATGACGCCAGACCACACCCGGCTCCAGATCTTTATCGGCGGCATCCGAGCGCTCCCGGCATCCGGACGGCCCACCGGCATGTACAAATCACCGCTGCGCGCTCCCGTCCTGCTCGGCACGGAAGGTTTCGCCGGCGACCAACAGGCCGACCTGCGCGTCCACGGCGGGCCGGAAAAAGCCGTGCATCTCTACCCCGCCCGCCACTACGCCACGCTCGCAGCGCGTTTTCCCGAAGCCGCCGCGCAGCTCGTGCCGGGCTCGCTCGGGGAAAATCTATCGACCGGGGATCTGGACGAACGCGACGTCCGGATCGGCGACGTCTGGCAGCTGGGCCGCGCGCAAATCCAGGTCTGCCAGCCGCGCAGCCCCTGCTGGAAGATCGACGAGCGCTTTGCCGCCGACGGCATGGCGCAGTTCATCGAAGAACACCGGATCACCGGCTGGTACTGGCGCGTCCTGCAAAGCGGCGAAGTCCGCCCGGGCGATTCGCTCACGCTCGTCACGCCGGCGCTGCAAGCCCCCACCCTGCACGCCGCGCTGGTCCTGTGGCAGCAGCACCGCCCGCCGCTCGCCGAATTCGCCGCCCTCGCTGAAACGCCGGGCATCGCCCCGCGCTGGCGGGAAAAGATGCTGCAGCGCCTGCACTACCTGGAAAAACTGGGCTGATCGACCCTGGCGCGGGGGAAAACCGCGGCGAAGCGGCTGCCCTGGCCGGGTTCGCTGGTGATGGAGAGGCGGGCCTGGTGGCGGCTGAGGGCGTGTTTGACGATGGCCAGCCCCAGCCCGGTACCGCCGGCGTCGCGGGAACGGCTGCGGTCGACGCGGTAAAAGCGCTCGGTCAGGCGTGAAAGATGTTCGGCGGCGATGCCGGGGCCGGTATCGCGCACGGCGAATTCGGCCCCCGCAGCATCCACCCGCCATTCCAGGACGATCCGCCCGCCCGCCGGGGTATAGCGCACGGCGTTGGCGACGAGGTTGGCAAAAGCGCTGATGAGTTCGTTCTCGGCACCGTAGAGATTGCCCTGCCCGCTGCATTCGATCTCGATTGCGTGCCGCCCGCCCGAAAGCGCCTGCGCGTCGCGCTGCAGACGCTCCAGCATATGCGCCATATCAACGGCCTGCGAACTCGGCGGCGGCGCGGATTCGATCGCCGACAAGGTCAGCAGATCCTGCACGATGCTGCCCATCCGATTGGCCTGCTCGGCCATCAGCCCCAGGTAGCGGGCGCGCTCCTCGGGCGCGAATTCGATGTCCTGCAGCGTTTCCAGGAAACCGCTCAAGACCGTGAGCGGCGTGCGCAATTCATGCGAGACATTGGCGACGAAATCGCGCCGCATGCGTTCCAGGCGATTGGCCTGAGTCACGTCGCGCACCTGCATCAGGCGGCGCGCGCCGGCGTAAGGCAGGATGTGTATCGCCAGGGTGCGCGTCTGTCCGCGCTCCAGGTGCAATTCGAGCGGCGTCGAAAACACCCCGGCGGCAAGGTAGGCCATGAATTCGGGCAAGCGCACCAGATTGACGACGGGCAAACCCCGGTCGGTTGCCAGGCACAGCCCCAGTTGTTCTTCGGCGGTGCTGTTGCAGAAAACGATCTGATCCTGCGCATCGAGCAGGATCACGCCGTCGATCAAGGCCTGGTTGGCGGCGATCAGGAGCGCGATTTCCTGGTCGCGTTCGCCGATCTGCTGCGCCATGTCCTTCTCGCGCCGGTACAGACGGCGGAAGATGCCGTCCCAGGTGCCCGGGCCGGTCAGATCCGGGTCGGCAAAGGGGGCACGTGACCAGGCTTCCAGCCGCGCCAGGGGGCGCAACTGCGAGACGAGCATCGCGCCCAGCGCGAAAACGAGCAGCGCCCAGCCTATCCAGGCCTCGCTCCAATGGCCCAGCAGCCAGGCCGCAAGCACGAAGGAAACGAGCCACGGCGCGGTGTGACGAAAAACGGCCATCGCCTCACTGACCCCGGAAGCGATAGCCGGTGCCGCGCACCGTCTCCACCCGCGCATCTTCGCCGGAAGCTTCGAGCGCGGCGCGCAGGCGGCGGATGTGCACGTCCACCGTGCGCTCTTCGATGAACACATGGTCGCCCCAGACTTCATCGAGCATTTGCGCGCGCGAAAACACGCGCTCGGGGTGGGTCATGAAGAAGAACAGCAGGCGGAATTCCGTCGGCCCCAGTTCCAGCGGCACGCCGGCCGCTTCGGCCCGGTGCGTGACCGGATTCAGGCGCAGCGAGCCGACCTCCACCTCTTCCGCCGCCAGATGCGGCGCGCGTCGGCGCAGCACGGCGCGCACGCGGGCGATCAATTCCTTGGGCGAGAACGGTTTGGTCACGTAATCGTCCGCGCCGGCATCCAACCCCTCGATCTTGTCGTCCTCGTGGCCGCGCGCCGTCAGCATGATGATGGGCAGCAGCCGGGTGCGTTCCTCGCTGCGCAACTGCCGCGCCAGCGTGACGCCGGAGCGCCCGGGCAGCATCCAGTCCAGCAGCACCAGATCGGGCAGGGTGGCGCGGATCGCCGCTTCCGCTTCTTCCGCACTCTGCGCCCGCACGGCTTGAAACCCGGCGTGTTTCAAGTTGATGACGATGAGTTCGAGAATGGCCGGTTCGTCTTCCACGACTAAAACGACAGCGGTCACGGCTCACCTCCGTTCCCTGCGCCCGCCGCCACCGACTTGGCATGGCGGATGTCCCGCCCTTCGGCGATATAGACCACCAGTTCGGAAACATTCTTGGCGTGGTCGCCGATGCGCTCGACGGCGCGCGCGATGGTCATGACTTCCAGCGCCTGGGTAATGGTGCGCGGGTCTTCCATCATGTGCGTGATGAGTTGCCGGATCACGGCCTTGAACTCGACATCGACCGCATCGTCGGCGCGGATCACGCTCATCGCCAGCGGCGCGTCGAGCCGGGCGAAGGCGTCCAGCGCCTGGCGCGTCATGCTCAGGGCCGCTTCGGCAATGTGGCGCACGCCCACCGCAAGACGGCGCTGATCCTGGCCCTCGGCGTGCATGCGACGCACACCCTTGGCGATTTTCTTGGCTTCATCGCCGGCCCGTTCCAGATCGGTGACGATCTTGGTCACGCCAAAGACCAGGCGCAGATCGGAAGCGGTAGGCTGGCGGCGGGCGATGATCTGGGCGCAATCGTCGTCGATGGTTTTTTCCAGGGCGTTGATCTTGCGGTCGGTTTCCAGAATCTGACCAACACCCGCCGGATCGCCACTGCTATAGGCTTCGATCACCGCCGATACCTGGTTTTCGACCAGCCCGCCCATTTGCAGCACGTGGGTGCGCAAGCGGCTCAGGTCCTCGTCGAACTGGCTCGACACGTGCAGGATTTCATTCATTTCGTTTCTCCGATCAGCCGACGCGGCCGGTAATGTAGTCTTCAGTGCGCTTGTCCTGCGGTTTGATGAACAACTCATCCGTTTTACCGAATTCGATCAGCTCACCGAGGTACATGTAAGCCGTGTAATCCGACACCCGCGCCGCCTGCTGCATGTTGTGGGTGACGATGGCGATGGTGAATTCGCGCTTGAGTTCGTGGATCAGGTCTTCGATACGCATGGTCGAAATCGGGTCCAGCGCCGAAGTCGGTTCATCGAGCAGCAGCACCTGCGGTTTCACCGCCACCCCGCGCGCGATGCACAGCCGCTGCTGCTGGCCGCCGGACAAGCCGGTACCGGGTTTGTTCAGCTTGTCCTTGACTTCGTTCCACAAGGCCGCCTTGGTCAGCGCCCACTCGATGCGGTCATCCATCTCGTTGCGCGTCAGTTTCTCGTGCATGCGCACGCCGAAGGCGATGTTTTCGTAGATGGACATCGGAAACGGCGTCGGTTTCTGGAACACCATGCCGACCTTGGCGCGCAGCTCGATGGTATCGACGCCTTTGTCCAGGATGTTCTTGCCGCCGACGAGCAATTCGCCCTCGGCGTACTGGCCGGGGTAGAGGTCGTACATGCGGTTGATCGCGCGCAGCAAGGTCGATTTGCCGCAGCCCGATGGGCCGATGAAGGCGGTGACCTTGCCCTTGTAGATATCGAGGTTGATGTTCTTCAGCGCAATGGCTTTGCCGTAGTAGAAATTGAGATTGCGGATGCGGATTTCAGAGGTCTGATTGTGGACGGAAGGTTCGACAGGCATTGTCTTGGGTTCCCTAAGTGTTGATCGGTGCATCGATCGATGATTCAGTGATTGGCCGACGGCTGGCGGAAAACGACGCGCGCCAGGATGTTGAGGAAGAGCACGCCCATCGTGATGATGAACACGCCCGCCCAGGCGAGCTGCTGCCAGTCGGCGAAGGGGCTCATCGCATACTTGAAGATGGTCACCGGCAGGTTGGCCATGGGTTCGGACAAGTCGGTGCTCCAGAACTGATTGGAGAGCGCGGTAAAGAGCAGCGGCGCGGTTTCGCCGGAAATGCGCGCCAGCGCGAGCAGGATGCCGGTAATGACGCCGGTTTTGGCCGAGCGCAAAGTGACCATGAGGATCACCCGCCACTTCGGGGCACCCAGTGCAAACGCGGCTTCGCGCAGGGTATTGGGCACCAGGATCAGCATGTCCTCGGTGGTGCGCACCACCACCGGAATGACGAGCAGGGCGAGCGCCAGCGCGCCGGACAGGCCGGAAAACTTGCCGACCTGGGCGACGTAGATGGCATACACGAAGAGGCCGATGACAATGGATGGCGCCGAGAGCAGGATGTCATTGACAAAGCGCGTTACCTGCCCCAGCAAGGTGCGCCGGCCATATTCGGCGAGATAGATGCCGGCCAGGATGGCGACCGGCGTCGCCATCAGCATGGCCAGACCGACCATGATCGCGCTGCCGAAGATCGCGTTGCGCAAGCCCCCGGCATTACCCGGGGCGGGCGTGTCGTGCACCAAGAGATCGAAGCTCAGGGCGCCTATGCCCTGTTCAAAGACCATCCAGAGTATCCAGATCAGCCAGAACAGGCCAAAGGCCATGGCCCCCAGCGACAGGCCCAGCGCGATGACGTTGGTGGCTTTGCGACGGGTTTTCAGATTCATGACCGGCTCCTCAGCGCGCGCTGCCGCCACTCTGCTTTTCCAGGGACAGGAGCAGCAGTTTGGACAGGGAGAGCACGACGAAGGTGATGAAGAAAAGGATCAGGCCGAGTTCGACCAGGGCTGCCGTGTACAAACCCGGCGTGGCTTCGGCGAATTCGTTGGCCAGCGCCGAGGTGATGCTGTTGCCGGGCATGAAGAGCGAGAAATTGCCCAGCAGGCTGGCATTGCCGATGACGAAAGTCACCGCCATCGTCTCGCCCAGCGCACGGCCCAGGCCGAGCATGACGCCGCCGATCACGCCGACCCGCGTATAGGGCAGCACCACCTTGCTGACGGTTTCCCAGGTGGTCCCCCCCAGGCCGTAGCAGGATTCCTTGAGCATGGCCGGCACCAGTTCGAACACATCGCGCATGACCGAAGCGATGAAGGGGATAATCATGATCGCCAGAATGATGCCGGCGGCCAGAATGCCGATGCCGAGCGAAGGGCCGGAAAACAGGCTGCCCACCAGCGGCAGTTGGCCCAGCGTCCTGGCAATGAGGGGTTGCACGTGCTGGCCGAAGAAAGGCGCAAAGACGAGTAAACCCCAGATCCCGTACACGATGCTGGGAATCCCCGCCAGCAATTCAATGGCGATGCCGAGCGGGCGGCGCAGCCAGGTCGGGGCCATTTCGGTCAGAAAGAGGGCGATGCCGAAACTGATCGGCAGGGCGATGGCCAGGGCGATGATCGAGGTCACGATGGTGCCGTAGATGGGCACCAGCGCGCCGAAATCGTCGGCCGGCGGGTTCCAGGCGGAACTGGTCAGAAAGCCGAGGCCGAATTTCTCGATCGACGGCCAGGCGCTCCAGGTCAGCGAAATCACGATCCCGCCCAGAAGGGCCAGCGTGATGAAGGCGACGGTGCGCGTCAGATTGAAAAACAGGAGATCAGCCAATTTACCCTTGGCTTCTATTTGACTCATGACGGTTATCCGTTTCGATTGACGTTGCGTGGCATTGAACGTTACGTGGCATTGAGTTTGGGGCGCATCCCGGCACGCTGCCGCTGCAAGGCAAGCGCCTCCGGTTGTGCAACCGGAGGCGTCTGCACCCATTGCGGTTCCGATTATCTCACCGCTTACTTGACGGCCTTGCCGGAAGCGTCCTTGATGCCGCCCCAGGAAGCCGTGACCTGCTGCACCAGGTTATCCGGCAGCGGCACGTAGTCGAGATCTGCAGCCAGCTTGGCCCCGTTCTTGTACGACCACTCGAAGAACTTCAGCACTTCGGCAGCCTGCGCCGGCTTGTCCTGCACCTTGTGCATCAGGATGAAGGTCGCGCCGCTGATCGGCCAGGCGCTCTTGCCGGCCTGTGCCGTGAGGATTTCGCCAAAGGAGGATTTGCTCCAATCGGCCCCGGCAGCAGCGGCCTTGAAGTTTTCGTCAGCCGGGCGGACGAATTCGCCGGCCGGATTCTTCAGCCAGGCCCAGGCCAGATTGTTCTGCTTGGCGTAGGCATATTCGACATAGCCAATCGAATTCGGGATGCGCTGCAAGAAGGCAGCCACACCCTCATTGCCCTTGCCGCCCATGCCGGTCGGCCACTGCACGGCCGTACCTTCGCCCACCTTGCTCTTCCAGTCGGCGCTGATCTTGGACAGATAGTTCGTGAAGATGAAGGTGGTGCCCGAACCATCGGCCCGGCGCACCACGGCGATGTCGTCGGACGGCAGCTTGGCATTCGGATTCAGCTCGGCAATCGCCTTGTCGTTCCACTTGCTGATCTTGCCCAGATAGATGTCGGCGATGACTTCGCCGGTCAGGCGCAGATCGCCCGGCTTGATCCCCACCACATTGACGACCGGCACCACGCCACCGATCACCGTCGGAAACTGAACGAGGCCATCCTTGTCCAGCACTTCCTGCTTCAACGGCATGTCGGACGCCCCGAAATCCACCGTCTTGGCGTTGATCTGCTTGATGCCGCCGCCGGAACCGATCGACTGGTAATTCACCTTGTTGCCCGTCGCCTTTTGATAGGCATCCGCCCACTTGGCATAAACCGGCGCCGGAAAGGAAGCCCCCGCTCCAGTGATGTCCGCTGCCTGGGCAGCCGCGCCAAAAGCCAGCGTCACCGCCAGAAAACCATTACGAAAAACACGCGCTTGCAGCATTTCTGCTCCTTGGTTGTTGAATGAACAGGTGCCACTCTAGGGGCGCTTTGTTACAGGCAGATGACAGCGCCCCCCTCTGCCCGGAACGGCCTCGAACGCACCGGTCCTGCGCCGAGCACACCGCCGGAAGCGCGCGCAAACGCCTGCCTGCTCCGTCAGGTTGCAATCAATCGCTCGCGCTCCGCCTGACTTGCCAGACCTGGCACGGCTCCAGCGCGCCCTGCATGTGTCATCCGTATCGAGGATGCGATCCCAGGTGCGGATAGTGCCTGTCGCGGAGGCGGCTTCTGTGCGCCGCCCTGGCCTGCACCGTCATGGTGCCCGACGCCCGCTGCCGGTGCGCGTACGGGGCCGGAGCATGGCGCAGAGGCGTACCGTAGCGTGCCTGAGGAGCGTGCATGGTTCTTGCTATGGAGTGCCGGGGCGTTCATTTTCCGCGAGGTGCTCATGTCCATTCACGTCAGGCTCAACCCTGCCACCCGTTACCGCTGCGACCGGCCAGCGGCGCTGTCGCCGCAGGCGGTGCGGCTGCGCCCTGTCCCGCACTGCCGCGCGCCGATCCATGCCTGTTCGCAGACGGACGGCTCGCCCGATCTGCGCCGCCGGGGCTGAGGACGCCATGCAGGTTCAGCCGCAAAGCCCGCCCGAACTGCTCGCCCGCTACGCCGCGCGGCCCGACCGTTACGACGAACTCTGCCAGCGCATCGGCAACGTGGTGGCGGTGCGGCCGCACTGGCGCGATTTCTTCCAGCAACTGGTGGCGCTGCCAAGGGCGGAGATTCAGGCGCGGCGCGAGTCGCTGCGTCGGCTGGTGCACGAGAACGGCATCACCTACAACGTCTATGCCGACCCGCGCGGCTTCGAGCGGCCGTGGGATCTCGACCTGCTGCCCTACATCCTGCCGACGGCGGAATGGGCGCAGATCGAGGCCGCGATGATCCAGCGCGCCACGCTGCTCAACCTGATCCTCGCCGATCTCTACGGCGAGCAGACGCTGTTGCAGCAAGGGCTGATCCCGCCCGCGCTGATCTACGGCCACAGCGGCTTCCTGCGCCCGCTGGTGGGCGCGAAGCCGCCGCGCGATCTGTTCCTGCACCTGTACGCGGTCGATCTGGCGCGTTCGCCCGATGGCCGCTGGTGGGTGGTGGCCGACCGCACCCAGGCGCCGTCCGGCGCGGGTTATGCGCTGGAGAACCGCAGCGTGGTGGCGCGGGTGCTGCCGGAGCTTTATCGCGCCGCCAACGCGCAGCCATTGGCCCCCTTCTTCGAGGATTTCCGCGCCAGCCTCGCCGGGCTGGCGCCGGGCAGCGCCGATTTGCAAGACAACGAAGCGCCGCTGATCGTGGTGCTGACGCCGGGGCCGTACAACGAAACCTACTTCGAGCACGCCTTCCTCGCCCGCGAGATGGGTTTTCCGCTGGTCGAAGGCCAGGATCTGACCGTGCGCGACGAGCAGGTCTTTCTGCGGACACTGGACGGCCTGCGTCGGGTGCATGTGATCCTGCGCCGGGTGGACGACATCTGGTGCGATCCGCTCGAACTGCGCGACGATTCGGCGCTCGGCGTGGCCGGCCTGGTGGCGGCGGTGCGCGCCGGCAGCGTGACGGTGGCGAACGCGCTCGGCAGCGGCATCCTGGAAACCGGCGCCTTGCTCGGTTATCTGCCGGCGCTGGCCGAGCACCTGCTCGGGCAGAAGCTGAAAATGCCCTCGGTGGCGACCTGGTGGTGCGGCGAGGAAGCCGCCTGCGCCTACGCGCTGACGCACCTGCGCGAACTGGTGGTCAAGCCCGCCTACCCGGCCATGCGCGGCGCGCCGGTATTCTGCGGCGACCTGCCGGCGGCGGCACTCGGCGCGCCGGCCGCGCCCGCATCAGAGCAACCAGG
>URNG01000083.1 GCA_900549295.1 uncultured Rhodocyclaceae bacterium
AGGTCATGCTCTTCTACTGGATGCGCGAGTGGGCCGGCGTCATGTTCCTCGTCGGGCTCATCGTCTACCTCATCTCCTTCTTCGTCAGCGGAGAAGAAAAGTAAGTCGGGACGACGTTTCGATTCGCACAAGGGCAGCGCAAGCTGCCCTTTTTTCATGCGCTTCACTTTCCCTTTACCTATTGCAGCTTGACCTCACTGCAGCACATGCCAGAATTCGCAGATATATCCCATCTCGCGAAAGGATGCCCCATGCCCGCCAACGACCAACTTGCCCAGCGCCTGGCCAGCCAGCGCCTGACCCGCCGTGACGTGCTGTGGTTTTTCGGTGCCTCCGCCCTGTCCGGCTGCGCGCAATCGCCGGTCGGCGGCAAATCCATTCTGGTCGGCATGAGCGAGGCGCAGGAAAGGGCCGTCGACCAGGAAGTCGCGCCGCAGCAGTTTTCCACCGATCTCGGGCCGATTCAGGATGCCCAGGTCAACAATTACGTGAACAGCATCGGCCAGCGCATGGACAAACTCACGCATCGCCCGAACATGCCTTATTCCTATCGCGTGCTCAACGCCAACTACGTCAATGCCTACACCTTCCCCGGCGGCGCCATGGGCGTGACGCGCGGCATCCTGGTCGATTTGCAGGACGAAGCCGAACTGGCAGCGCTGCTCGGCCACGAAATGGGCCACGTCAACGCCCGCCACGCCGCGCAACGCCAAGGGCAATCGATGATCGCCTCCGCCGCCATGGCCGGCGTCGGCATCGCCGCATCGAGCAGCGAATGGGGCGCGCTGGCCGCCATCGGCGGGCAACTGGGGGAAAGCCTGCTGTTATCGAGCTATTCCCGCGACAACGAACGCGAGGCCGATGCGCTCGGCCAGGAATACATGGTGCGCGCCGGCTACCCGGCCAGCGGCATGACCCGCCTGCACGAACTGCTCGTGCGCGAACAAAAGGAGCAGCCAGGCATGCTGCAAACCATGTTCTCCACCCATCCGATGAGCGTCGAACGCCGAGACACCGCGCAGAAGCTCGCCAGCACGCAATACGCTGCCAGCCTCAACCGCGACCCCGGTCGCCAGCGCTTCATGGACAGCACCGCCAGCCTGCGCCGCATCAAACCCACTATCGAAGCCTGCCAGAACGGCGAAACCGCCATGGCCAGCAAGGCTTACGACAAGGCTGAGGGACAATTCCGCAGCGCCCTGCAGAAAACCCCGCGCGACTACGCCAGCAACGTGCTGATGGGCCAATGCCTGGAAGCCCAAGGCAAATCCCGCGATGCCCTGGCCTACGCCAACACCGCCAAACAGATTTACCCGCAGGAAGCACAAGCCCACAAACTCGCCGGCGCCCTGGCCCTCGGCTTGAAAGACCCGGCCGCCGCCTACGCCAGCCTAGATCAATACGACCGCATGCTCCCCGGCGATGCCGGCGTCGGTTTCCTCAAGGGCGTCGCCCTCGAAGGCATGGGCAAACGCCAGGAAGCGGCACAACAATACGCCGGCTACCTCAACAAACAGCGCCAGGGCAAGGCGGCAGAATACGCTTACAGCCGGCTGAAGGGCTGGGGGTATGCGAAGTAGGGAGGCTGCAAAACAAGACGGGGCTCAGACGTTGAACAAGAAATTCAAAACATCCCCATCCCTGACCACATAGTCCTTCCCCTCCGCCCGCATCTTCCCGGCCTCCTTGGCCCCCTGCTCGCCCTTGTACTGGATGAAATCGGCGAAGGCGATGGTCTGGGCGCGGATGAAGCCGCGTTCGAAGTCGGTGTGGATGACGCCGGCGGCTTGGGGGGCGGTGTCGCCGGCGTGGATGGTCCAGGCACGGACTTCCTTGACGCCGGCGGTGAAGTAGGTTTGCAGGCCGAGCAGCTTGTAGCCGGCGCGGATGAGGCGGTCGAGGCCGGGTTCGGCGAGGCCCATGTCGGCGAGGAATTCGGCTTTGTCGGCGTCGTCGAGATCGGCGATTTCGGCTTCGATGTTGGCGCACAGGGCGACGACTTCGGCGCCTTCGGCGGCGGCGTGCTGTTCCACGGCGGCAAGCAGCGGGTTGTTCTGGAAACCGTTGTCGGCAACGTTGGCAGCGTAGAGCACCGGCTTGGCGGTGATGAGGCAGAAGGGCTTGAGGTTGGCGTGTTCTTCCTTGGAGAGCTCGAGGGCGCGCACGGGTTTGCCCTTGTCGAGCTGCGCCATGCATTTTTCCAGCACGGAAACCAGGATTTTGGCTTCCTTATCGCCGGCGTTGGCGGGTTTTTTGTAGCGGTTTAGCGCTTTTTCGACGGTGGCCATGTCGGCGAGCGCCAGTTCGGTGTCGATCACTTCGATGTCGCGGATGGGATCGACGCTGCCGGAAACGTGCACCACGTTGGGGTCTTCAAAACAGCGAACGACGTGCACGATGGCGTCGGTCTCGCGGATGTTGGCGAGAAACTGGTTGCCCAGCCCTTCGCCCTTGGAAGCCCCGGCGACCAGGCCGGCGATGTCGACGAACTCGACGATGGCGGGCTGGATCTTCTGCGGTTTGACGATTTCGGAAAGCTGCGCCAGACGCGGGTCGGGGACTTCGACGATGCCGACGTTAGGCTCGATGGTGCAGAAGGGGTAGTTCGCCGCTTCGATGCCAGCTTTGGTCAGGGCGTTGAAGAGCGTGGATTTGCCGACGTTGGGCAGGCCGACGATGCCGCATTGGAGGGACATGGGGAATTCCTTGGTGAAATGTGAAAGATGAAAGGTGAAACGTGCGCAGGAAATCCACGGCTCACATTTCACGTTTCGCGGAATGCAGCTCCTTCTGGGCGCTGGCGTAATCCCCTGCCGCGATCAGGGGCCAGGCGGCGAGGCTGCGGCTCAGGGCGTGCTCAATATCGGGAAGTTCGTCTTTGCGCGGAGGGTGCAGGACAAAATCGACAACCTGCTGCGTCAGATTGAGGGTGCGCGGGTGGCCGATGCCCAGGCGCAACCGCCAGAAATCGGCGCTGCCGAGCCTGGCCTGGATGTCTTTCAGCCCGTTGTGGCCGCCGTTGCCGCCGCCCTGTTTGAGGCGGATACCGCCGGGCGGGAGATCGAGTTCATCGTGGATGACGAGGATTTCTGCCGGGGCGATCTTGTAGAAATTGGCGAGCGCCGCCACCGCCTGACCGGAGCGGTTCATGAAGGTGGTCGGCTGCAGCAGCCAGAATTCGCCCGCGCGCGCGGCCAAGCCGAAGAACTTGGCCTGCGGGGCGAGGCTGGTTTTCAACTGCGCCGCCAGCCGGTCGACGTACCAGAAGCCGACGTTGTGCCGGGTATCGGCATATTCCGGGCCGGGGTTGCCGAGGCCGACGATGAGGCGGGGTGCTGTCATGGACGCGGGCGCATAGGTGGATATATTTGCGGGCAGAATCTGCGAAAAGGCCGCCGGGGCGGTTGCCTGCGGCGGCCAGTCATGCGGCGGGCAGCGTGCTTATTCGGCAGCGGCTTCGGTTTCTTCCGCCGCTTGTGCGCCACCCTTGCCGACGATGCTGACGACCACCGGGTCTTCGTCGCCGTGCTTGGGCAGGCTCACGCCCTTGGGCAGCTTCAGTTGCGAAGCGTGGATGTTTTCGCCGACCGTGAGGCCGCCGACGTCCACTTCGATGAATTCCGGCAGGTTCTTGGCCAGACAGGTGACTTCGATTTCGGTCAGGGTGTGGTTCACCAGACCGCCGCCCAGCTTGACACCCGGCGCCGAGTCTTCATTGACGAAGTGCAGCGGCACCTTGATGTGCAGTTCGTGCTTGGCATCGACACGCTGGAAATCGATGTGCAGCACCAGCGGCTTGTAGGCGTGTTTCTGGAAATCGCGCAGGAGAACCTGCTCTTTCTTGCCGTCGACCACCAGATTGATGATGGAAGAATGGAAGGCTTCCTTCTTCAGCTTGAGGAGGAGATCGTTGTGGTTGGTTTCGATGGCCAGCGGGGCGGCTTCGCCACCATAAACGATGCCCGGGACGGTACCGGCACGGCGCAGGCGGCGGCTCGCACCCGAACCCTGAACGCTGCGTGCAGAAGCGATGACTTCAAATTGCATGGAACTACTCCAGAAAATTTCCCGTACCGCGACCAGAACGGGAAGGTTGAAAAAAACTTAGTCGATGAACAGCGAGGAAACCGAATCTTCGTTGCTGATGCGACGGATGGTTTCGGCCAGGATTTCGGCCACGGAAAGCTGGCGGATGCGCGGGCAGGCTTCGGCGTCCGGGCGCAGCGGGATGGTGTCGGTGACGACCAGGGCGTCGAGATCGGAAGTGTTCACGCGCTCGATCGCCGGGCCGGACAGAACCGGGTGGGTGCAGTAGGCGACGACCTGGCTGGCACCGTTGGCTTTCAGCGCCGTGGCGGCTTTGCACAGGGTGCCGGCGGTATCTACCATGTCGTCCATCAGGATGCAGGAGCGGCCCTTGACGTCGCCGATGATGTTCATCACTTCCGCGACGTTGGCCTTGGGCCGGCGCTTGTCGATGATCGCCAGATCGCATTCCAGGCGCTTGGCGAGCGAGCGGGCGCGCACCACGCCGCCGTGGTCGGGAGAAACGACCATGGGATTTTCGTAATTCTGCTGCTTGAGGTCTTGCAGCAGGATGGGCAGGGCGTAGATGTTGTCGACCGGAATGTCGAAGAAACCCTGAATCTGTTCGGCGTGCAGATCCATCGTCAGCACGCGGTCGACGCCGGAGGCGGCGAGCATGTTGGCAACCAGCTTGGCGGCGATCGGCACCCGCGAGGAGCGCGAGCGGCGGTCTTGCCGGGCGTAGCCGAAGTAGGGAATGGTGGCGGTGACGCGGCCGGCGGAAGCGCGCTTGAGCGCATCGACCATGACCAGGAGTTCCATCAGGTTGTCGTTGGTCGGCGCGCAGGTGGATTGCAGGACGAAAATGTCGCGCCCGCGCACGTGCTCCTGCAATTCGACGCTGACCTCGCCATCGGAAAACCGGCCCACATCGGCACGACCGAGGTCGACGTTGAGCCGTTTCGCAACGTCGGAGGCCAGTTTTTGATTGGCGTTACCGGCAAAAACCATCAGGCTGTTGTAGGCCATAGTGCGTATCCCGGCGGGAAACCGCGCGTGGCGATTTGCCCGGTGCTATTCAACGAAATTCAACGAAAAAGGGCAGGTCGCCGACCTGCCCAAAGGAAAACTGGCAGAGGAGGAAGGATTCGAACCTTCGAATGCCGGAATCAAAATCCGGTGCCTTGACCAACTTGGCGACTCCCCTGCGGGCCGTTCTTGCATGTCCGCAATCGAACGAGCCGCGAATCATACGGGAAAGTTTTTGGAAAATCCAGCCTCGGGCGATTTTTCAGCCGATTTCCGCCAGCGGATGTTGCACAAGCCCCCGTGCCAGCCAGCCACGCCAGCCCGAGGGACGCTGGTCGAGCACTGCTTGCGCTTCATCCGGATCGGCAAAAGCGGCAAAAACACAGGCGCCGGAGCCGGTCATCAGCGCTTTGGGCGCAAAGCCGCGCAGCCATTCCAGGGCGGCGGCAACGGGGGGAAAAGCCGCGCAGGCAACCGGTTCCAGATCGTTATGGCCAACACCGGGTTGCCAGAGGACAGGGGCGAGTGCGGGCGTGTCGCGGCGCAGCGTTGCGGCCCCGAAAATGGCGGCGGTAGGCACATGGGCGTCGGGATGCAGGATCAGATACGTGGTCTGTGGCAAATCCAGGTCGATGAAACGCTCGCCGACCCCCTCGGCAAAGCAGTTGCGGCCATGCACGAAAACGGGGACGTCGGCACCCAGCTGCAGCCCGAGATGTTCCAGTTCGGTTCGCGCCATGCCGGTTTGCCACAAATGATTGAGCGCCAGCAGCACGGTTGCGGCGTCCGACGAGCCGCCCCCCAGACCGCCGCCCATGGGCAGGTTTTTCGTCAGCGCGATGCCGGCACCTTGCCGGCAGCCGGTAT
Source organism: uncultured Rhodocyclaceae bacterium (assembly GCA_900549295.1). GTDB lineage: Bacteria > Pseudomonadota > Gammaproteobacteria > Burkholderiales > Rhodocyclaceae > Azonexus. Next base: position 5,923 of record URNG01000083.1, read on the forward strand.
GCGCCTGCAGCAGGCGGGCGGCGCGCACGGTGAGATCGTCGTCCGGCGCCACGCCCGGCGTCGGGGTGGAGAGAACGATTTGCCCGTCGTCGCGCGGCGTGAAGCGCAAGAAATCGGCGCAATCGATGAAGCGGAAAACGGTTTGCAGCAGGTGATAGCCATCCGGGCGGCGGCCAACGACGTGCAGGAAGAGATTGAGTTTGGCCGGTGCCGGCCAGTCGCTGTGCCAGTTCATGGCGTTTGCCATTCCTCGACGAAAAGACGCAGTCCGATTTCCGGGTGCGAGATGTCCAGCCGCTGCGGCAAGCTGTCGGGATGCGCATCGGGATAACGGTAGTCGATGCGCCAGGGCGGGGAATCCAGGCGTTGCGGCCGTTGCTGCGGATCGCGGGTCAGCGTTTCGTGCGTGCCGGTGCGACCCAGCAGCCAGTCCGGCAATTGCGTCACCGGCAGGGGGAAACCGGTGGCCTCCTGCAGCAGGGCGACAGGGTCGGTGCCGCCGATTTGCCGGCGATCGCTGGTGGTGAGCTGCGCCGAACCAGGGCGAAACTGCAACTGCGCCAGACCGCTGCCCAGCGGCGTGGAAAGTTGCACCCGGTCGTATGCACGACGGCTGTCATGCTGCCATTCCAGGCGCCCGGCGGCCTTTTCCACACTGCCGTCGGCACGGGTGAGTTGCAGCGCAAAACGGCCATTCAGGGTGAAATCGGTGACTTGTTCGCGCGCCTTGGCAGCCATGGCGGGAGGCAGCGGCGAGGTGGCGCAGGCAGTGAGCAGAGCCAGCGACAGCGCGCCGGCAAAAAAAACCCGCGAACGGCGGATCAAGGCTGGAATTTCCGCAAGGTGGCCTGCAAGACGGCGTTTTCGGGATGGGCCCGGAGCGCGCCTTGCCAGATTTTGCGCGCGCTATCCTGCTGCCCGAGCTGCCACAGCACTTCGCCCAGATGCGCCGCGATTTCCGGGTCGGCCTTGAGTCGATACGCCTTGCTCAAGGTCTGCAGGGCCTCGTTCAGCTTGCCCTGGCGGTATTGCAGCCAGCCGTAGCTGTCCATGATGAAGGGGTCTTCCGGCGCCAACCGGGTGGCGCGAATGAGGAGATCGGCGGCTTCGTCCAGGCGCAGGTTGCGCTCGGCCAGGGAGTAACCCAGGGCATTCAGGGCGTGCGCGTGCTCCGGCTGCAGCTTGAGCAGGTGGCGCAGGTGCCCCTCCATTTCCGCGTGCCGCCCCAGGCGTTCGGCGGTCAGGGCCGCGTCGTAGCGCAGATCGGCATCGTCCGGGAGTTGCTTCAGGCCAACCAGCAGGGCATCGAGCGCTGCGGCTTCCTTGCCTTCTTCGCGCAGCAGTTGCGCCTGGGCCAGAAAAAGCTGGCTTTTCTCGGCCGGCGTGCGCCCCGCAGTGCCATGCAGGAGAGCGAGCGCTTCCTCGCGTTTGTTCAGATTGAGCAGGATGACCGCGCTGCGCGCCCTGGCAGGCACCAGGCGCTCGCCCTCACCGACCTGACGGAAATGCGCGAGCGCGGCTTCCGGATGGCCCGCTTCCTGTTCGATCTGACCCAGCAGGTAATGGATGTTGTTCTTGTCGACCGAGGGGAAGGCCAGGAGTTGCTCGAGTAACTGCTGTCCGGCGGCACGGTCGTTGTTCTGCAAGGCAAGGAGTGCCGCCGGATAGAGCACGGCGGGTTGCTCCGGAAAATCTTTGGCCAGTTGCAGGTAGAGCTGGCGCGCTTCATCCAGCCGCTTGTCGGCAACCAGCATTTGCGCCAATGCAAGCCGTGCTTCCTGTGCAGCGGGATATTTTTTCGTGAAAGACTGGAGGGCATCGATGGCCGAGGCGAGCGATTGCCGCTCCAGGAGCTTGGCCCTGAGTACGGCCGCCGTTTCCCAGTCGGCGCGCAGCGCCAGCGCGGCCTGGACTTCGTTCAGGGCGCGCGTTTCGTCATTGGCGGCAAGCGCGGCTTGCGCCAGGGCGAAATGCGCTTCGGGAACGTTCAAATAAGGCTGCAAAACCCGATCAAGCAGATGCAGCACGGCCGCTTTTTCCGGCACCCGGACAAACATGCGGTTCAGGTGCAGCAAGGTGCTGGAAAACGCTTCCGGCCCCGCTGCCGCCTCGCTTGCCAGTTGGGCTGCCAGGAGCTCGGGCAGGGCATCCAGTTGCCGGGCCTGGATGAGAAGTGCGATTTGCGCGCGGCGGGCGTCGTTCGAATCGGGCTCGATGGCCCGCCATTGCCGCACCAGTTGCAGGGCCAGCGTGTTGTTGCCGGAGTAGCCGGCAATTTCGGCGGCGCGGGCAATGACTTTCGGGTCCTTGGTGCGCTGGGCCAGATCGACCCAGGCTTGCAGGGACAGATCGACCGCCCCTTCGCGTAGCGCCAGTTCGCCAATCAGCACCTGAAACACGGTGCGCCCGAGCAAATCTTCCTCGCCTGCAGGCGGCGGCGCAGCCCAGGCGGGCAACGCAAGGGCGAAAGAGAGGGCAAACAAGGAATGCAGGCGGCGCATGATCGGTTCCAGATGACGGCAGGTTTGAACGCATAATAGCGGACAAGTTCGAGATGGTATTGAGGAAAGGGCGGAGGGACAAGATCATGCCGGAATTACCGGAAGTCGAAGTATGCCGGCGCGGGATCGAGCCGGGGCTGGTCGGGCAGCGGATAACGGATCTGGTGGTGCGTAATGCCAGGCTGCGCCAGCCGGTGCCGGCAGAGCTTTCCGGCATCCTGCCGGGCAGCGAGGTGCTGGCGGTGCGCCGGCGCGGCAAATATCTGCTGATCGATTGTTCGACTCCTGTCGGCACAGGCACCTTGATCGTGCACCTGGGCATGAGCGGGCGCTTGCGTTTCGCGCCGCTGGCGCAGGCGGCGCAAAAGCACGATCACGTCGATCTGGTTTTTGCCCACATCGTGCTGCGCTTCACCGATCCGCGCCGGTTCGGCCTCATCCTGTGGCAGCCCGGGCCACCGCAAGCCGTGCTGGCGCATCCGCTGCTGGCGCACCTGGGCGTGGAACCGCTGACGGAAGAATTTACTGCACCTTGGCTGCAAGCGGCGCTGGCGCGGCGACACAGCCCGATCAAGCCGGTTTTGATGGATAGCCACCTGCTGGTCGGCGTGGGCAATATCTACGCCTCGGAAAGCCTGTTCCGCGCCGGTATTTCACCTTTGCGGGCCGCCAACCGCATTGCCTCGGGGCGTATCGAGCAATTGACACAAGCGATCCGGGCAACGCTCACCGAAGCCATTGCCGCCGGTGGCAGCAGCATTCGTGACTACGTGCACACCGACGGCAGCCCCGGCTGGTTCCAGATCCAGGCAGCGGTATACGAACGCGGCGGCGAGCCGTGCCGCCGCTGTTCCGGCACGGTGCGGCAAATTCGCCAGGCGGGGCGCAGCACCTACTACTGTCCGGCATGCCAGCGCTGATTCATGACATTTGTGCTAAATTGCAGACCGCCCCGTCGCAGAGGAATCCACCCATGACCCTTGCCCATCAGTTTGCCGCATACACTGCCTGGCGCACCCTGCTCGCCAGCGACATTGCCGAATTTCAAACCTGGCTCTCCGAAAACGAACTGTCGGACGGGCAAACCGATCTGCGTCTCGGGCAATTGCTGGAGCGGCTGGCCGAAGACCGCCTGAACGTGGCCTTCGTCGCCGAGTTCTCGCGCGGCAAGTCAGAGTTGATCAACGCGATTTTCTTCGCCGATTACGGCGACCGCATGCTGCCCTCCTCGATTGGCCGCACCACCATGTGCCCGACCGAATTGCTGTTCGATCACAACAAGCCGCCGCAGGTGGAGTTGCTGCCCATCCAGACGCGCTCGGCCAATACGGGCATCGGCGAATACAAACGTTTTCCCGATCAATGGGAAAGCCTGCCGATCGATGTCGCCTCTCCGGAAAGCCTGCAGGACGCCTTGCGCCACGTCAGCGAAACCACCCGGGTGACGCCGGATGAAGCCCGCCGCCTGGGTTTTGCCGTCGGCGAGGAGGAAGCCGACCTGTACCGGCCCGATGCAGAAGGAATGGTCGAAATTCCACGCTGGCGGCATGCGCTGATCAATTTTCCGCACCCCCTGCTCAAACAGGGGCTGGTGATCCTCGATACGCCGGGCCTGAACGCCATCGGTGCCGAGCCGGAGTTGACCCTGTCCTTATTGCCCAACGCGCATGCCGTATTGTTCATTCTGGCGGCGGATACCGGCGTCACGCAGTCGGACCTGGCGATCTGGAAAGAAAACATCTGCACCGGCGGCACCACCCGGCGCGGGCGGCTGGTGGTGCTGAACAAGATCGACGGGCAGTGGGACGAACTCAAGACCGAAACCGAGATCGATGCCGAAATCAAACGCCAGGCCGAGCAATCAGCGCAGATTCTCGATCTGCCGGCCAGCCAGGTATTTCCGGTTTCCGCACAGAAAGGGCTGGTCGCCAAGATCAACCGGGATGTCGAGTTGCTGGCGCGCAGCCGCCTGCCCATGCTGGAAGCGGCTTTGTCAGACGAACTCATCCCGGCCAAGCGCGACATCGTGTGCGAAAGCACCGGGCAGGAATTCGGCGATGTCGCCCGGCGCGTGCGCACCCTGCTCGAATCGCGGGAGAGCGGCTTGAGCGAGCAATTGACCGAACTCACCGAACTGCGCGGCAAGAACCGGGGCGTCGTCGAATACATGATGAGCAAGGTGCGTACCGAGAAGGACGAATTCGAGCAAGGCTTGCAGCGCTACTACGCCGTTCGCAGCGTGTTTTCGACGCTGACCAACAATTTGTTCGCGCACCTGGGCCTGGATCGCTTGCGGCAACTGACGGGCGAGACGCGCGAAGCGATGCTGGAAGCGAGCTTTTCCAAGAATCTGTCGGGCGCGATGAAGGGGTTTTTCGGGCAGGCGCGGCGCGCACTGGCCGATTCAACGCACGAAATCAGTGAAATTCTGGCCATGATGGAAATGGTGTACAAGAAATTCACCGTCGAACATGGTTTGAAACTGGGCACGCCGACGACGTTCTCTCTGTTGCGCTACGAAAAGGAGATGGATCGCCTGGAAAGCTGGTGCGACAGCCACCTGAACTCCACGCTGTCGCTCCTGACACACGACAAGAAGAACATCACGCAAAAGTTCTTCGAGGAAGTCGCGGTACAGGTGCGGCGCGCTTTCGAGCGAGCCAACAAGGATGCGGAAATCTGGTTGCGCGCCATCATGGCCCCGATGGAAACCCAGGTGCGCGAACACCAGATTCAGTTGAAGCGCCGCCTGGAAAGCATCAAGCGCATCCACCAGGCAACCGACACGCTGGAGAACCGGATTGCCGAACTGGAAAGCGTCGGCGTCGGCCTGCAGCAGCAGATCGGGATGCTGGACAACATGGAAGCCCGCATACAGGAGCTTCTAGGCACCGAACAGGTGGCTGAAATGGAGATTGCGTGAATGGCTCGGGGGCAGTCCACGCAAAAACCCCGCGTCGCTCACGCAACGCGGGGTTTTTTATCGCGCGTAAAGTCAGGGCCGGGGATTGCCGGTGAGTACGGTGTACTTCGCCCAGAGTTGATCTTCGTCTTCGGCGTTAGCCGGATCCTTGGGGATGCAATCGACCGGGCAGACCTGCACGCACTGCGGCTCATCGTAGTGGCCGACGCATTCCGTGCACTTCTTGGGATCGATGACGTAGGTTTCCGGGCCTTGCGAAATAGCTTCGTTCGGGCATTCCGGTTCGCAGACGTCGCAGTTGATGCACTCGTCGGTAATCATCAGAGACATGACTTCTTCCTCTCTCTTTAAGCAGTGTGGTTTGCCCGCAGGCGCTTTTCCACGGTGGGATGGACGAATTTTGCTACATCTCCGCCCAGTCTTGCAATTTCCCTTACCATCGTTGCGGAAATAAACATGTATTGCTCGCCCGGCGTCAGGAATACGGTTTCGACATCGGGATAGACACTGCGGTTCATACCGGCCATCTGGAATTCGTACTCAAAATCGGATACGGCGCGCAAGCCGCGCACGACGACCTTGGCCCCGCGCTCACGCACGAAACGCATGAGCAGGCAGTTGAAGCCGACGATTTCGAGATTAGGCAGATCGCCCACCACTTCCCGCGCCATCTCGACGCGCTCGGCCAGGGTGAAGCGCGGCTGTTTGGCCGGGCTTTCGGCAATCGCCAGAATCAGGTGGTCGAACAGGCTGGCAGCACGCCGGACCAGGTCTTCGTGCCCCCGGGTGATGGGGTCGAAGGTGCCGGGATAGATGGCTGTGCGGTGGTTGAGTGGCTTCAAGCGCTGGCTCCCTGTTCGCTGTGTTCTGTTTTATGTGTTTTTTCGTCGCTGTCTCGTTGCAACAAGTGGTAATGCACTTCGCCGGCGGTACCGTGGCGCACGCAACGCCAAGGGCCATAGTGCGCGATGGCGTTCTCCGCTTCGACGTAGAGCTTGGTGCCGGGTTTCGTGACTCGTTCCAGCTTGGGCAAGAGGCGGTCCAGCCAGCCTTGGCGGTAGGGTGGGTCGAGAAAGACCAGATCAAAACCTGCCGTTGCAGCGTCCAGGTATTGTAGCGCATCGCCCCGCCAGATCTGCACGCTGGGCGGCTGCCGCAAAAGCTGGCAGTTGGCGCGCAGGGCGGCCAGCACGGGGGCGGCTTTTTCCACCATGACCACTTTTTCCGCCCCGCGCGAGGCGGCTTCAAAACCCAGGGCGCCGCTGCCTGCGAACAGGTCGAGGCAATGCCAGCCGCTCAGATCCTGCCCCAACCAGTTGAACAGTGTTTCGCGTACGCGGTCCGGCGTCGGACGCAGCCCGGCGCTGTCGGGAAAACGCAGTTGCCGGCGGCGAAATTCGCCGCCGACGATGCGCACGGTGTTCACTCGGCAGCCACCGTCACCGTGACCAGATCCGACGGGCGCACGTGGCGGACGAAGGCGGCCTTGACTTCTTCTGCCGTCACTGCTTCGATGCGCACGCGGTACTGGTCGAGATAATCGAGCGGCAGGCCATAAAAACCAATGGCCGCCACATTGGCAAGCAATTTGGCGTTGCTGTCCAGGCGCAGCGGGAAGCTGCCGGACAGATTGGCCTTGGCGGCAGCCAGTTCTTCCGCGCTCGGGCCGGTGGCGAGGAAATCGTCCAGCACCTGGCGCACTACCTTGATCGCTTCGCCCGCCTGCTTGCGCTGCGTCTGCAAGCCGATCTGGAAGGGGCCTGCCTGGCGCAGCGGCGCGAAATAGCTGTACACGCTGTAGGCAAAACCGCGCTTGTCGCGCACTTCCTGCACCAGGCGCGAGACGAAACCGCCGCCGCCCAGGGTGTAATTGCCGACTTGCAGGGCGAAGAAATCCGGGTGGCCGCGCTCGATGGCGGGCAGGCCGAGATAGATGTGCGCCTGGCTGGCCGGATGGGTAATGGCCCGCTGCTGTGCCTTTGCCACGCCGGGCGGCGCGGGCAGGGTGGGCGGCGTGCCGGCGGGCAGGGCGGCGCTCAGATCGTTGGCGATTTTCTCCGCCTCGGCGCGTTTGAGTTGTCCGACCAGGGTAATGCTGGCGTTGCCGGCGGTGTACAGGCGCGCATGGAAGGCCGCCAGGTCATCGCGGGACAGCTTATCCACACTCTCCGGGCTGGCCTGCCGGCCATAGGGATGTTCCGGGTACAAGGCTTCCCAGAAGGCTTTGCCGGCGATGCTGTCGGGGCGGGTCAGGGCGTCTTTCAGGCTGGCCACGGTGCGCGCTTTTTCGCGCTCGATGACGGCGGCGGCAAAATGCGGCCGGGCCATGACATCGCGCAATACACCCAGAGCCACATCGCGTTTGTCGCGCTCGGCGAGGGTGCGCAGCGTCAGGCTGGCGCGGTCGGTATCGACGCCGCCGCCGAGAACGGCGCCGAGATCGGCGAGCTGCTCGGCAATCGCCGTTTCGTCGCGGTTGCCGGCCCCCAGATCAAGGGTGGCCCGGGTCAGGGCGGCCAGACCGGCCTGGCCGGGCGGATCAAACACGGAACCGGCGGCGAAGTCCACCTGCACATCGACGATCGGCAAGGCCGGGGCAGCGACGAAATAGACGCGGGTGCCGTTGGCGGTCGTCCAGTGTTCGATGCTCACGCCAGCGAGGGCGAGCAGGCTCAGAAACGGGTTCAGAAACAGGGCGCAGAGGCCGAAAAGGATTTTTCTCATGATGAATTTTCTCTGCCTTTAATGACGCACCGCCACTGCCGGGCGGCGCGGCTGACCATCCAGCGGCTGCGGATCGAGGGTGCCGACGGTGAGTGCGTCGTCGTCGAAGTATTTTTTCGCCACCGCCTGCACTTCGGCGGCGGTGACTTTTTGCAGGCGTTCCAGCATGACATCCACGTCTTGCCAGGGCAGCCCGACCGCTTCCATCTGGCCGATTTCCATCGCCTGTCCGAACATCGAATCGAGCTTGTAAATCTGGCTGGCGATCAGCTGCGCCTTGCTGCGCCTGAGTTCGGCTTCGCTCACGCCCTGTTCCTGGATGCGGGCGATTTCAGCGCGCAGCGCCGCTTCCAGTTCCGCCACCGTCCTGCCTGCGGCGGGGGTGGCGGGGAGGGAGAGGACGCCCGGAACCGCGCCA
>URNG01000084.1 GCA_900549295.1 uncultured Rhodocyclaceae bacterium
GCATCGACGATGGCAGAACAAACCCGCCCCCCCCCCGCCGCCGGCAAGCTGCCGACGCGGCTGGCGCTGACCTGGGACGAGCGCATCTCCTTCATCCTCACCGAAAAACTCGAAATCAAGCGGCTGGCCTTCCTCGACCTCCTGAAAGAAGAAGCCGAAAAAGCCGCCGAGCACGCCGAGGAGCAATTCGCCGCCGACTTCGCCCTGATGACCGGCGAACTCGCCCGCTTCCTGCCGCAACTCACCGACGCCCTGGGCGGCGAAACGCAGGAGGCCCCCGCGCCCGGCAGCAGCGCCACCGCCGACACCCCGCCGTGGGAAAACTGAAAAATGCGCTGAAAAACGCGCCGAAAACCGGCTGCCCCTGCGGCAGCCCGCAGCCCTACGCCGCCTGCTGCCACCCCCTGCACGACGGCCAAACCCAGGCCGCCGATGCGCTCATCTTGATGCGCTCCCGCTACGCCGCCTACGCCCAGCGCCGCGCCGACTACCTGCTTGCCACCTGGCACCCCAGCACCCGCCCCGAACCCTTCGACCTGACCGACGACCGCAGCCAATGGCTCGGCCTCGAAGTACGCGCTCACACCGCGCAGGACGACGCCCACGCCACCGTCGAATTCGTCGCCCGCTATCGCCTCGATGGCCGGGGGCAGCGGTTGCATGAGATCAGCCGGTTTGTGCTGGAAAAGGGGCGGTGGTTTTATGTGAGCGGTGAGCATCCGGATTGACCCGGTGCCCCCGTTGAAGATGTTTCGTTCTTTTTTATGCTGTTCACGCCCTCTCGCTTTTGCAAGTGTCGGTTAAGCAGCAAAGCCAAATGAACACTACCGGAAACCGGGTTTTCCGGAGCGGCAAATTGTCACGATAATATTCCATTCGACCGGGCAGTGAATCATGGCCGTGTTCATGCACATTTTTATCGGCAGGTATCCACCGTTTCCTATGTATCCCGTACGCCATTCCCCTTTTCAGGAGATTCCTTGCCATGTTTACCGGTAGTTGTCTGTGCGGCGGTATTCGCTTCGCAATCGATTCTCCACTGCAACCAATTCAAGTTTGCCATTGCTCTCTTTGCCGCAAAGCCCAAGGCGGGCCTTTTGCCACGAACATCCCCGTGGAGCTATCCTGTTTTCACTTTCTGAGCGGTGAAGACCTGCTCGTGCCTTATCACTCGTCTCCAGATAAACAACGCTGTTTTTGCAGCCGCTGCGGCTCTCCAATATTCAGCCGGAAGGAATCACTGCCGAATATCGTTCGGGTTCGCGCCGGCCTCATCAACGAGCCATTACCAGTGAAACTGGAATTTCATGCATTCGTTGGTTCCAAATGCAACTGGTGGGATATCGACGACAATCTCCCGCAGTTTCAAGAGTTCCATGTCTCCCCAATTGATAAATAACATCAAGGTCGGAGCCATTCCATTGCACACGCCCCCAGCCCCCTGCCGTCAGGCAAGAGCAGATTCGTTTTCCACTGTTTCTCCGTCTTGCGAATTTCACGACTGAGCCTGATTCGCTGCCGACCGCGGCGAGCGTTCAGTTGCAGGCGGCGCGCACGATTCTTTCTGTCTTCGCTTCGTCGATAGCCGCATGCCCGCCGAGCGCAATCTTGCCGTGCGCACGCAGGCCGGCGAGGACACGGTCGGCGACGTCAGCGTCGGCAATGCCGGCGTCGCGCAGATGCAGCGGCATGTTCAGCCGGCGGTAGAAGGATTCGAGCGCGGCGATGGCGTTTTCGGCGCTCGGTGCTGCCAAACCGAAAACTTCGCGGCCGAGTTGCATGAGCTTTTCGCGCTTGAACTCGATCAACTCACGCAACAGTGCTGGCTGGATGATGCTCAGCGTGCGGCCGTGGTCGATGCCCCACAGCGCGGTCAGTTCGACGGCGATGCGGTGCGTCGCCCAGTCGGTGGGCACGCCGACGCCGATGACCCCGCACAGCGCCTGATTCGCCGCCCACATCAGGTTCTGCTGCCAGGCGGCGGTGTGGTGCTGATCGAAGTCGTCGGCCAGACGAAGCAGCGCCTTCATCACCGCCTCGGCGTAGCCGTCCTGAACCAGCGCGCCGACCGGATAGGTCAGGTACTGCTCGCAGACGTGCACGAAGGCGTCGACGATGCCGTTCTCCAGTTGGCGGACGGGCAGGCTGGTCATCACCGTCGGGTTGAGCACGGCGAACTGGGGCCGCGCCGGCGGCACCCAGAAGGCGCGCTTGTCCTGCGTCGCGGTATTGGTCACGACGGCGCCGATGTTGGATTCCGAGCCGGTCGCTGGCAGCGTCAGCACGATACCGACCGGCAAGGCGCGCTGCGGGGCGTGCTTGCCGCTGACGATGTCCCAGCCATCGCCGTCGTAGAGCGCCGCGCAGGCAATGTATTTGGCGCTATCGGACACCGAACCGCCACCAACGCCGAGGACGAAACCGACGCGTTCGCGCCTGACGAATTCGACGGCTCGCGTCAGCGTGGCCAGCGTCGGATTCGACTCGACGCCGCCGAATTCGACGATGTCGCAGCCGGCGAGCGCAGCACGGATGGCGTCATGGACACCATTTTTCTTGATCGAACCACCGCCGTAGAGCAGCAGGATGCGGGAATCGGCCGGCACCAGCGTCGGCAGTTGCGCGAAACTGTCGGGGCCGAAGACGATGCGCGTGGGGTTGTGATAGGTGAATTCGAACAGGTGGCTCATGCTCACTCCTGGGGTGAGGGTTTTCGGGTGATTTTGTGGTCGTCCGCAAATTTTGCGGAAAACCCTTGACCCGTCGCGGCAATACAACCGCCGTCACAGATGATGACGCAATCGGGCAACGCCCGTTTCAGGCCGGCAAACGAACTCATGCCTTCTTCTCGTGCAGACGTTCGGCGATAGCAGCGACGGCGGGCCGGCGGCTGGATAGCCAACCGAGCAGCGAGAGCAACGCGAGGCCGCCACCGATCAACAGAATGCCGGTGATTTCCAGGCTATTGAAGGCTTCCCCGAAAGTCAGCCGCGACGACAGGATGGCAACCACCGGCGTACCCAGCACGGACAGGCTGGCCTCCCAGGCCGGCACGCGGTCAAGGATGTAGATCCACAGCCACCAGCACAGCGCCGTACTGAATACCGACATGAAGGCAAGGATGCCGGTGTAGTGCCAATTCCAGTCGGTCGCCCGCTCCGGGACGACGAAGGCGATGGCGACCAGCGGAATCGCACCCAGCGCCATCTGCCATGCGGTCAGCGTCAGCAGATCGACCGGATTCCGGCTGCGCAGGCGTTTGACCAGGACAGTGCCGATTGCCCAGCAGACCGCAGCCAGCACACCCAGCGCTTGGCTGAGCAGGCTGCCATGCATCGCCCAGGGTTCGATAATCAGCATCAGCCCGAGCAGCGTACACGCGGCGGCGATCCATTGCGTGCCGCGAATACGTTCACCGAGAATGGGCCACGCGAGCAGCAAAGTCCAGATCGGCATGGTAAAAATCAGCACCGCCGTCTTGCCAGGGCCGCCCTCGACCAATGCCCAGGTCTGGAGGGCCATGAAACCGGCGACCTGGGTCAGCGCGATGCCGAGCGTCTGGCCGGGCGCTACCAAGGTCGGCTTGCGACCGCTCAGGCGCAGCGCGATGAACAGCGCGGCGGCACTGCCGACGCAGCGTTCGGCAGCGAAAGCGAAAGGGGGGGCGTATTGCAACGCGTGCTTGGCGAGGACCCAGGTATAGCCCCAGATCGACGACAGAACGATCAGCGCCAGGATGGGCAACCACGAATGCTCGGATTTCATCCGGATGTTCTCTGTGGGGCGCGGCCGCAGCCGCGCCGGGTTGGGTTTTTTATGGAATCAGCGGGTCAGCGCTGGGTAATCGACGTAGCCTTCGGCGGTGCCACCATAGAGCTTGTCGACGCGCAATTCGTTCCACGGCGCGCCTTCGCGCAGGCGGCGGACGAAATCCGGATTGGCGATAAAGCCGCGACCAAAGGCCACCAGATCGGCACGGCCATCGGCAATGACCTTCTCGGCCAGTGCCTTGTCGTAGCCGTTGTTGACGATCCACGCGCCGGGAAAGCTGCGGCGCAGGGCGGCGTAGTCGAAACTCACGCCTTCCGGTTCGCGCGCGCCGCCGGTTTCGCCTTCGATCATGTGCACGTAGGCCAGCCCGAGGTTTGCCATCCGCTCGACGACGTGGCCGTAGAGCGCCTGCGGATTGCTGTCGCGCGGGGTGCCGCCGCCGAAGGTGGTGAGCGGGCTCAGGCGGATGCCGACGCGACCGGCGCCGATTTCCTCACAGATCGCCGCCGCCACTTCGCACACCAGCCGGGCGCGGTTTTCGATGCCGCCGCCGTAGGGACCGCTGCGGTCGTTGATGCTGTCGCGCAGGAATTGTTCGAGCAGATAGGTGTTGGCGGCGTGGATTTCCACGCCGTCGAAACCTGCCGCGCGGGCGTTGCGGGCGGCGCGGCGGTAGTCTTCGATGAGCGCGGGGATTTCGTCGTCGCGCAGGGCGCGCGGCGTGGATACCGGGGCGAAGCCTTCACGCGTAAAGGTTTTGGCCTGCGCCGATTGGCTGGTGGAGGAAACGGGAGCCGCGCCGTCCGGCAGCAGGCTGCTGTTGGAAATGCGCCCGACGTGCCACAGTTGCAGCACGATCTTGCCGCCCGCGGCGTGCACGGCGGCGGTCACTTTCTGCCAGCCGGCCACCTGCTCCGCCGACCAGATGCCGGGAGTGTCGAGATAGCCTTGCGCCATCGGCGAAATCGGGCTGGCTTCGGCAACGATCAGGCCGGCGCTGGCGCGCTGCGCGTAATACTGCGCGGCCAGCGGGCCGGGGCAATTGCCACCTGTGGCGCGGCTGCGCGTCAGCGGGGCCATGACGATGCGGTTCGCCAGGGCGATCTCGCCGACCTGGATCGGATCAAACAGAGTACTCATTGCGGTTTCTCCAAAAAATACCGGGAACGCCCGGTTTTGCACTTTTTCACGAACAAACCGGGCCACGCGTTCTACCATGCACCTTTTACTTTTCAACAGCAAGGAATGAACATGGGACTACTCGATCAAGTCGTGGGCAATCTGGCAGCCAGCGCGCTGGGCGGTAAAAGCGGCGGTGGCGGCATCATCGAACTCGTGTTGCCGCTGCTCAACAAGTACCCCGGCGGTATCGGCGGGCTGGTGCAGGCTTTCCAGCAGGGCGGCCTGGGCGAGATCGTCAATTCCTGGGTGGCGACCGGCAAGAATCTGCCGGTGTCCGGCGATCAACTGACTTCGGTGCTGGGCAATGATTTCATCGGCGGGCTGGCCAAGCAGCTCGGCGTCGGCGCGCAGGAAGCTTCCGGCAGCCTGGCGGGCGTGCTGCCCGGCCTGATCGACCAGCTCACGCCGGGCGGCCAGATTCCTCAGGGCGGCGACCTGCTCGCGCAGGGGCTGAACATGCTGAAAAAGGGCGGCCTGTTCGGGTAATCCGTCAATTCCGATCAGGCGGCAGGAAGGACAAGCGGGCGGCAAAGCTGTTAACATCGTCCGCTTTCCCTTGCTGTTGAAAGGTCCGCATGTCTGCCGGCAATCTTTTCGTCGTCGCCGCCCCCTCCGGCGCGGGCAAAACCACGCTGGTGCGCCACCTGCTCGAACGCGATGCGGCGGTGCACCTGTCGATTTCCTTCACCACGCGCGCGCCGCGCCCCGGTGAGGAAAACGGGCGGGAATACCATTTCATCGACGTGCCGACTTTCCAGAAGATGATCGCCGCCGGCGAATTTCTCGAATGGGCCGAGGTGCACGGCAATTATTACGGCACTTCGCAGACCTGGCTCGGCGAGCAGCTCGCCGCCGGGCGCGACATCCTGCTGGAAATCGACTGGCAGGGCGCGCAGCAGGTGCGCCGGCTGTTTCCCGACATGCTCGGCATCTTCGTTTTGCCGCCCTCGCTGGCCGAACTGGCGCAGCGTCTTTCCGGGCGCGGCACCGATGCGGCGGCGGTGGTGGAACGCCGTCTTGCCGCTGCCCGTGCGGAAATGCGCCATGTCGGCGAGTTCGACTATGTTATTATTAACGACCAATTGAGCCAGGCCATTGATGATCTGAGCGCCGTCATCCGCAGCGCCCGTCTCGGTCTGGTACGGCAGCAGGCGCGCCACGCCGCCTTGTTCGCCGCCCTGCTTGAACATTGAATCTGAGGTTGCCATGGCCCGCGTTACCGTCGATGACTGTCTGAAAAGAATCCCCAACCGCTTCCAGATGACCCTGGCCGCCGCCCACCGCGCCCGCCAGATCGCCAATGGCTCGACGCCCCTGGTCGAAGTCGACAAGGACAAACCGACCGTCGTCGCCCTGCGTGAAATGGCGCTCGGCAAGGTCGGCCTGGAAGTGCTCAACCGCGGCCAAGCCTGACGCTGCGGGGAGCCTCCGCATGGACCCTGCGCCGCAACTCCCCGCCAATTACGAGGCAGACGCCTATAACGTCTTCCTCGACAGCCTCGACTACCTGTCTCCCGAAGAAATCGAACGCGTCAAGCGCGCTTTCGATTTTGCCGCGCGTGCGCATGCCGCGCAGAAACGCGCTTCCGGCGAGCCTTACATCACCCATCCGCTGGCCGTCGCCGGCACCGTGGTGGACTGGCGCATGGATGCCGATGCGGTCTGCGCCGCCCTGCTGCACGACACGATGGAGGACACCGAGGCGACCAAGGCCGAGTTGAGCGAACTCTTCGGCCAGCCGGTCGCCGAACTGGTCGATGGCCTGTCCAAGCTCGACAAGATGGAGTTCGACTCCTATCAGGAAGCGCAGGCCGAGAATTTCCGCAAGATGCTGATGGCCATGGCGCGCGATCTGCGCGTGGTGATGATCAAACTCGCCGACCGCCATCACAACATCCAGACCATGTCGGCCATGCGCGCCGACAAGCGCATCCGCATCGCCCGCGAAACGCTGGAAATCTACGCGCCGATCGCGCTGCGCCTGGGCCTGAACAAGCTCTATCAGGAACTGCGCGACATTTCCTTCGGCCTCATCCATCCGCACCGCACCGCCGTGCTCACCAAGGCGCTGCGCAGCGCCCGGGCGCACCGCCAGGAAAACCAGACGCGCATCGTCGAAGCGATGTGCGACAAGCTCGCCCACGCTGGCGTCATCGCCGAAGTGGTGCGGCGCGAGCGCGGCCTGCATTCGATCTTCTGCCACATGAAGGATCGCCGGCAGTCGTTCTCGCAGGTGCTCGACACCTACGCCTTCCGCGTGCTGGTGGAGAACGTGCCCAGCTGCTACCTCGCGCTCGGCAGCCTGCACAACCTGTACAAGCCGGTGCCCGGCAAGTTTTCCGATTACGTGGCCCTACCCAAGGCCAACGGCTATCAGTCGCTGCACACCACCCTGATCGGCCCCTACGGCGTGCCGGTGGAAGTGCAGATCCGCACCCGCGAAATGCACCGCGTGGCGGAGGACGGCGTTTCCGCCAACTGGCTGTACAAGGATGCCGGCGAAAGCTGCGCCGAATTGCAGATCAAGACGCACAAGTGGCTGGAATCGCTGCTCGAGACGCGCGGCGGCGGCACCTCCTCGGAGTTTTTCGAGGACGTGAAGGTCGATCTCTTTCCGGACGAGGTGTATGTATTCACGCCCAAGGGCCGCATCATGTCGCTGCCGCAGGGGGCCACGCTGGTCGATTTCGCCTATGCCGTGCATACCGACGTCGGCAACCGCTGCACGGCGGCGCGCGTCAACCACGAACTCGCGCCGCTGCGCAGCGAGCTGAAGAACGGCGATCTGGTCGAAATCATCACCGAGCCGGATGCCAAGCCGAATCCGGCCTGGCTCAATTACGTCAAGACCGGCCGGGCGCGCAGCCGCATCCGGCAGGCGCTGCGCATCACGCAGCAGGAAGAATCCGCCCGCCTGGGTGAGCGCCTGCTTCGTCAGGAACTCCTGTCGCTCGGCGTCGTTCCCATCTCGATCCCCGCCGCCGCCTGGGACATGCTGGTGCGCGCCAGCGGCCAGCAGAGCATCGAGGAAGTCTATGCCGACATCGGCCTGGGCAAGCGCCTGCCTTCGGTGGTGGCGCGCCGGCTGCTCGCCCGCGAGGACATGAACACACCGAACATGGCCGGCCGCGCCATCGCCATCCACGGCAACGAGGGGCTGGCCATCCAGCTTGCCGCCTGCTGCCAGCCGATTCCCGGCGATCCCATCGTCGGCTCGATCCGCAAGGGGCGCGGCATGGTGGTGCATACCGCCGACTGCCCGAGCATCGTCAAATCGCGCAAGGACGAGCCGCACAAGTGGCTGGACGTGGAGTGGGAGCCGGAAGCCGGCCGGATGTTCGATCTGCGCCTGCGGGTGGAGGTCAAGAACCAGCGCGGCGTGCTGGCGCAGGTGGCCGGCACCATTTCGGATGCCGGCTCGAACATCGAACAGATGTCGATGGAAACCGACCCGGACGGCCACGTCACGACGCTACATTTCACCATCAAGGTGACGGACCGCAAGCATCTCGCCCAGATCATGCGCAATGTGCGCCACATCAAGGCCGTGCTGCGCATCGTCCGCGAGCGGGGAGAGGCGGCGTGAACATCCTGGTGCTGGGAGCCGGGCTGGCCGGAACGGCGAGCGCCTGGTACCTGCAAGCCGCCGGACATCAAGTCACCGTCGTTGATCGCCAGCCTGCCGCCGGGCTGGAAACAAGCTTCGCCAACGGCGGCCAGATTTCCGTCTCGCACGCCGAACCCTGGGCCAACCCGCACGTCCTGCCCAACATCCTGAAATGGCTCGGCCGCCACGACGCCCCCCTGCGCTGGCACTGGCGCGCCGATGCGGCGCAGTGGGCCTGGGGCTTGCGCTTTCTGCGCGAATGCCTGCCCGGGCGCACCCGCCGGAACATCGCCGCCATCGTCCATCTGGCGCTCTACAGCCGCCAGCAACTGCAACTGCTGCGCGAGCAACTGGGCCTGGAATACGACCAGTTGCAGCGCGGCATCCTGCACCTCTATACCGACCGCCGCGACATGGCCGCCGCCATGTCCGCCCGGCAGGTCATGGCGCGCCACGGTCTGCCGCGCGAAATTCTCGACGTGGCCGCCTGCCTCGAACTCGAACCGGCGCTGACCCCGGCGGCGCATCTGCTGGTCGGCGGCGACTACACCGCCAGCGACGAATCCGGCGACGCCCACCGCTTCACGCAGGCGCTGGCCACGCGGGCGGCAACGACGGGCGTCGAATTCCGCTACGCCACGCGCATCGAGCGGCTGGCCACGGCGGGCGGGCGGGTTGCCGGCGTGGTCACGCACGGCCCGCAGGGCGCCGAACTGCTCACCGCCGACGCCTACGTGCTGGCGCTGGGCAGCGAATCGCCCTTGCTGCTGCACCCGCACGGCATCCGCCTGCCGGTGTATCCGGCCAAGGGCTATTCCGCCACCCTGCACCTCGCCAACCCGGCCAGCGCCCCCAGCGTCAGCCTGACCGACGACGCGCACAAGCTGGTTTTCTCGCGCTTGGGCAACCGCCTGCGGATTGCCGGCACGGCCGAATTCATCGGCTACGATCGCGATCTCGATCCGGTGCGCTGCCAGGCGCTGATCCGGCGCGCCCAGCAGCTTTTTCCGCGGCTGGAAATCGAGGGCGAGGCCAATTTCTGGTGCGGGCTGCGCCCGGCGACGCCCTCCAACGTCCCCCTGATCGGCCGCTCGCGCCTGTCCAACCTGTGGCTCAACACCGGCCACGGCACCCTCGGCTGGACGCTGGCCTGCGGCTCGGCGGCGGCGCTCGCCGATCTGCTCGCCAACCAGCGCCCGGCACCCGATTTCCCTTTCCTCACGGGCTGATCCGGGCCACTCACCGCTCTCCTGCGCCCGATGATCGACACCCACTGCCATCTCGACGCCGCCGAATTCGCCACCGACCACCGCGCCGTCAGCGCCCAGGCGCGCACTGACGGGGTGACACAGATCATCATTCCCGGCGTCAGCGCGGCGGGGTTTGCCCGGCAGAAAGACATCGCCGCCCGCACGCCCGGCGCCGTTGCCGCTTACGGCATCCATCCGCTCTATCTGGTGCAGGCAAATACCGGCGATCTGGCGCAATTGCGTCACTATCTGGAACATGAGCACCCGGTCGCCATCGGTGAAATCGGGCTGGATTTCTACCTTCCGCAACCCGACCGCGCCCGGCAGCACGAATTCTTCGCCGCGCAACTGCGGCTGGCCCGCGAATTCGACCTGCCCGTGATCCTGCATAGCCGCCGCGCCATCGATGCCGTGTTGCAGGCGCTGCGTCATACGCCCGTGCCGGGCGGCACGGCGCACGCTTTCAACGGCAGTCGGCAACAGGCCGAGCAATTCATCAAGCTGGGTTTCAAACTGGGTTTCGGCGGCGCGCTGACCTACGCTGGCTCCCACCGCATCCGGGCGCTGGCGGCAGAATTGCCGCTGGCGAGCATCGTGCTCGAAACCGACGCGCCCGACATCGCCCCCGCCTGGTTGCACGGCGGGCGCAACAGCCCGGCGGAACTGCCGCGTATTGCCGCCGAACTAGCGCAACTGCGCGGCATCTCGACGGCGGAACTGGTGGCGCATACCGACGCCAACGCCCGGGCGGTCTTTCTCCGGCTGGACCAGGCGGATTAGAGGCGGATTAGAGGCGGATCAGGAGTGGCTCAGGCCGCCAGCAGGCCACGCATCTTTTGCAGGGCCTTGGCTTCGATCTGACGGATGCGCTCGGCCGAAACGCCGAATTCCGCCGCCAACTCGTGCAGCGTCGCCGCCTCGCCGTCGTGTAACCAGCGCGCCTCGACGATGCGCCTGCTGCGCGCATCCAGCCCTTCCAGCGCGCCGTACAGACCTTCCTGCTGCAAATGCGCCTGCGCCTTGTTTTCCAGCACCCGAACCGGCTCGTAACGGGCATCGGCCAGATAATCAATCGGTGCGAAGGCATCCTCGCCGTCGTCCGGATGGCCTTCCAGCGCCAGATCACGGCCCGTCAGACGGGTTTCCATCTCGACCACTTCCTCGGCCTTGACCCCCAGCCGCGCCGCCACTTCCTCGGCCTGCGCCACCGACAAGGTATCGACGCCCTCGTATTCCGCCTTCAAACCGCGCAGGTTGAAGAACAGCTTGCGCTGCGCCTTGGTCGTCGCCACCTTCACCAGCCGCCAGTTCTTCAGGATGTACTCGTGGATTTCGGCCTTGATCCAGTGCATGGCAAAGGACACCAGCCGCACGCCCCGGCCCGGATCGAAACGCTTCACCGCCTTCATCAGGCCGATATTGCCTTCCTGGATCAGATCGGCATGCGGCAGACCGTAACCGAGATAACCGCGCGCGATCGAAATCACCAGCCGCAGATGCGACAGCACCAGCTGGCGCGCCGCATCTACGTCGCCGTCGGCGCGCAAACGCTGCGCCAGACGGCGTTCCTCCGTCTCGCTCAACATCGGATAACGGTTCGCCGTCTGAATGTAAGCATCCAGATTACCGGCAGCGACAGGGATGGGAAGCGACATGGCTTGGGTCATGGCAGTACGTCCTCCTTCATCGAATGGACTGATTTTAGCACTCGGGGCGTTTGAGTGCTAATCGACGGCAGAAGTTTCCGCTCTCCCCTCTTCTGCCCCTCTGGCCTACAATGCGGACTCGCTTTCCGCCTTCACGACTGATGCCCGGCACCACTCACCACCCTTTCGTTTCCCTGTGCACCTCGATGCGCACAGGCGGTGGTGCGCAGGTGTCGCGCCCAAGCGCTCCGGAGCCTCTCCTCCTGGCCCGGCGCACATTCAGGATCACGGGTTCCCGCGCCGCACTTTTCCAGGCCGTGCGGGGGGACACCAAGGGCTGAGCCTCTCCCCCGCACGGCACTTTGCCCTGGGCGTGCATGGCGCGCGCCCCGTTCAACGTGCAGTCGGCGGGTCCCCTCAAATACCTGTGCATTGACCGCTACTGCGGCCACCCCCGGTTCATCAGGGCCACGCCCTGCTCCGGGGAACCGTCGGACTGCCTCACGAGTGCCACGCCATCGCGGTGGCACGCACGCGCAAAGGTGACAGCAATGATGCTCACAAAAAGTTTTGTCAGGGCAAAACGGCCCTGCATCGACGGGTTTCGCTGGTTCGTCCGGCAGTTTGGCGAAGGAGGCAATTATCAGGAACTGCTCGACCAAATGGTGGCCAATGGCCGCTCGGGCGACGCGCGCTGGCTGCTCGAACGGTTCGGGCCGACCGAGGAAGTACGCGTCGTCGATGCCATCGAGGCGGCGGCAGTCGTCTTTGCCGGCACGCTCGAAGTGCGTGGCAATGTCGAGGTCGACGGGCCGATCCACGTCGGCGGTTCGCTACACGTCCGGGGCGGCCTGCGGGCCAGCGACGAACTGCGCACAGGCGCCGATCTGCGGGTGGAGGGAAGCATCCGCTGCGCAGGCAGGCTGACGGTCAATGGCGATCTGCACGTCGGCTGGGGCCTGGAATGTGTCGGCGAATTGCATTGCAATGGCGATTTGCGCACGGGCTGGGGCATGCACTGCGGCGATCAGGTACGTATCGGAGGCAACAGCAACATCGGCCATGATCTGGAAGCAGAAGAGGACGTGCGCTGCGGCAAAAGCATCCAGGCCGGGGGCAGCATCTGGGTTGCGCGTATCCTGCACGCTAGGCAAGGCATCACGGCGGGAGAATCGGTGCATGCCGGCATGCACCTCGTGGCAGGCTGGGGCATCAAGGCCGGTGGCACGATCAGCGCCGAAGGCAGCATCCGCGCCGGGGAGAGTCTGATGGCAGGCGAAGCCATCCGGGCCGGCAGCGGCTACGGCGTGTTCGCCGGACTCGACGTGCAGAGGGAAACCTGGGAGAGCAGCGCGCGGGTCAGCGCGCCGCAACGCCCGGAGGCACTGATGAGCGGCTGGTGGGCCGGGCCAGCCGCGTGCTGAGGCGGACAGCGCACACGCTCAGGAAAACACGCAAAGCAGACCAGGCCACCGATTGGAATTTGCAGCGTGGATCTCAGGCGCGCCTGCCGCCACCGCATGACAGCCGACCCATTTCGCCGCGCATTATGCCATTGCCAAAACCCGCCGCCCGGAATTTCTGCAAGCGCGGCTAAACTGTAGTCCCGCATGACCTGCCTGCGTATGTCGCCCCATTTCTCCTCTCCCTCCTATCGCGGTCGCTTCGCCCCTTCACCCACCGGTAGCCTGCATTTCGGCTCGCTGATCGCCGCCACCGCCAGTTTTCTTGAGGCGCGCAGCCAAGGCGGCGCGTGGCTGGTGCGGATGGAGGATGTCGATACGCCGCGCAACGTGCCGGGGGCGGCGGACGATATTTTGCGCACGCTGGAAGCCTTCGGCTTTGCCTGGGATGGGCCGGTGTGGGTGCAGAGCCGGCGGCGGACGGCGTATCAGGCGGCGCTGGAGGCACTGCAACAAGCGGGACGGGTGTATGGCTGCGTCTGTTCGCGCAGCCAGATTGCGGCGGCGGGGCAGCGGCGGGCGCTGGATGGCGGCTGGGTGTATCCGGGCGTCTGCCGCGACGCCGGTCATGCCGCGCCGGAACTGGCGCAGCGCCTGCGGATCGAGCCAGGCGAGGTGGCGTTTGCCGACCGCATCCAGGGCGAGGTGGCGCAGGATCTGGCGGCGGAAGTCGGCGATTTCGTGCTGCGCCGGGCCGATGGCGTGTTTGCCTACCAGTTGGCGGTGGTGGTCGACGATGCGGCGCAAGGCATCACCGATGTCGTGCGCGGGGCCGATCTGCTCGCCTCGACGCCGCGCCAGATTGTGTTGCAGCGGCTTCTGGGCCATGCCACGCCGGGGTACGCCCATCTGCCGGTCGCCACCAATCCGGCCGGCGAAAAATGGTCGAAACAGACGCTCGCTCCCGCGCTCGCGCCGGAGGCCGCCAATCGCCTGCTCTGGCGGGCGCTGCGCTTCCTAGGACAGGCCGCGCCGGCAGAACTGGCCCGCGCGCCGCTTGCCGAACTCTGGACCTGGGCCATCGCGCACTGGTCGCTGGCGAAAATCCCCCGGCAGGCGGCGATCAGCGCTCCGGCGCTGTCTCGTTGACGCGATCCTCGGCCTGCCAGTGGCGGGGGGCCGCCGCGCGGCGCGCCACCCGCCGAAAAAAGC
>URNG01000085.1 GCA_900549295.1 uncultured Rhodocyclaceae bacterium
CGATTTCATCGCAAAAGGTGGCCTGGCCGAGGGCCCCCACCTGCAAAATCGTGGGCTTCGACAGGCTCAGCCCGAACGGTTTTGAGTTATTCAGAACTTCCCTTTCTTCCTGCGCCGCCTCCTGCCTGCTCGCTGGCACCGCCGATTTTGGCATTGCTTTTGGCGCAACACCCGGCACAATTTCCCCCGAATGCGCCCCAGTTTTCACTTGCGGCTGGCCTTCACCGGCTTGCCCTTGCCGCCGCGATTGCCCCGGCAAAGCGCCAGGCGCTCACCCTTGAGTTTGCCGGCGGCGCCGTCGATCACCGGCTCGATGGCGGTCAGCGCTTCTTTTACCGGATTGGCGGCGATCAGTTTCAGGCCGCGCCCCTTGGCGAGCGGGCGGATTTCGGCGAGCGGGAACACCAGCGCCCGGCCATCCTGCGTGAAAACGGCGATTTCTTCCGTCGTCGGCGCGGGCTGGAAAACGGCGGGTTTTTCGCCGGCGTCGAGGCTGAGAAAGGCTTTGCCGGCCTTGCCGCGCGACAGCAGATCCTCGCCCTTGACGAGGAAGCCGTAGCCGCCCTGGCCGGCGACCAGATAGAGCCTGTCGTTGCTGACGGCCTGCGCCAGCAGCAGCTTGCCGCCGTCCTGGAAATCGGCCAGGGAAGTGGCCGGCACGCCGTCGCCCTTGCCGCCGGGGAGATCGGCGGCGGAGATGGAGTAGGCGCGGCCCCGGTCGTCCAGCAGCACGAGGTGATCCACCGTGCGGCAGGGCAGGCAGGCGAGCAGGCTGTCGCCGGAGCGAAAACTCAGTTGCGTGGGGTCCACGTTGTGGCCGCTGCGCGAGCGCAGCCAGCCGTGTTTGGAAACGATCAGCGTGGTCGGCTCGTCGGGAATGGAAACGTGCTTGGCGTCCGAAAGGGTGACGCGCTCGGCGGTTTCGATCAGGGTGCGGCGCGCGTCGCCGTATTTTTCGGCGTCGGCCTCGATTTCGCTGGCGACTGCGGCGCGCAGGGCGCTTTCCGAATCGAGCAGCTTGTTCAGGCCGGCGGCTTCTTCGCGCAGACGGGCGAGTTCTTCGCCGATCTTGATGCCTTCCAGGCGAGCCAATTGGCGCAGGCGGATTTCCAGAATGTCCTCGGCCTGGATTTCGCTCAGCTTGAAATGCGCCATCAGATCGGTTTTCGGCTCGTCCGATTCACGAATGACGCGGATCACGCGGTCGATGTCGAGCAAAATCGCCTGTCGGCCTTCGAGGATGTGGATGCGTTTTTCGGCGGCGGCGAGGCGGTGGCGCGTGCGCCGTTCCACGGTTTGCAGGCGGAAGCGGCACCACTCAGCCAGCATGTCGTGCAGCGTGCCTTGGCGCGGCGTGCCGGCCAGCCCGAGCAGGGTGAGGTTGATCGGCGCGTTGGTTTCCAGACTGGTGTGCGCGAGCAAGAGGCGCACCAGATCGTCCTGCCCCTGGCGCGAACTGGCCGGTTCGATGACCAGACGCACCGCGTGCTCCTTGCCCGACTCGTCGCGCACGCCGCCCTCGGCAATGGCGGACAGGAAGGCGGCCTTGAGATTGAGTTGTTCCGGCGTGAACACCTTCTTCCCGGCCTTCTCTTTGGCGACCGGGTTGGAGCAGGCTTCGATTTCCGACATCACCGTGGCGGCAGACACGCCGGGCGGCAATTCGTTGACGATCAGCCGCCACTGGCCGCGCGCCAGCGGCTCGATCTTCCAGCGCGCCCGCACGCGCAGGCTGCCGCGCCCGGTCTTGTAGGTGCTGGCGATTTCCTCGCGGCTGGAAATGATCTGCGCGCCGCCGGGGTAATCCGGGCCGGGAACCAGACGCAGAATTTCCTCTTCCGGCGTCTGCGGATTGCGCACCAGCGCCACCGCCGCCGCTGCCACTTCGCGCAGGTTGTGCGCCGGAATTTCGGTGGCCATGCCGACCGCGATGCCGGATGCGCCGTTGAGCAGGCAGAACGGCAGCCGCGCCGGCAACAGGCAGGGTTCGTCGTTCACGCCATCGTAATTGGGTTTCCAGTCGACCGTGCCTTCGTCGAGTTCGGACAGCAGCAATTCGGCGATTGGGGTCAGCCGCGCTTCGGTGTAGCGCATGGCGGCGGCGTTGTCGCCGTCGCGCGAGCCGAAATTGCCCTGCCCATCGACCACCGGGTAGCGCAGGCTCCAGCCCTGCGCCATGCGCACCATCGCGTCGTACACGGAAGAATCGCCGTGCGGGTGGTATTTGCCGATCACGTCGCCCACCACGCGCGCCGATTTGACGTGCTTCGGGCTTTTGTACAGGCCCATGCGGTGCATGGCGTAGAGAATGCGCCGCTGCACCGGCTTCTGCCCGTCGGCATTGGCCGGCAGCGCCCGCCCGGTGACGACGCTCATGGCGTATTCGAGATAGCGGCGGGCGGCGTAGTCGGCGGGCGAGGGAATGTCCGGCGCCGCCGCCAGCGCGGCGGGCGGCAGGGGGGGCAGATGCGGTGGCAGAGGCGGCGGCGGGGTGTCCGAATCAGGAGAGGCGTTGGTTTGGTCGGGCGTGAAAAGATCGGGCTGACTGCTCATGGCTGCGCGGGAGGATTGAGGCGGGGGCGATGTTAACCGAAATCACGGCGTACGAAATCATGTTGCGGCGCGCAGGAAAGCTTGCTC
This sequence comes from uncultured Rhodocyclaceae bacterium, assembly GCA_900549295.1. Taxonomy (GTDB): domain Bacteria; phylum Pseudomonadota; class Gammaproteobacteria; order Burkholderiales; family Rhodocyclaceae; genus Azonexus. The sequence continues at coordinate 2,641 of URNG01000085.1, forward strand.
GAACTCGTCCGCCGGCAGGGGGCGACTGACGAGATAGCCCTGGATGATGTCGCAGCCCAGGTTTTTCAGATGCGCCGCCTGGGCCTCGGTTTCCACGCCTTCCGCCACGACCTGCAGGGACAGGCTGTGCGCCATGGCGATCATGGCGCGGATCAGGGGTTCGCTGCCGTCTTCCCCGTCGAGCAGATCGAGCACGAAAGAGCGATCGATTTTCAGCGTGCTGACGGGCAGGCGTTGCAGCAGCGAAAGGGAGGAATAGCCCGTGCCGAAATCGTCCAGCGCAACGCCAATGCCGGCGGCGTCCAATGCGTGCAGTTGCTCGACGCCATTGCCTTCTGGGTCGAGGGCGATGGATTCGGTCACTTCCACTTTCAGGCTGTGCGCCGGCAGATCGGCATCGGCCAGCGCCTGGCAAATGCGCCGGGCAATGGCATCGTGGCGGAACTGGCGTGGCGAGAGATTGATGGCAATGGGCGGTAGCGCGGGAAATTGCGCGCGCCAGGCGGAAATCCTGCGCACGGCCTCGGCAATGACCCAGTCGCCAACCGCGACGATCAAGCCGCATTCTTCGGCAATGGGAATGAACAGATCGGGCGGCACCATGTTCTCGCCGTCATGCCAGCGGATCAGCGCTTCGGCACCCACCAGGCGGCCATCCGCAAGACGGGTCTGCGGCTGAAAATACAGCGCGAAACAATTGCCCATCAAAGCCGCCCGCAAACGGCTCTCCAGTGAAATGCGCTGAATCAGGCGCGCATCCATCTGTGCAGTGTGAAAGCGGGCCGTATTGCCGCCCGCCGCCTTGGCCGCGTACATCGCCGCGTCGGCGTGGCGCAGCAGGGTTTCGCCGTCGCCCGCATCGCCGGGAAAAAGGCTGATGCCGATACTGGCCGAACTCATGAAGGAAGGGTTGCCCGCGCGCAAAGGCTCGTTCAGTCGCGTTTTCAATTGCTGCGCCAGCGCTTCCGCCGCATCGGCGGAACTGGGCTCCTGCAGGATGATGAACTCATCGCCGCCCTGCCGGTACAGCCGGCTGTTGGCCGGCAGCAAGCCAGAAAACGCCTGCGCAACGGCCTGCAGCATCCGGTCGCCCGCGCCGTGGCCCTGGCTGTCGTTGATGTTCTTGAACCGATCGAGATCGACGAACAGCACCGCCAGTTGTCCTTGCGCATCGGCAGCGCGCTTGAGCGCGGCGCTCAGGTCTTCGGCAAAGGCCGTGCGGTTGGGCAGGCCGGTCAGCGGATCGTGGCGGGCCTGATGTTCGAGAATTTCCTGGTGCCGGCGCCGCTCGGTAATGTCGGTGATGGAACCCACCATCAAATAAGCGATGCCCTTGCGGTTTCTCACCGCCAGGCCGCGCGACGCCACCCAGTAATAACTGCCGTCGTGGCCCAGAACCCGGTATTCGCAATAAAAATGCGGGTTTTCGCCTTTCAGGTGCTGGGCAACGGACTGGTTGTAGGCATCCACATCCTCGGGGTGCACCAGACTCAGCCAGGCATGGGTATCCGGCAGAAAATTGCGTTCATAACCCAGTATCTCCAGCAAACGCTGGCCGACCTTCAATTCCTTGCTGACCGGGTTCCAGGCCCAGAAACCATCGTGCGCCGCCTGCATGGCCAGGTGGTAAGCCTGCGAAATGGAATGGAAATAGCGGTATTCGGCATAGACGACGCCAAGCAAAGCCGTGCCGCTCAAGGCGAGCAGGCTGCCGCTGAAGGTGTCCGGCTGCCAGTGCCAGAAGGCGAAAGCCGCCAGGGTGGCGAGCAGCAAGCCCAGGGTAAGGCCAGGAAACCGCAGCGTAATGGGAGTGTTCTGGTGCAGCACGGCCCGGCCTCAGCCGCCCGTCATCGACATGAAGCGCACCACTTGCGGCGCCTCCATCTGTTGTGTGAAATCGTGTTGCAAAGCTTTCATGCCCATACTGACCCGCAATTGCTGCTTAAGTTCTTCGTCGCATGCGCCGGCGCGCAGGGAGGGCAGAAGATCGACCGTGTCGTTATGCCCCAGGCAGGGGTAAAGCTCGCCGCGCGCGGTGACGCGCACGCGGTTGCAACTGGCGCAGAAATTATGGCTGTGCGGCTCGATGAAACCGATCCGCGTCGGGCTGTCCGGCAGTCGCCAGTAGCGCGCCGGGCCGCCCGTGCTTTCGTCGCTGGCGGTGAGGGAAAAATGCCGGGCCAGTTCGGCGCGCACCTCTTCGGCGCCGATCGGCGCGCGCTGACGGTCGATCGCGCCCAGTGGCATTTCCTCGATGAAGGAAATATCCAGCCCCTTTGCCACCGCAAAATGCACCAGATCGACGAATTCGTCGTCGTTCACCCCGCGCATCAGCACCGTGTTGATCTTGGTGCGGGTAAAACCCGCCGCGCCCGCCGCCTCGATTCCGGCCAGCACCTTGTTCAGTTCGCCGATCCGGGTAATAGCCCGGAAACGCCCTGCGCGCAAGGTATCCAGGCTGATGTTCAGGCGCTTCACCCCGGCCGCCTTCAGCGCCGGCGCAAAATGCGGCAACTGCGAACCATTGGTGGTCAGCACCAGATTGTCCAGACCGGGCAGCGCGCCCAGGCGCTCCAGCAGCCACATCACATTGCGCCGCACCAGCGGTTCGCCGCCGGTAATGCGCACCTTGCGCACCCCCAGCCCGACGAAGCAGCGCGCCAGACGCAGGCAATCCTCCAGGCTCAACACCGACTCGCGCGGCAGGAACTGCATTGCGTCCGTCATGCAATAGGTGCAGCGGAAATCGCAGCGGTCGGTAATCGACAAGCGCAAATAACTGATGCGCCGCCCGTACTTGTCGATCAGCGCATCCGTCGTGGGAGGAGAAACGAGGCCAGCCATGCCCCGCATTATGAAACGCCGGTGCGGGGAGGAGAAATGGGAAAGATCAAAAAGCGGGGATGGCGCCAATCAAGCGGCGCGGTGCGTCTCGGTGGCATCCTTCAGCGCCGCGTTGATGCGCGTTTGTCAGCCCTCGCTACCGGCCGACCTTACGGATGGCCGTTCGGCGCCCTGCCGCTGGTACAGGATGCGGATAACCGGATGCTGCTGCGCATCCTCTGCATTGTCTACCCGCTTTTTTACATTCTTTCACCCAAGCGAAACACATTTCTATGTAAATTGCACCGCACTTCTGTAATTTTAATCATTTTTGCTGGCGCATATATACATGTTTCATATTTGTCTGGTTGACCAGAACCTGCATCCTAAACACGAATTGGCGCAGCAAATCGCAGCGGCGGGGTACGACGTCGAGTGTTTTGCCGAGGTCAAGCAGCTCTACCTGTTTCTGCTGCAGGAGCGCTGCGATGCGGTGGTGATCGACGTGGCGCAACTGGCTGCGGAGGATACGGAGGCCATTCCGGCCTTGCGCCGTTCCAAGCGGCCGGTGGGGATCATTGCCCTGGTTGCGCCGGGGCAGCTCGAAGAGCGCCTGAAAAGCTATGCCTGGGGAGCGGACGTCTGCGTCGAGAAACCGGCGCAGGCGAGCGAAATCCTGGCCGTTCTGCCTAACCTGCTGCAGCGCATCGGCGGCGGCGCGGCGCAGGCCGGGCGGGAAGGAAACCCGGCCCCGGCCTGGCGCATGCACAACGACGGCTGGTCGCTGCTCAGCCCGGAGGGCGATCTGTTCAAGCTCACCGCCAAGGAGCGCCTGTTCATGCTGCGCGTGATGCGCTCGCCCGATGAAATCGTCTCACGCGAAGCGATGGTCGAAGCCTTGTGCGAAGACGCGCACGATTACGACCAGCAAAGCATGGACACCATGCTCTCGCGCCTGCGCCGCAAGCTCGACAACGCCGGGCTGGCCCTGCCGCTGCGCACCGTGCGCGGGCAGGGCTACATGTTTCTGGCGCATTCGCAACGTGTGCGGGAGCGCTGAAACGCTGTTTTGTAAAAAAGTGTGCAAATCGGAATATTGGTAAAATATTGCAAAACTCAGGATTTATGCGTTTGTGATGTTTACTTTTTAAATTCCAAAGTTTTCACAGCATCCACTTTCTTTGAAAGATCACGGCCATGAAGAAAAAATCCGCCTTCCGCCCCGCCTCCCGCGCCCTGGCCCTCGAGCCGCGTCTGCTGTTCGACGGTGCCGGTGCCGTAGCGGCGGTCGATAACTTCGACATGGCCGGCGACCACAATGCCGAGGCGCAGAAGCAGGAAACCCAGCCGGCAGCCGAAGCGCGCCCGAGCGAGGTCATGGAAAAAACGCCGGGCGGCGGCACCCTGCTCATCATTGATTCCCGCGTCGCGGATTTCCAGAGCCTGCTGGCCGACCTGCCGGCGAACGTCACCGTGCGCATCGTTGAGGCCGACGAATCCGGCATCAACGCCGTTGGCATGGAACTTGCAAGGGGGGGTAAATTCGACGCCGTGCACATCGTCAGCCACGGCACGCCGGGCAGCTTTGCGCTGGGTAGCGACGTGCTCGACGGCAGCACCATCGACGGCCACGCCGCCCAACTGCAAGCCTGGGCGCAATACCTAACGGCGGATGCCGACCTGCTCCTCTACGGCTGCGACATCGCCCAGGGCGAAGCCGGGCAGGCGTTCGTGGATCGGCTGGCGACGCTCACCGGGGCCGACGTGGCTGCTTCCATCGACGCCACCGGCGCGGCGGCGAAGGGCGGCAACTGGGTGCTGGAGAGCCGTACCGGCAGCATCGAGGCCGATCTCGCCTTCAGCCAGTCGGTGATGGCGGCTTATGGCGAACTGATGGCGGCGCCGACCGTCAAGGACACCACGGCGAGCAAGTCGGCCAGCGTCGCCGAGGATACGGACGGAGAAGTCGGCAAGGGGATCACCGTCACCGGTACGGGCGCCGATTCGCTGTCCGTCACGGTCGGCGTGGCCAAGGGTACGCTCTCCGCGACCACCTACAGCGGCACGGCCGCACAGGTGCAAGCCTGGCTGGCCGGTCTGACGTACACCTATACCGGCGCCTCCCAGACCGGCGACAGCGACACGCTGACCATCGACATCACGAACACCACCAACGGCGGCAGCACGCAACTCACCCGCGCCATCGCCATCACGCCGGAAAACGATGCGCCGCAGGTCAGTACCGGTGGCATTGACGGCAACAGCTACGTCAAGCTCAAGGTCGCGGAAGGCGGTGACGTCACCTTCGCCGCCGTCACAACGCTCAATAGCGGCGGCACAAGCGGTCTCGGCGCCTGGCAGCAAAACATCGGCCTCTATGACCCGGATAACAAGGCCGAACAGATCATCATCAAGCTGAAAAGCGAGCCGACGCACGGCACGCTGACCCTGAACGGCGTCACGCTGGTGGCGGGGGCGACCTTCTCGCTCGATGAAATCGGCAGCCTCAAGTACACCCACGACGGCAGCCAGGTGCTGACGACCGGCACGCACGACGCATTCACCATCACCATCGACGACGGCGCCGGCGGGCTGCTGGCGGATCAAGTGGTGCAGATCGAACTGGAGCCGGTGAACCAGCCGCCGGCCATTACCGGCAGCATCACCGTCATTCAGGGCGAGGGCAAAATCAATCTCGGCACGGGCGGCAATCTGCCGGTGATTGGCGGCGGGCGCGGCCAGTTGGCGGGCACCGATGCCGAAAACGAAACCCTGAGCTACAAGATCATCAGCCTGCCCGCTGCAGGCGAAGGGACGCTTTATCGTTGGAATGGCGCAAGTTACGTCGCGGTCAGCGCAGGCGAAACGTTCAGCAGCCTGGACGAGCTTTGGCTTGAATACCCGGCCGGCAAGGAGCCGAAGGATTTGAGCACGGCCGGAAAAATCTCCTTCCAGATCGAAGTGACCGATCTGGGCGGCGGCACGGGAACGTCTGCAAGCGTCACGGAAACCATCGACATCATCGTTCTCGACAACAACAACGACCCGTATTTCCAGGGCGTCAATCTCGACACCTTGAGGCAGGAAGGCGATGCCCTCGTAATCCAGGAGCTTGATTACGACACCGCTACAAGGGTGGATGGTAACACCATCGTCATCACCCCGGGCATGCTGCCGCTCGCCGACGCTGATTCGGCCATCGGCAGCCGGGTCTATACGATCACCCAGAGCAACCACGCCACAACCGGCTATTTCACCGTCGGCGGCAAGCTGCTGGCAAGGAACGGGAGCAACTACGCCACCTTCACCCAGGACGATGTCGACCAGGGGCTGGTCAAATACCACCTGTTCGGCACCAATGCCACCGAGCGGGTGGATTACATCGAATTCACCATCAAGGACGGCGCCAAGACGCTGGTGTTCGACGGCGCAGGCGGCGGCTATGCCCGCGACGGCGGCATTTACACCGCGGCCGCGCAGGCCGCGGCAGCCGACCCGGGTGACGCGGGGCTACAGAAATTCCGCCTCGAAGTGAAGGTGCCCGCGAGCCAGACGGGCGGCAGCGAAGGCACCTTGCCGGACATGCCGGACATGGCAACGGGAATCACCATCGGCACCAATACCGAACTCACGGTGAATGAAAACGGCACGGCCAGCCTGCAAGGAAAACTGTCGGCAACCGACGGCATCGGCAGCGACGCCAGCAAGATCGTCTTCCGCATCGAAAAGGCGCCGGAGCACGGCACGCTCTACCGTCATGGCACCGCACTCAAGCTGCATGATTCCTTCACCCAGGCGGATATAGACAGCGGCGACGTCACCTACCAGCACGGCGGCGACGAGCGTTTCAGCGACCACTTCCATTTCTCGGTTTCCAACGGCGACATCGTGACCGCGAGCGCCGCGAACCAGTTCAATTTCGACATCACGCCGCAAAACGACAGCCCCGAAGCGGCCGCCGCCGATCGGACGGTGGCTGAAGGCAAGGCGGTCGAAATCCCCATCAATCTGTCCGACCCGGACAACGACGCCGGGCGCGACAAAAACACCGACTATGCAACGGCCAACACCGTTGGCTACCGGGTCGATAGCGTGCCGCCGCACGGCTCGCTGTATCTGGTCGATGCCGGCCTCGACATCAGCACCATCGACTACAAGACCCCGCCCGGCGTGGCGGCAATCACCGCCGGCACGGTCTTCCAGGCCGCCGATCTCGTCGGCAAGAAGCTGATTTACGTGCATGGCGGCAGCGAGAACCTGACCGGCATCTCGTTCGGCATCACGCCGATCGACAGCGCCGGCGTCGCCTTGAACGCGGATGGCACGGCCAGCGGAACGGCGGCAACCGCCCCCAACGAATCCAGCGCCGGCGCGCAGGAAACCGTCAACATCACTGTCACGCCGCGCAACGATGCGCCGATTTTCGTCGGCAAATCGGAAGCCACCGGCAGCAACGCGATTTGGGAAGGCGCGGAATTCACCATCTGGGGTGCGACCTATAGCGACGGCATTGCCGGCAAGACCGGCAGCGGCACGGCCACGGCACAGGCAGGCAAAGACCACTATCTGGTCTATCAGGACAGCGACAACACCAGCGTTCAGCGCCAGTACCGCGTCACCGCCGCGCCCCAGTACGGCAAACTGACCCTGAATGGCCAGACGCTGAGCGTCGGCTCGGTGTTCAGCCAGGCCGATCTCGATGCCGGTAACATCAAATATACCCACGACGGCAGCGAAAACCATGCCGATTACTTCGACTACGTGGTGAGCGACGGCGACTGGACGAGCAACGAAAGCAGCCTGGGCGCCAGCGACACCAAGGAAGCACAGGCTGGCGCCATTTATGCGCAGGGTACGGCCAAGGGTTCCATCACCGCCTCGACCTACAACATCCACGTCAAGCCGACCAACGACACGCCGGAATTCAGCGAGAAGCCGAATAAGCCGATGCTGGTGGATGGCAAGTCGAGCGACATGCTGATTGAAACCGGCACCTTCAAGGTCGAGGACATCGACCTCAAGGACGGCGTTGCCAGCGGCGAGACGGATCTCGTCACCGTGATCGTGCGCGTGGTCGATACCGGTTCGAAGGCGCCGACGGCCGCAGGCCACACCTTGCAGGTCGGCAAGACCGGCAGCGTTACGAACAACAGCCACGGCACCGATGGGGGCAGCACATACACCTCCACCGACTATCTGGTGCTCACCGGCTCCCGCGCCGAGATCAACACCACGCTGGCTTCGCTCAAGGTCGGCTTCGCCGACGGCGTTGCCGACAACAAATACGAACTGGAAGTCATCGTCGACGACCGCCTGAATACCGCCCGCAACGGCTACCAGAACGGTGGCGGCGGCGTGGTTGCCAACGGCGGCGACATGAACCAGAAGGCAGATGGTTCAACCGAAGCGGTCGATGGCACTGCGTATGACTGGGCAAGCGCCGTCGCTTCGACGACCAGCCTGAATCTGGCGATTGCCCGTCAGGAAATCTGGGTATCGACGGTCAATGAACCGCCGACGGCGACGATCAACGCGCCTTACACCGTCAATGAAGACGTTCCCTTCAAGCTGACCGGCATTTCCTTTACCGACAATGAATCGACAACCTTCGGCACCAAGGTAGAGGTAACGCTGGCGGTGAATAGCGGCACGCTGGAAGCCAAGGCATTGCCGACGGGCGTGACCGTTACCGGCAACAACAGCGCCAGCATCAAGCTGACCGGCAGCGTGGAGGCAATCAATGCCTATCTCGCCGATGGCACTGGCACCACGGGCGTTTTCTACAAAACGGCGCAGGATGTTAACCACGACACCAACGACGTTGCCGGCGACGATGTGACCTTCACCGCCAGCATCACGGAAACGGAGGCCACCCCGAGCGACCCGGCAGCGGGCGGTTCGGCCATCGGCAGCAATACCGGCAGCGGCAGTCAGGCCAACGCGGTCGTCACCGCAACGAGCTACATCACCATCACGGCGGTGAACGATGCGCCGACCGTGCAAGCCGGCAGCGGTGCGGTGGTGCTCGGTACCGGCAGCGCCACCGAAGTTCCCGGCTTCAAGGTCGTCGACAAGGACATTCGCGGCGACATCAGCGGCAACGCCGCAGAGGATCTCGACCTCGCCACCGGCGAAACCGACTTCGTGCAAGTCACCGTGCGCCTGCAAAAGCAGGACGGCGGCAGTTGGGTGGCCTTGGGCAGTGCCGAGTACAAGGACGGCGACAGCAACGATCAGGTCAAATTCGGCACCAATGCCGTCAGCCACGGCGCGACCGTCGATAGCAGCAAGGACGGTCAGGGCGACGTGCTCGTCATTCGCGGCACCCTCGACCAGGTGAACGCCTACCTCGAAAAACTCACGGTCGACATCAGCGGCGATCTTGCCAACAAGGACACCTCGTATCGCGTTCAGGTGATTGCCGATGATCGTCTGCGCAGTGGCGATGGCACGCTCACCAGCGGCGCCAACGGCGGCACCAACAACGGCAACAGCACCGCTGTAACCGCTGTGCCGACGACGGTGCTCGATCCCTACACGGACACGATTCCTGCCGACCTGTTGGGCAAGAACGTCAATGTCGGCCAGCGCGAAGTCTTCCCGAGCGCGGTGAACGACCCGGCTGAAATCACCGGCACCATCACTGCCGGCACCGAGAACAGCAACGGCTACGTCACGCTGACAGGGCTGACGATCGAAGACAGCGACGCCCTCGACAGCAACCTGACCATCACCGTTACCCTGCCGGACGATTTCAAGATCAAGGCAGTCGGCGGCACGGGCGGCAGCATCGACAGCGGCGGTGTCGGCAGCAACACCGTCACTATCACCGGCACGCTGGCGCAGATCAACAGCCGCCTCAACGCCATCCAGATCAACCTGCCGGATTTGGCAAACGAGCCGAATGCAACCGACTGGAACGGCTCCTTCGACGTGCGGATCGTGGTGGACGATCTGGGCAACAACGGCTCGCGTCCGGCCACGCTGGGGGCGGGAGATAACGCCACTACCGGCACGTACAGCTATTACGACGGCGACAGCAACCGCCTCATCACCACGCGCACGCTGACCTTCACGGTGAATCCCCTGAACGACGCGCCGGTGGTCACCACGCCGGCAAGCCCGAGTGTCGATGCCGACATCACCTACGGCACGGGCGAAGTCACGCTGAAGGCGGTGGCCGAGGATACCGACACCGCGAGCAATCCCGGCAAAACGGTCGCGGCACTTTTCGGCGCTTATTTCAACGATGAAAAGGATCAGATCGACCACGCCGCCAGCAATGGCAACAGCGACGGTTCCGACAGGGACGATTTCTTCGGCATTGCCATTACCGGCCTGACCGACAACGCCGACCAGGGCCACTGGCAGTACCTGGATGGCAGTACCTGGACGAACATCGGCAACCGCACCGAAGGCACGGCGCTGGTGCTGAACAAGGACACGCTGATCCGCTTCCAGCCGAAGGCCGATTTCCACGGCACGCCCAACGCGCTGACCGTGCGTCTGGTCGAAACCGATGCCAACAACGACAGCGCCACCGCCGATCCGGCCCACAAGGCGGTAGTCAACCTGAGCGCCGCCAATGCCAAGGGCGGCAGCACGGTGTACAGCGCCGACACCATCGTGCTGAAAACCGCCGTCACGTCCGTGAACGACGCGCCCACGCTCACCGGCACGACCGCTCACAGCACCACGGAAGACACCGACAGCAGCGCGCTGACGGCGGCCCAGATCGTCGCCGGCATGACCTTCGGCGACAGCGCGGACAACCAATCCGCTGTCAACGGCGGCGGCAACGATGCCAGCGCCGCGCCGAAGGCCGTCGCCATCACCGGCAACGCCGCCACGGCAGCGCAGGGGACGTGGTACTACACGACCGACGGCAGCAACTGGCACGAAGTGCCGACCGACGCGGCGGACGGCAAAGCCATCGTGCTCGACCCGACCAACCCCAACCACAAGGTTTATTTCGAGCCGGCTGCCGACTACAACGGCTCGGTCGGCAGCCTGACCATCCGCGCGGCGGACGACACCTACGACACCAGCGGCACGCCGTGGGGCGAAAAGAGCCTCTCCGGCAAGGTCGGAGGCACGCAGCCGTGGTCGAACAACGCCGGCACGCTGACGATGAACGTTACCCCGGTAAACGACGCCCCCACCCTGAGCGCCGACGGCAAGACCACCGGCATCGCGGTGAGCGCGACCGAATCCGGCAGTGTCACCGGCAGCGGCAACGCCTTCGAGGTGGCGCTGCTTACCGGCGTCGCGGTCGGCGACGTCGACCTGACGACCACCGCCGGGCTGATGGCCGGCACCTTCGGCGGCGGTACCATCACCGTGACGCTCACCGACAAGATCGCCGGCGACGTGCTGACGGTCGCCCGATCCCCCGCGCGCGACGCCCGCGGCGCAGCGAGCG
>URNG01000086.1 GCA_900549295.1 uncultured Rhodocyclaceae bacterium
AGGGTGCCGCAGGCGGCTACCTGGGTCAGCAGGGTCGCGGCGAGGACGCCGCCGATGATGCGGGAAGGCTTGTGCATGGGCACCTCCAGGAAATGATGCGGCACTATATCAAGGCCGTCATTGCAGTTGGATGCCTGACGCGGCGTTCCGTTTGCCTCGCGTGAGTTCGCGGCCCGGCGTTCCGTATAATCCGCCGCCGAATCCGGAGAAACCATGACCCGCCTGCCCATCGACGAAGCCCTGCCGGCGCTACGTACCGCCCTGGCCGAACGCCACGAAGCCGTGCTGGAGGCGCCGCCCGGCGCCGGCAAGACCACCCGCGTGCCGCTGGCCCTGCTCGACGAACCGTGGCTGGCCGGGCAGCGCATCCTCATGCTCGAACCGCGCCGGCTGGCCGCCCGCGCCGCCGCCAGCAACCCGGCGCTCGCCGCCTTCATCGAGGAATGCAAGCAGGGCGGTGTCGCCGAAGCCGATCTGGCGACGATGGAAAAGAAAGGGATGCCGACCGGCATCTACGTCACCCATCCGCTCTCCGGCGAAAAGGTCGAAGTCTGGGTCGGCAACTACGTGCTGATGAGCTACGGCGACGGCGCAGTGATGGCCGTGCCGGCGCACGACGAGCGCGATTTCGCGTTTGCGCAGAAGTACGGGCTGCCGATCAGACAGGTCATTGCCGCCGCAGGCGAAAGCTTCAGCCTCGACGGCTGGCAGGAATGGTACGGCGATAAAACCAAGGGCGTCTGCATCGACTCCGGCAAATACGACGGCCTCAACTACGAAGCCGCCGTCGATGCGATTGCCGCCGATCTCGCCGCCAAAAACCTCGGCGAGAAAAAAACCCAATTCCGCCTGCGCGACTGGGGCATCAGCCGCCAGCGCTACTGGGGCTGCCCGATTCCCATCATCCACTGCCCGGCTTGCGGCGACGTGCCGGTACCGGATGAGCAACTGCCGGTGGTGCTGCCGGAGAACGTCGAAATCACCGGCGCCGGCTCGCCGCTCGCCAGAATGCCCGAGTTCTACGAATGCCACTGCCCGAAATGCGGCGGCGCGGCGAAGCGCGAAACCGACACCATGGACACCTTCGTCGAATCGTCCTGGTATTTCCTGCGCTACTGCTGCCCGGACAACGCCACGGCGATGGTCGACGAGCGCGCCGCCTACTGGTGCAAGGGCGGTATCGACCAGTACATCGGCGGCATCGAACACGCCATTCTGCATCTCCTGTATTCGCGCTTCTTCACCAAGTTGATGCGCGACGTCGGCCTGATCGGCGACCTGAGCGAACCCTTCGCCAACCTGCTCACGCAGGGCATGGTCGTCGCGCCCACCTTCTACCGCGAGGAAGCCAGCGGCAAGAAACAATGGATCAATCCGGCCGATGTCGACGTCGTGACCGACGACAAGGGGCGTCCCACGGGAGCCACTCTACGCGCCGACGGCCAGCCGGTCATCATCGGCGGCATCGAGAAGATGTCGAAATCGAAGAACAACGGCGTCGATCCGCAGTCTCTGATTGACCAGTACGGGGCCGACACGGCGCGGCTCTTCATCATGTTCGCCTCGCCCCCGGATCAATCGCTGGAGTGGTCGGATGCTGGCGTCGAAGGCGCGTTCCGCTTCCTGCGCCGCCTGTGGAAACTGGTGTACGAACACGCGCAAAGCGGCGTCGTTGCCGCCGCGCAGAACGGCAACGGCCTGAGCGCCAGCCAACTCGACCTGCGCCGCAAGCTGCATCAGACGCTGGGCAAGGTGGCCGACGATTACGGTCGGCGCAAGCAGTTCAACACCGCCATCGCCGCCGTGATGGAACTCCTCAACGCCTACGACAAATGCGACTGTAGCGACGCCGCAGGCCGCGCGCTGGCCCAGGAAGTGCTGGAAAGCGCCGTGCTGGCGCTCTTCCCCATCGTGCCGCACATCGGACAGGCGCTCTACGGCGCGCTCAAACCAAGCGCAGACGCGGTGCAGGCAGCCTTCCCCAAGGCCGATCCGGCAGCACTCAAGCAGGACGAAATCGAGCTGATGGTGCAGGTCAACGGCAAGCTGCGCGGCAGCATCCGCGTCGCCGCCGGGGCCGACAAGGCGGGCATCGAGGCGCTGGCCCTGCAAAGCGAGGCGGCCGGCAGGTTCATGGAAGGCAAACCGGCAAAGAAGGTGATCGTGGTGCCGGGGCGTCTGGTCAACATCGTCGTCTGAGGAAACCGCCATGTCGCGCGCCCTGCTCGCCCTGTTTCTCGTTGCCACGCTGAACGCCTGCGGCTTTCACCTGCGCGGGGCGGCGGGCAGCGATCTGCCCTATGCCTCGATGTACATCGCCCTGCCGGAAACTGCCGAGGTGCGCGTGTGGCTGGAGCGTTATCTGAAAGGCAGCACCCGCACTGCAGTGGCGGAGGACGCCAAAACCGCCACCGTCACCTTCCAGCAGCTTTCCGACGCGCGCGACAAGAGCATCCTGAGTATCGACGCCCGGGGCCGGGTGCGCGAATACCGCCTGCAACTGCATTACCGCTTCCGCCTGGTCGACGCCCAGGGACGCGAAATCGTCGCGCCACAGGAAATCGCCATGAACCGCGATTTCACTTACGACGACTCGCAGGTGCTGTCCAAGAGTCTGGAAGAAAACCTGCTCTGGCGCGACATGACCAACGATCTGGTGAACCAGATCATGCGCCGCCTGAACCGCATCAAACCGAAAGACCCCACCGTCGAAGAAGACGACTGATGCTGCTCAAAGCCGAACAGCTCGCGGCGCATCTCGAACGCAGTCTGGCGCCGCTCTACCTGTTGCACGGCGACGAGCCGCTCTTGGTGCTGGAAGCCGCCGACGCCATCCGCCAGCGCGCCCGCGCAGCCGGTTACAGCGAGCGCGAAGTCCTCACCGTGCTGCCCGGCTTTGATTGGGGACAGTTGCTGGCTGCCGGCGGCAATCTTTCGCTCTTTGGCGACAAGAAACTCATCGATTTGCGCATCCCCAACGGCAAGCCGGGCAAGGAAGGCAGCGCCGCCTTGCAGGAATGGTGCCAGCGCATTTCACCCGACAATCTGCTGCTCGTCACCTTGCCGGAACTCGATTGGCGGGAGGAAAAAACCGCCTGGTACACTGCCTTGCAACAGGCTGGCGCAGCGCTCAAGCTCAACGCCCCACCGCTCGCCGAACTGCCCAGCTGGATTGCCGGACGCCTGCGCCGGCAGCAGCAGAGCGCCGAGCCGGAGAGCCTGAAATTCATCGCCGAGCGGGTGGAGGGCAATCTGCTCGCCGCGCACCAGGAAATCCAGAAACTGGGGCTGCTCCACCCCGCCGGCAAATTGAGCTTGCCGCAAATCCGCGAAGCCGTGCTCAACGTCGCCCGCTACGACATCGACAGCCTGCGTGAAGCCTTGCTGGCCGGCGATGTCGGGCGCTTGAGCCGCACCCTCGAAGGGCTGCGTCAGGAAGGCGAAGCGCCGCCCCTGGTGCTGTGGGCGATGGGGGAAGAAATCCGCGCCCTGACGGCGCTGCGCCAGGGCTTGGACGCCGGGCGGCCGCTCGATCTGCTGCTGAAGGAAGCCAAAGCCTGGGGCGCACGCCAGGTCGGCCTGAAGAAAGCCGTGCAGCGCCTCTCGCGCCATACCCTGGAAAACGCGCTGCGCCGCGCTGGCGAAATCGACAAGCTGGTCAAAGGCATCGGTCGTGGCGACCCCTGGGAAGCCTTTCAGCGCCTGGGGTTCAGCCTGTGCGCGAGCGCCGGAGCAGGACGCGGCGGCCATTGAAACAACCGTCACAAGAATGACGTTTGACTTCATCACCTCACGCCATGACAACGGCCTTTCCACCCCACCGGAACGCCTGCCGTGTCCGACGCCATCAGCCACGATCAGAACTTCAAGAACCTGATCCTCGACTACCCCCCCGGCAGGCGCTCACCTTCTTCGCTCCGAACGAAGCGAGCACAATCGACGAATCCGTCCTCATCACCCCGATCCGCCAGGAACAACTCAAGAACCGCCTCGGCGACCGCTTCCACGAACTCGACGCGCCGCTGCTCGTCGAATGGCCGGACGGGCGGCGCAAAACCCTGCTTTTCATCCTCGAGGAAGAAACCGACCCGGCCCGCTTCTCCATCCACCGGCTGGCCATCTACTGCGCCAGTCTGGCCGAACTGTTCGCCACCGACCGCGTCGTGCCGGTGGTCATTTTCCTGAACCGCGGCGAACACCGCCGCCGCCTCGAACTCGGCAGCGAAAACCACATCTACCTGCGTTTCGACTACCTCTCCTGCGTCCTCGCCGACATCCCGGCGGCGGCCCATCTCGACAGCTACAACCTCGTCGCCCGCCTCAACCTGCCCAACATGGCCTACCCGCGACAGGCCGTCATCGACATCTACGCCAGCGCCGTGCGCGGCCTGCTCGAACTCGAACTGCGTACTCCACCCCAAACAAGCCACCCACAACTCTCGAAACCCGCCATCCATAATGGTCCAAAGTTGGCCACCTATTCCAACAAAAACCCGCTAGTCCGGCGGTTACTCGGCCTAAGCGGACGGTGAAGCCGTATTTCATGAACGACGGCTGGGCATCGGAATGCGGACATCATCCGCAACCAGACGTTCGTTCGCATTCTGCGAATCGCTCACCTAAACGCGGGACTCTTGCGATTCCTTGCCGCTGGCGCGCTTTTGATCTGCCGCCGAGATGCTGTGCCATGCACTCACGATGCTCACGATGTCGATTCAACACAGTGTGCGGTTGGGGCATAAGCCGACTTACAATCGTCCACTAGAGTGAAATATCACAGGATGTGCTGTGCCATCCGAGAGATTTTTAGGGAGTATTAAAAAACACAATGTCCGATCAACTTAAAGCGGATGTCATTCTTCTCACTGTCAACGCGCACGAACAAGCGCAGCTTCGCAAAGCACTGAAGGATAAAACTGGCTGCGAAGGTGCTCCAGTGCAGGGGCCGAGCAACGAGATTTACTGGGACTACGGTGATTTGAACGGACAGAAGGTTGTCGTCGCCAAGTCTCTGATGGGCGCTACAGGAGACGGGGCATCATTCGATACTGTAAACAATGCGGTTTCGGATTTTAGTCCCTTGGTAATAGTGGCTGTAGGTATTGCTTGGGGCGCGCGTGATGCTGAGGGCCAGCAGATCGGTGACGTGCTTATCTCGACTCAAATCCGAGATGCCCAACACCATAAGGTGACTAATGGAGGGACCCACTTACGAGGCGACGTCTCGTCTGCACGTGGCACTTTAGTTAAGACTTTCTCTACTGCTGCGGAAATCAGCGGTAAACGCGTGCACGAAGGGCTGCTTCTTTCCATCGAAACTTTATTTGACAGCTTAGATGCGCGCACTGCGATTCTGAAAGCGGAGCCCACGGCTGTCGGTGGCGAAATGGAGGGCAGTGGCCTCCTCAGGGCACTTAAGAGAGTAGAACATACCGTTGATTGGATCATCGTTAAAGGTATCTGTGACTGGGGATACAAGAAAAATGTTGATCGCGCGGAGAAAGAGCGAAACCAAGAGCATGCTGCGCGCGAAGCTGCTGAACTTTGCGTAGCGACAATTTCCCTATTCCGACTGACTCGCAATTCTTCGCCTAGCAGGGATAGCAGCAGAAGCCTCCGAGCAGGCCACCTTGATCAAAATAGTAATTTGCTTGAAGTCGGCCAGGGGGAGGCGAAGCCCGAGCGGGGCATTCGAAACACCGTTGATGCATATATTGCAAAGAACTCCAGTCTGACCATCGAAGTGGGCTATCCATTAGTCCGACGAGACTGGAATATGAATGTCATCTTTGAGTTTTATCTCTTGACCGATGAACTTGGGGGGGCACTACAATTCCTGTATTTTCATGAGGACGCAAGCCAGAGCGCTACTCACCAATATCTCATCAATAATCAGATCGTTTCAAAAGACTCTAACCTCGTCATTTTGACGGAGAAACCAGCAAGTCTTCTAGACGTCGAGAAGAGAAAAAACAATCTTCGCGCCCAGTTTGGGACGCCAACCGTCTATTTCATTGATGAATTTGGTAGTCAGTTTCTTTATCGTGACCACATTAAAGAATTCATCCCATTTACCTTGCCCGTCTACATCGAGGGCTCAGCAGAAACTTCGGCATCGCCTCAATCTGCATCCGCTTTGCAAGAGCTGAAGAAGTGGTACAAATTTGAAGCCAACCCTCTTTTGATAGTCAAGGGCTATGGTGGCATAGGTAAAACAACCCTCGTCAAGAAATTTCTAAATGAAATTTACAAAGAAAATAGCGAGGTCGGCATCCTATTTATCGATTCTCATGAAATCATCGGAGAGTTAGAGAAACGATCACGACTGAAGAAAAAAATCGACGACGTATATGACTTCTACCATGCACAACATGAAAGACATTCGGTAGACGACACGCTGCTGTCGAAGGACCTATTATCGCTTTCAGTGGACAATGGTAGCCTCGTGATCGTTCTTGATGGCATCGATGAGGTCATCGCGAAACTCGGGCAAAAATTTGACAGCATCAGCTTCATCAAATCCATTTCTACCGGGTACTCGACCAATCTGAAGCGTGCCAAGATATTGATTACTTGTCGCGACTATTTCTGGGACTCTAGACAACACACTGCTCCTGTTGAGCACCTAGATTTGCAACCCTTCACTAGGGTCATGGCGGAGGATTTTTTCCGCCAGTCGGTCGAGGCTGGAAAAATCGATCGCGCGATGGCGACTGCAGACAAACTCGCACTGCGCAACAAGCAGCTACAAGATGAGATCTATATCCCATACATCCTTGACCTGATTGTTTATCTCATCAAGCGACGCCCCGACTCTCCCGACAACGGGGACTTAAATGCGCTACCTGGCCCGAAAAAGCTGCTCAATTTCGAGCTATCCAATGACTTTCTGGTAGCAAATGTCTGCCATCGTGAAATCATAAAACTGGACAGTTTGTCGGTGGCAACGCAAATTGCGTTTTTCGCGGAACTATCGGTTGCCGAGGAAGGAGAGATATCTATTTATGATGTGAAAAACGTTCTCGCGAAGGTATCCGGCCAAGGTGCAGAACTTGACGCAGATGAGATTCAGCGGTTGCAAGGTCATCCGTTGCTAGCGTTGCGCGATGATCGACTAGCCTTCCGATATGATTTTTTTAATGAATATTTCAAAGCACTCTTTGTGGTTGATTATTTCCTAACGCGTTCAATAGACGCTTTGGACTGGAAAATGATCAATATTGCCGCAGACTACTTGCGTTTTGATAGCGAATTCGTCAAATCAATTTGTGACCGCATAAGTTTGAATGATGAATTTTCTCTGTTCCTTTCAGAAACTATTGAGGCGATTCAGTTCAGCAACCCAACGCTGAACGAAAAAGATGAAACTCTTCAGCAGAGGGCGTGCTCTGGCGTATTTTCACTTTATCTGAGCTTGCTGAGAAATTCTCAAAAGAAATTTGACATGAGCCTCTGCACAGAGGCGATGAACGATTTCTTCAAGGAACGGAATATCGTGAGCAGGCTGTCTCTTATCAATGTCGGAAGCAATTCTGCAACTAAGCCAATATTTGATTTTCGCGGCCTTCGTCTGGAAAACTGCCACTTCGAGCGATTTGATTTCTTTTGGGAATGCTCCATCGACGAATTTACCCGCTTTGAGGAATGTACGTTCAACCTCCTCGAACCAAGAAAAGGTGTCAATCCGACTTTTTATCCAAAAACATTCTCGAACACCTGCAACACTTCTGGCATCGCTCACATTATTGCCAAGAGAGAAGAGTCTGCTGAGAGACGCACGGATGAAGTCCGAGCAGGCCTAACCAAGATGTTCAACCTCTTTCTGTCGAGAGGCAACTTCTACCCTCAGAAACAAGAGTTCATCAAGGGCAAGCCGTTCTCAGGAGCATATCTCCCCACGCTGCTAAAGGGCAAAGTAATCGAAGAATATGTTGACCCCAAAAAGCCAACACTGAATCAATACCGCGTTACGGCTGAATATGTGGCAATTCTGAAATATATTGAGCAAGGTACGCCGTCTGTTGAGTTTGATCGAGTGCTTCAACTGTTCTCTCGATAGTTCAAGATTTGCACCTGTGGCAGGGGTTCTCCCGGCCACTTATCCGTTGTCTATCCGTCCGAGGAGTCGGCGATCACCCGCTTGTTGTGATTTCCGCTCCCAGCTTTAAGCGGACTTTATCGGTTGGTACTTTGGCCGACCGCTTTGGCCGATGACCTGTCTATGACTTGGGTTCTGAGGACAGCAGCTGTCGCTTGGCAAAGCTGCCAAGCGATTTGCAATCAACAAAATACAGGGCTACGCCGGCAGCAGTCGGTCTTGACTCTATAAATGAGGTACTGCTCTGGGTTGCTACGAGATGGGGCTACATTCATCCTTGGCGGTAGCCATCGGAATGAGTGGTGGGTTTGCGACCGGAACACGTGGCGGTTTTGGGGTTGGAATCGGTGGCGTCTTTCATCGGAATACGCACTCGAGCCAAGCATCGAAAAACGCCTCAAATACATCGACTTCGTCGACATATACAGCACCCTCGACGACAATGAAAAACAGCTTTACGCCGAACGCTACCCGCAGGAGGATCAGAAAATGGCCGGATTGACACAACGACTGAGCGAGCGCTTCCTTACCGAAGGCCGGCAGCAAGGGCTGATACAGGGCATGCAACAAGGCAGGCAGCAAGGCGAACTCACCATGCTGACCCGCCAGCTCACCCGCCGCTTCGGGCCGCTCGACACCGCCGTCAGCGAACGTCTGCGCCATGCCACGTCGGCGCAGCTTGAACGATGGGCCGACAACATTCTCGATGCGCGGACGCTGGACGAAGTTTTCGGGGCCGGAAGCTAGCTGGCGCCCCCATTTCCTGTCTGAACGCAGGAAACCCGGAAAACGGCGCGCCGATGAATAGCAGCATCGTCATCGTTCGTCCGCTGCATCAGGCAGGAAAGTATTTCAACTGATGGAAACGCCGGGCCGGCTTTGCAGCCGTTCCGGCGTTTTTCGTTGACCTGTTGCGGGGGCATCCGCAGGGGAGAAATTCATGGGGTGGAAGCCCCACGATCTATCTCCCCCACGCCACGCCCTCAAAACTTGACCGTTACCCCCGCCGAAATCGTCCTGCCGGGGCCGGGGAGGAGTACCTTGGACATGGGGTCAAGGTAATACTCGTCGGTAAGGTTGTTCACGTTCAGGTTCAGGGTGACATCCCTGCTCAGGTCGTAGCGGAGGTAGAAGTCGTGCAGGAGCACCGAGCGCCAGTGGAATGTATCTACCCCGCCCCGAAACCACACATCTCTTGGCAGCAGATAACTTGGGCCTGTTTCCGAAGCCAGCAGGCGATCCAGTTGTTTGTTTCCGGCCTCGGCGTGGTACACGCTGCGCCAGCCCAATTCCAGCCGGTTGTTGAGCAGGCGGGTACCGAGCAGCAGGTCGATGCTGTATTTGGGTTGCAGGCTGCTGCCACTGTAGGTTCCGGGAAAACCGCCAGTCATGCAGCTTGGAATCCGGTTGTAAAACGGATCGAGTTCCGAGGCATAGTCTTTGTCGCAGAGCTTCTGTTTGATTCTGTAAGTTACGCCCAGGCTGCCGAAATAGCGTCCGCTATCGAAGCGTGATTGCAACTCCACGCCGCTGGTTTTTTTCTTGTCGTATTGAATGAGATCGTACAGTCTGGCCCGCTCGATAAAATCCCTGATTTCGGTGTTGTAATAACTCAGGCGCACGTCGGCAAAACCCACACTGGGGAGAAACTGCCTCAAATCATGGGCATAACCCACTTCCCAATTGGTGCTGCGTTCCGGCTTGCCGGCACCTTCGGTCAGGCTACCCACTGTTCCAGCGCCATCGACAATGGCGCTGGACGTCAGTTCGTGCAGGTTAGGGAAGCGGGTGGTCTGAGCATAGCGCACGAAGGCGGTACCGAACGGGGTGATTCTGGCGTTAGCGGAGAAAACAGGACTGAAGGCGCTACCCGACTGTTCTTCAGGCATTTCCCAAGCTTGACTGGTGTTTATATTTTCATAAATATCATTAATGTCACCAGCAAGTATTTCCGGGGTGTTTGCAATAATTACATTAGCGTTAGCGTCACGCCCTTGTGCTTTAATACTTTCCTTGTAAAAAAGTTCAGTGTCGATTTCACCATTGGCGAATGGATTGCGTGAGGAATCAATCTTGCCATTGTGTAATGGCACAAGCGCCGACTCCTTCCAAACCGCATAATCATACCCGTTGTAATGTGCGAACCCATATTTACGTCCGTTATCAAATGCCTGTAGTTCCGGGCCATTTCCAAAGGTAGCAGCGATCGTATCGCGGGCATTCCTTTCGTCAAGTGTCAGTGGAGTTCCCCATTCGAGTTCAATGCCAGTTCTACGCCGGGTTGCCGCAAAAAAACTCTCTCGCTGTCGGCGGCGTTTAGCGGTGCCGGTATCCTTGCCGGTATAGTGCAGATAGCGAGTGCCAGCTGTGACGGTCAGCCAGTTAGCCGGCTGCCAAGCCAGATTCATTGTGGCCGAATATTCCTTGCGTTCGCCTGAGCGCGGGCCGAGGCGGTCGGTTTGAACATTCAACAGCGAACCGTCGGGTGCCAGACCATTGGTGACGCTTTTGCTTAACTCTACCCGATCATTCAGTTTTTCTTTCTGGTAGCTGCCTCCCAAGGTGAGTTGCAGCTTGCTCGACAGACGCATCAAGTTACTGAAATCAAAGCCCGTGCGATCATGGCTGGTCCACTGTCGGCCATTGGCGACGATGGTGCCATCATGGTCTGGCTCCGGGCTATACCAAGGCATACCTGGGACAAAAGGCATGCCCAGGCTTTCGTACATATCTTTGATGAACCTCCAGCCCTGCATATCAATTTGCGTCTGTTCATCCATATTGATGGCGTACGGACTGGCCCCTGTCTGATAGCGAGTGCCTCTCGTTTTGGTATGCCACAGGCTGGTTTCCAGATTCAGCCATTTAGAATCGCTCGGTTTGATGTCGTAACTCAATTTATAGCTATCGAGCCTTAACTCAGAGTGCGGGTTTTCATAGACCACTGTTTCCCGTGATCGATCCCGATTCGGCTCACGCAGATCAATATCCTCCAGGTAACCCCATGTCAGAATGGACGAGCCAGGGGTCGTTTCACCAAATTGGGTATCGGTTCGCATGAACTGCAAACCGATTTTTTGCTGATCGGGTAGATACCAGTTATTTTTTATCAATGTGGTGCCGGTTTCACTGGCCGTGCTGAATATTTCACTACCCGCTTCATATAACTTGACCAGATTAGGGATGTAGACCTTGGTGCTTCGGGTGTTGTACGGATCATGCCCAAGGTATCGATCAGCGTTATTTTTGCCCGCGTAATAGTTTCCAGAAGTACGCTCGCTACGCGACAGCAGAATATCCATGAAGTCGTTGCGTGCGGCGATGGTCAGCATCTCGGCATGGTCATCCCGGTTGAAATTTCCATTGTTTCGGGTGCGCGGTTTTTCGAGATATGGACTTACGACCACACCGTTGAGTTGCGCGCCGGGTAAATCACGATAATCTTGTCCATATAGAGAAGTGGCGTCATAGCGCGGTTTTTTGGTATTGCTGGAAGCCTTCACGCTGGCTTCAATACCCCAATTTTCGCCTTCGGGAATGATGTCGTCGGCTTCTATAGTCCGGATGTTGACCGCGCCGCCGACGCCGCTCTTGATGCCACGGCTCAAGGACGGGCCTTTTTCCACTTCGATGCTGCGAAACAGCGCCGGATCGGCATAGCTGCGGTTGCCCGCGCCGAACATGTGCAGCCAGACGTTGGTGGATTGCTCGGTACCGTCGATGGTAAGCGGGGTGCGGCCTTCTCCGGTGATGCCGCGAATGTTGGGGGTGATGGACTGGCTGGCACGGGTGTCCATGCTGTAGACGCCGTTCATGCCCTTGAAGACGTCGCCGGGATTGGTGGCCTTGATTTGCTGAAGCTGCTTGCGGTCGGCATAGACGTTGGTGACGTTCTTCTCGTACACGTTGTCCTTGCCGATTTCGTCGCGCGTGCGCTTGCTGGTGACGACGAGGCTTTGCATTACCTTGTCTTTGCCAGCCGCAGTTTGTTCCGCGGAAAAATCGGGCAGCACGGGGGCGGCGCGGGTTTGCGGCGTAAGAGTTTGCGGCGCGCTGGCTTTGCGCAGGGTGTATTCGTTGTCACCCTGCCGGACAGCTTCGAGGCCACTGCCCGCGAGCAGGCGTTGCAGCGCTTCAGCGGGCGTGTAGGTGCCGGAGAGGGCCGGAGCCTGCTTGCCGGCGAGCAGGCTGCTGGCGACGCCGATGTGCAGGCCAGTGCGGGCGGCGAGTTCGGTGAGCGCCCGGTCGAGCGGCTGCGCGGCGAGGGTGAGCGCGACCGGCGCTTGATTACCGGCGCCGGTTCGCGCCTGACCGGGCGAAGCCAGCCCGAGGCAGAGGGCGATAAGCGATAGCCGCAGCGACAGGGTGCCGGTAACGGGGGTGGGGTTCACGAAAATCTCCTGGCAGGTTGATTAAAAATGCTTCTCACCTACCAATGACCGTTGCCGAAAGAAATCGGGCAGTTGTTCGTGAAAATTATTTTTCTGCCGGGCATTTTTGAGGCCGGGAACAGCGCTGGCCGCTCTTGCAGGCCCGGTGCCATGCCCCGGACGGGTTACTTCATGACGAGAACTGCCCGGGTTATGAACCCGGGCCTGCATGGAGGGATTGGCTTCCAGTCAGACTCCGCGTTGGCGACGACGGCAAGCCGGCTACCGGGGCGGCATGGTTTTTTTGGCTTCCAGCCAGACCAGATACGGGGTGGCCCGGCCGACTTCGACCGGCAGCGACCGGGCGAGGATGCGCAGGGCGGCGTCGCTGTCGTTGAGGGGCAACATGCCGGTGAAGCGCAGATCGGCCAGCGCCTCGGCGTCGCGCAGGATGAGCAGGCCGCGCCGATGACGGGCGAGTTCGGCGACGACTTCGGGCAGCGGGGTCTGGTTGAAGATCAGGTGGCCGTACGCCCAGGCTTCGCTGGCGGCGCCATCCGGGAGTTCCCGCGGCGCTTCCACCGCGGCGCGGGTGTAGCGTGCGGTCTGCCCGGCGGCGAGCACGACGGGCGCTTGCGGGTTGGCCCGGCTGGCGACGGCGACGGCGGATTCGAGAACGCTGACGGCGGTGTCGCCTTGCCGCTGATCGACGACGTAGCGGGTGCCGAGCGCCTCGGCGGAACCGTCGCGGCTGACGACGCGGAAAGCCCGGCCTTGGGCGTCCTTGGCGACTTCGGCGAGGAGGCGGCCGGCGTGCAGCTTGATTTCGCGCGTCTTGGCATCGTAGCGGATGTCGATGCTGGCGCCGCTGTCGAGGGTGAGGCGGCTGCCATCGTCGAGTTCGACCCGGCGCAGCTCGCCCGGCGCGACGTGCACGTCGGCCAGCCAGTGCTGGAGGGGCAGCAGCCAGGCGAGCGCGAGGACGGCGAGGAGCGTGACGGCCGTTTTACGGCGGCGGGTTTTGGCCCGGGCTTGGGCTGGCTGGCTTGATTCGGCCAGTTCTGCCGGCTCGGCGGCA
>URNG01000087.1 GCA_900549295.1 uncultured Rhodocyclaceae bacterium
GTTCGCCCTGTGCTTGTCGAAGGGCATCACCTGCAACATCAGGGGCTTCGACAGGTTCAGCCCGAACGGGTTTGATTGATTCAGCGCTTCCAGGGGGTTTTCAGCAAGAATCAGCCCGCAGCAATGCGGTTCAGCGCCCAACTGGCGGCGACCATGCCGAAAACCGAAGTCACGCAGACGGCGGAGCCGAAGCCCGCGCAGTTCAGGCCCTGCGGGGCGGCGGGTGTGCTGTTGCCACTCTGGCAGTTGTGGCCGGAGGCCGGGTAGCGCAGCGGCTCGGTGGAATATACCGCCGCCACGCCGAATTTTCCCTGCCGGGGAAAACTGTGTTCGCGGCGCAGGCTGGCGCGCACCTTGGCGAGCAGCGGGTCTTGCGTGGTCTGGCTGAGGTCGGCCAGACGGATCTGGGTCGGGTCGAGTTGCCCGCCCGCCGCGCCGGCCACCACGAGGGGCAGTTTCTGGCGGCGGCAATGAGCGATCAGCGCCACCTTGACCCGCGCCTGGTCGATGGCGTCGATCACCGCGTCGCAGTCCGCCGTCAGCAGCGCGGCGAGGTTGTCCGCAGTGACGAAATCCTCGATGCACGTGACCCGGCAGGCCGGGTTGATCGCCGCGATGCGTTCTGCCATCGCACTCACCTTGGCCTGACCGTAAACATTACCCAGGGCGTGAATCTGGCGGTTGGTATTGGATTCGGCCACCATGTCCAGGTCGATCAGGGTCAGGCGGCCCACTGCGGTGCGCGCCAGGGCTTCCGCCGCCCAGGAGCCGACGCCGCCCAGGCCGATGACCATCACATGCGCCGCTTGCAGGCGTTGCAGGCCGGTTTCGCCATACAGGCGCGCCACGCCGCCGAAGCGGCGCGCGAAATCAGGAGCGTCGGACATCAGGTTTCGATGGTTTTGCGGATCACCGTGTTGAAGGGCGCAATCCACTCCGGGGCGAACTGCTTGTCGCAGGCGTTGATTTCGGCAATCGCCCGCAGCACCGAGCGGGTCTTGCCACGGTCGCTGTGCTTGAGCATGACCGCCTCGAAGGCGTCGATGATGGCGAGAATTTTCGCCCCCGGACAAATCGCATCGCCTTGCAACTGCTGCGGATAACCCCGCCCGTCGGGCATTTCGTGGTGCTGCGCCACCATCTCGGCAGCGGCGAGCCAGCCCGGCATGCGCTGCAACAAACCGGCTCCCAGGCCCGGATGGGTGTTCAGAATCTGCTTGTCGGCCTCGCTCAGACGCCCCACTTTCAGCCAGGTCGATTCCGGCAGGAACATCATGCCCACATCGTGCAGATAGACGGCGGCCTCCAGTTGCAAGACATCGACCGTGCCGCCGCCCGCCTTGTTGGTTTCCAGCGCCAGCCGCAGGATGCGCATGGTGCGCCCCTTGAACAAGGGGGAGCGGCTTTCCAGTTGCAGCGCCAGCGAGCGGAAAAACGCGAGGTCTTCGTTCAGGCGGGCGTGGCCGCTGGCGGCACGCCCGCCGGCGCTGGCCGTCAGACCGCCGGCGCTCGGCTTGAAGCCGGTGACGGCCTGCACCAGTTCGGCGCAGCGCGCATCCAGTTCAGCTGCCGGGGCGCTGGCCAGTCCCTGCAAGTATTCGAGCAAGGTCGGCAAATGCAGATTGCTGGTCGATCTGCCGTGCAGCAAGGCCTCGGTTACCAGTTCGAGGCGGTCGATGGAGAGCAGGATGGTTTCGGCCAGCAAGTCGGAAAAAGGAATTTCTCCGTCGCGAAAACGCGACATCAGGGACTCGACCGGGTGCGCAATTGCCACGCCCAGATCGAATTTGCACAGGGCAGCGTCGCCCTTGACGTTGTGAATGGTGCGAAACAGATCGGCAGTCAGTTCCCGCTCGTTTTCACCTTGCCGCAACCGCGCCACATCACGTTCGATGATCGGACTGCGGTCGTACAGCGCATCGGCAAATTCCTGCAACGATTCCAGGTCGAGCCCGACGTTGGTGATGGTTCCCTGCATGATCGGCTTCCCCTGTGGCTGCGCAGACAATGGCCGCAGTTTAGCAAAGAGCGGCACGGCAGGCTCGCACCGGGTGCGGCGGCATCGACACTGCCCCGCCCGCCCTCATAGAATGGACGGCTGACATTTGCGAGGAAACCCATGCGATTCACTTCCGTCACCTTCGACCTCGACGGCACCCTGGTCGACAGCCTGCCCGATCTGGCCGCTGCCTGTCAGGGCATGTTGCGGGAACTCGGCCTGCCGCCGCGCAGCAGCGCCGAGATCGGGCGTTTCGTCGGCCAGGGCATGGCGGTGCTGGTAGAACGCTGCCTGACTTTCGCCGCGCCGCCGGATGCCGCCTTGCAGGCGCGCGGCATCGCCGTTTTCCGCGAGCATTACGCCGCCAGCAACGGCCAACTGGCGTGCTGCTATCCCGGCGTGGAAGAAGCCTTGCAAGCCTGGGCAGCGAGCGACATGGCGATGGCGGTGGTCACCAACAAGCCGGAAGAATTCACCCATCAACTGCTGCAAAAGCTCGATCTGGCGCGCTTCTTCCCGGTCGTGGTCGGCGGCGACACGACGGCGCACCGCAAGCCGCACCCGGCGCCGCTCCTGCACGCCTGCGCGCTGATGAGCAGCGCGCCGGAACGCAATCTGCACATCGGCGATTCGCGCCACGACATCGCCGCCGCCCGCAACGCCGGTTGCGCGGCCTATGCCGTGCCTTACGGCTACCACGGCGGCGAACCGCTGCGCGCCGACGAGTGCGACGCGCTGGTGGCCGACCTTGCCGCCGCCCTGCGGCTGGCGCGAGGCGGCTGAAACGCTTAGGGAAGCGCTGAGCTTGTCGAAGGGCGCTTATCGAAGGGCATCACCTGAAAAATCAAGGGCTTCGACAGGCTCAGCCCGAACGGTTTTGATTGATTCAGAACTTCCTTAGGCCATGCTGACGGCGCAATCCAGATTCAGCGCGTTCAGCGTGGCGCTTGCCTGTGCCGCCGGATCGGCCGCCGCGCCGTAACGCGCCGCCAGCAGCTCGGCTTCGCGCTTGGCGGAGTAAGTACCCGCCACCGCGCCGATGACGATCAGCGCCGGCGATTGCAGGCCGGCGGCGACCACTTTGCCGGCCAGGGCGGAAATCGGCGCGGCCACGCTACGCTGGTCGCGGGTGGTCGCCGACTGCACCACCAGCCCCGGCGTATCGGGAGACAGGCCATGCGCGATCAGTTGCTCGCAAACCTTGGGCAAGGCAGCCAGCCCCATGTACACCACCAGCGTCTGCCGCTCGCGGGCGAGCACTTCCCAGTCGAGATCGAGCGAGCCGTCCTTCAGATGCCCGGTGGTCAATACCAGACTGCACGCATGGGCGCGGTGCGTCATCGGCACGCCGGTATACGCGCCGACGGCGGAGGCCGTGGTGACGCCGGGGACGATTTCAAACGGGATGCCAGCGGCTTCCAGCGCCGCCATTTCCTCGCCGCCGCGCCCGAAGATGAAGGGATCGCCGCCTTTCAGGCGCACCACGTGCAGCCCCTGACGGGCGAGATCGACCAGCAGGTCGTTGATGCGGTCCTGCGGCAGGGCGTGCCGACCGGATTCCTTGCCAGCATAGACCGTGCGCGCGGCGGGCGAGATCAGGGCGACCACCTCGTCGCCCACCAGATTGTCGTACACCACCGCCTCCGCCTCCCGGATCAGGCGGTAAGCACGTAGCGTGAGCAGTTCCGGATCGCCCGACCCTGCGCCCACCAGACTGACTTTTCCGAGCATGATCTTTTCCCCCTTTGTTTGCGCGTGTCGTTGCGTTTTGATTGCGTGATTGCTTGCGATTCTGCCACCCTGCCCTAGTGGCTGGTGCCTTCCGAGCGGGTGATCTTGTTGTGCAGGTTGTATTTGCCGACGGGCTTGTCCATCGGGATGCGCTTCACTTCCTGCAGCGTTTGTGCGTCGAAAACGATCAGAGCGCCGCCCGCCGCCTTGCGTTCCCACAGACTCGCCAGCACGTAGCGGCCATCGCGGGTGAATTCGACGTGCGCCAGCGTCTTGCCCGGCACCGGGCGCAGTTGCGCCACCACTTCCAGTTTTTCCTTGTCGATGACCTGCAAGGTATCGCGGTTGTCGCGGTGCATCATGGAATCCGTCCAGGCGTAGCGGCTCTTTTCGTGGCTGCGCATGAAGAAGCCTGGCCCCAGGGTGGGAATGCTTTTCACCAGTTGCCAGTTGTCGGTGTCGATGATGCTGACCAGCCCTTCGTTCAGGTTCGGCGTCGCCATCACCGTCCTGCCCTGCCAAGCCCAGGTGATGCCGGAACCCAGGTGCGGCATGCCCGGCAGTTGCAGTTCGGCCACCTTCTTGCGCGCATCGAGATTGATGACCTGCCCGCGCCCGCCTTCGCGCGAGGCGCCCATCAGGTCGTTGTAGTCCTGGGTGAAGAAGAAATCGTCCAGATAATCCTCGGTCTTGGTGCGCTGCGGGTTGAGGAAGCCGGAAATGAAAGCGCCTTCCTTGTACTGGAAATCGTGCACCCAGCCGACCGCGATGTCCGGGTGCTTCGGATCGTAGGAAATCTCCCACACTTCGTTCACGTCCTTGAGCGCCGCCACGAAGCTCTGGCGCGGCGCGGCGTCGTACACCGCGGAAACGCGCGAACTCTGCTTGCCATCGACGTCGGTCACCGGCAGCACGCGCAGGGGCTTGAGGTCGCTGTCGAGAATCACCAGACTGTGCGGCAGATAGTTGGCAATCGCCACGTACTTGCCATCCGCCGACACCGCCGCGTTGCGCGTGTTGATGCCGGCGCGCACTTCGGCCACCGGCGTCAGGTTCCAGATGTCGTACTTGGTGACCCAGCCGTCGCGCGAGGCGAAGTAGACGAAACGCCCGTCCGGCGAGAATTTCGGCCCGCCGTGCAGGGCGAAGCGCGAGGGGAAGCGGTGGATAGGTTCGAGCTTGTCCCCGTCGAGCACCGACACGTGATGGTCGCCGCTCTCGACGACGATGAACACGTTCATCGGATCGGCCTTGAAGGACGGCTTGTTGGGCAGCTTTTTCTCGTCGGCATGGACGATACGCGAGGCGAGGATGTCGGCCTCGTCCCAGCGCGGCCTGACCGCCGGCGGCGTGTAGATGTAGGCTTGCAGGGCGTCGATTTCGGCGCTGCTCAAAAGCTTGGCGAAACCTTCCATCTGCGTCGCCGGGCGGCCTTCGGCAATCACCTTGCTGGCCTCGCCCTTGCGCAGCCGCCCGAGGTTTTCCGGCAGCAGCGCCGGACCCATGCCACCCAGACGCTCCACGCCATGGCAACTCGCGCAATGCTTCTGGTAGAGCGCTTCCGTCGTGCCGGTGCTGCTGGCGACATCGGCAGCCAAGGCCGTGCTCGCTGCGGCAAGCAGAAGGGGCGCGATTTTCAGGGCAAACGAGGCACGCATGGGGTTTTCCTTATGGAACAGGTATTCAAGCCGCAATTTCTTCGTCCGTCAGATAGCAACCGGGGTCTTCGGCCCACAGATTGCCGGTAAGTTGCTGCGCCCGCACGCGGGTGTTGCCGTTGCAGATCGAGAGATGCGCGCAGCCGGCGCAGCGCCCTTCGACCGGGCGCGGGCGCTGTTTCAGGCCGGCCATCAGCGGGTCGGACACATCGGCCCAGATCTCGCCGAACGGCTTTTCGCGCACGTTGGCGAGCGGGTAGTGCCACCACATCGTGTCCGGGTGCACCATGCCCAGGTTGTCGATGTTGGCGACGTTCTGGCCGGAAGCGTTGCCGCCCCACTGGCGCAGCTTGCCAGCGATATGCTCGGCTTTTTCCGGGAAACGGCGGCGCGCCCAGTGCAGGAAAAAGGGGCCGTCGGCATCGTTGTTGCCGGTGGTGAATTCTTTGTGCACGCCGCGCTGGCGGTAGGCGAGGCAAGTCTCGAACAACAGTTCCATCGCCTGCCGGGTCAGTTTGTACTGCGCATCTTCCGCACGGTTTTTGTTGCCGCGCCCGGCGTAGTTGAGGTGCGAGAAATAGAAGCGGTCGATCTGTTCTTCTTCCACGAGCGCGAGCAGACCGGGCAAGTCATCGGCGTTGTCGCGCGTCATGGTGTAGCGCACGCCGATCTTCAGATTGCGGTCGCGGCACAGGCGAATGGCTTTGAGCGAAGCGTCGAACGCGCCCTGCTGCTGGCGGAAACGGTCGTGCGTCGCGCCCAGGCCGTCGAGCGAGATGCCGACGTAATCGAAATCACAGGCGGCGATGTCGGCGATGTTGTGTTCGTCGATCAAGGTGCCGTTGGAGGACAGCGCCACGTAGAAACCCATCGCCTTGGCGCGTTTGGCGATGGCGTAGATGTCCGGGTGCAGCAGCGGTTCGCCGCCGGAAAGGATCAGCACCGGTACGCGGGCGGCTTTCAGGTCGTCCTGCACGCGGTAGATTTCCTCAGTGCTCAGTTCGCCGGGAAAATGCGTGTTGGTGGACACCGAATAGCAGTGCCGACAGGTGAGGTTGCAACGGCGCAGCAGGTTCCAGATCACCACCGGGCCGGGCGGCGAACGGTGCGGGCCGACCGGCGTCGGCGTGTCCAGTTCGGCGATGAAATGACTGATACGAAACATGCCTACTCCTAGTCAGGCGGTGAGCCGCAGCCCGGTTTTCTTGAGAATTTTTGTTGAAAACAGCACGTCGCTACCCCGGCAGGCGGCCCCGAGCATGGCGCGCACTTCTTCGACATGCGCCATCACCTCGTCGCGGCTGGCACCGTGCAGCATGGCAAACAGGTTGTACGGCCAGCCGGGCAGATGGCGTGGCCGCCGGTAGCAATGGGTGACGAAAGGCAGTTGGCCGATTCTCTCGCCGAGCGCGTCGATGGCGGCATCGTCCACATCCCACACGCTCATGCCGTTGGCGGTGTAGCCGATGGCGTAGTGGTTCGGCACCGCGCCGATGCGGCGGATGACGCCGCGCGCCAGCAGATCCTCGATGCCGGCGATGACCGCCGCCTCGTCGCAGCCCAGGGCGCGCGCCAGTTCGGCGTAAGGCTCGGGCGTCAGCGGCAGGCCCTGCTGCGTGGCAAGGATCAGGCGGCGCTCGAAATCATCCATGAGCGGCTCCGCGCGTGGCGAGTTTCATCTCCACGAAATATTCTTTTTCCTTGGGAAAGGCATGCACGGTGAGGCCGGTATCGGCTTCGATGTGCGCGATCGCCTCAGCGATGCCCGCCTGTGTTTCGGTCGCCAGCACGAACCACATGTTGAAACGATGCTCGCGCCGGTAGTTGTGCGCCACCTGCGGCAAGGCGTTCACCGCCGCCAGCACCCGCTCCCAGTCGCTTTCCGGCACTTCCAGCGCCGCCAGCACGAAAGAACCGCCGACCCGCTCGACCTGGAACATCGGCCCGAAGCGCGTCAACACGCCGCGCTGCAAAAGGCGCTCGATACGCGCGATCAATTCATTTTCCTGCATCCCCAGACGCTGCGCCGCCACGGCATAGGGGCGGGAACAGACCGGAAAACCGCCTTGCAGGCCGTCGATGATGCGGCGTTCCAGCGGATCGAGCGCCACGGCTTCAGACATAACGCGCCCCCGTCTGCTTGAAGCAGCGTTCGGAAAACAGCACGGCGTGCGCCGTGTCGGCCAGCGCGTGCCGTTCGCGCAGCGCGGCGATGGTTTGCGCCACCTTGTCGCGGCACTGGCCGTGGATCATGCAGAACAGGTTGTAGGGCCAGTGCGGCAGGCGGCGCGGGCGGCGGTAGCACAGCGTCACCGCCGCTTCGCCCGCCAGTTGCGCCGCCACCCGATCGACGGCCGCGTCGGGAATGTCGTGCACCAGCATGGCATTGGCGGCAAAACCCAGTTCGCGGTGGCGCACCACCACGCCCAGACGGCTGATCGCTCCGGCGGCCAGCCAATCCTCGATCTGGCGCAGGAAAACGCTCTCCTGCACGGCGCAATCTTCCGCCATGCAGCGATACGGCGTCTCGACGAGAGGAATGCCGTCCTGCAAGCGCGCCAGAATGGCTTTTTGCTGCCCGGACAGCGGCTGCGGCGTGGCGGGTGGCTGCGGCGCAACGGGTGTACAGTCGTTGCGGCGGGCAGACA
Organism: uncultured Rhodocyclaceae bacterium; assembly: GCA_900549295.1. Classification (GTDB taxonomy): domain Bacteria; phylum Pseudomonadota; class Gammaproteobacteria; order Burkholderiales; family Rhodocyclaceae; genus Azonexus. Next base: position 8,037 of record URNG01000087.1, read on the forward strand.
GTTGCGCCGCCGCGCCGCCGTGCAGCGGAAAACCCAGGTCGATGTGGTACGCCTTTTCCATCGGCAGCGACAGGGCAGCGAGGCCGCTTTCCGCCTCGATCCGGCGCAGGGCCTCGGCCAGGGCGGCGGCATCGCTGGCGGTGAGCACGAACCACAGGTTGTAATCGTGCTCGCGCTGGTAGTTGTGATTGACGCCGGGAAAGCGGTTCACCAACAGCGCCACTTCCTGCAAACGCTGCACCGGCACGGCCATCGCCACCAGGGTCGAAGCGCCGAAGCAGCCGGGACGCAGCACCGCGCCGATGCGCGAAATGCGCCCGTCGTCCTGCATTTCCTGCAATTTTTCGATCACCGCCGCTTCGGAACTGTCCAGCGCGCCGGCCAGCGCGGCAAAGGGCCGCGCCTTCAGGGGAAAGTCGCGCTGGAAATCGTTGAGCAGACGGAAGGTGAAATCCTGGGTCATTTAGAAGCCGATACGGTGGGCGCGGCTCGTGAAGAAAATTCCCGAGGGCGCGTCGGCCTTAATTTCCCCGATTTGAGTAAGGTTTTCCGTGCTGTAAATCAAAATTTTGTGATCGTCGCGCGCCGACAGCCAGACGTGCTCGCCGCGCGGCGTGAATTCCATGTGCAGGATGCCCTTGCCCGGCTCCAGTTGGCTCACCACCTTGCCTTGCAGGGTGTCGATGACGTCGATCTTGCTGTAGTCGGGGAAGGAGAAATTCACCCAGATCTGCCGCCCGTCCGGACGCGCCATGACGAACACCGGCTGGCCGCGCACCGGAATGCGCCCGACTTCCTGCCAGCTCACGGCATCGACCACCAGCACTTCATGCCGCCCGACCGCCGGCAGGTAGACCTTGCCCTGCGCCATCGTCCAGCCGCGCAGGTGCGGCATTTTGTACACCGGCAGGCGCTCCTCGCCGCGCCCGTAGTTCTGCAGAATCTTGCGTGCGCCCTTGTCGGTCTGCCATAAGTCGAGCAGGGCAATACCGTCCTCGCCGAACAGACCGGCCATGAAGTGGCGGCCATCCGGCGTCACCAGACCGTCGTAGGGATTCTTGCCCGCAGGGAAACGCTCGGTTTTCGGCTGGCGCGGATTGCTGAAATCAGTGACCCAGATCTCACCGGCATCGAACAGCGCGTAGGCGAATTTGTTGCCAGCGGTATCGGCTAGGCCGACCACCTTGGAAAACTGGCCCGGCGCGTATTCGGCGGGTACTTCGGACAGCAGTTCCAGCGTCTCGGCGTCGAACGCCTTGATGCCGCCCGGCGTGTAATTCTGCGCCACGACGATGCGCCCGTCCTGCGAGATCGAGCCGCCGATGGCGTTGCCGCTCTGCACCACGCGCTTGACCAGCCGCGCTTCCAGCATGTCGATCTTGTTGAGCGCCCCGTCGCGGCCAAAGACGTAGGCGTAGCGGCCATCGCGCGAATAGACGGCGGAGGCGTGCGACAGGTCGCCCAGCCCGCCGATGCGCGCATACGGCTGGCGGGTGCTGGTGTTGGCCAGGGTCACGTGGCCGCTGGCGCGTTCGATGATGAGGGCCAGATCGCCGGTGGCGCGCGGCCCGGTCGACGCAGTATTGGCACAAGCCCCAAGCAGGGCGGCAAGAAACAGAGCGAACAGGCTACGCATGGAGACACCCATCAAAAAAAGCGGCTGTAACAGCCGATGAAAATCGTGGCCGAAAAACCCGGCGGGGCGACCCGCCGCCGCGTCATTCGGGGAAGCCGGCAAGCAGGCGTTCGACGATCCAGTTCGCTTCGGCTTCGCTCAGGAAGCGCTGCCAGGGCGGCATCGCGGTGCCGTGGCGGCCCTGATGGATGGTCAACGCCAGGCCTTCGGCCGATTTGTCCTGCAAGTCGGCGGGCCGGAGCGCCGGCCCCAGCCCCCCTTGCAGCGTCATGCCGTGGCAGGAGCCGCATTCCTGGCGCACCATGTGCACCAGTTGCCGCTGACGCTCGGCGCTCGGTTCGGGCGCGGCAGCGGCCTCGCTGGCCTGCGCCGTCGCCTGGAACAGCATCAGCAGCGCGCCGGCCAGCGCCAGCGCGGACTGCACCAGCCAGCGCTGGCGCGCCTTGCGGCGCAGCGCCTCGGCCTTAGAACTTCTTGGCCTTGACATCGCCCTCGGCTCCCAGACCGATCACATGACCGAAGGAAACGTGGTGGAAACGCCCTGCGGCGTGGTCGGCATGGACGGCGATACCGAAATGCACCGTCTGGCTGGCCGGCAGCTTGCGGCTGAACGTCACCGTCCAGGTGTCACCGTTCTTCGCCCCTTCGGCCTTGACGCCCGCCTGACCGCCCTCCATCCGGCGCTGGTCGGTGACGCTGCCGTCGGCGACCTTGCCGGAACTCGCCCACTGCATCAGCTCGTAAGCGCCGGCGGAAGTGTATTTGGTCTTGTCCTTGCCTTCCGGCATGGTCTTGGCGTCCTGGTGGCAGGTCGCCCAGCAGCCGACCTGATCGGCCATCGGCACTTCGGCGTTGGGGAAGAGCACGGTGGCCTTCACCGCGTTTTCCTTGTCCGACTGGTCGATGCCGCCGTCCGGCGCTTTGAAGCTCATGCGCACGTACAACTGGCCGGCGTCGTAGGCGGCCTGCACATTGACCGGGAAGCTGCGCACCTTAGGACCGCCCTTGGGGTCGAGTTCGCTGGCGATGCGTTCGAGATCGACGTTGATCTCGCCGTTTTCGACGTGGCAGCCGGCGCAGCTTTCGCCCCGGCTCAAGCCGCGGCTGCCGCCGTGCTTGCCCTTGCTCTCGATCCATTCCCAAGGCGTCGCGCCCGGATGGAAAACGTGGATCGTCGTTGCCGGCACCGAAGCCCAGTCCGGCGCGGCCATCGCCAGGGGGGACAGGGCCAGACCACCGATCAGGAGGGCCGCCCCGCGCATTGCATGTTTCATCGTTCACCTCTCACAGAATAAAACCCCACGCACATGAGATTACGGGGGCTTGCGCCCCCGTATCCTTGCGTCACATCAAAAGCGTCGAATACGCTTAGTAGATGTCGTGCTGGGTGTTGTAGACGTTGAACTTGCCGGTCGGGGTAATCATCTTCGGATCGGTGATAACCTTCTTGACCTTCAGCGTTTCGTCGTCATACACCACGATGGCCGACTGGTCGGTCTTGCCGCCCCACAGCGAGATCCACACTTCCTTGCCGTCCTTCGAGTATTCCGGATGCACGGCGCGCTTCACGGCCTTGGTCGGCGGCATGCCGGAATCCTTGGCGACGTTCAGGATGGCCTTGGGCTTGGACAGGTCGGCCATGTCCCAGACGGCGACCGATTCCGCCAGATCCTTGTCCGGGTTCTGCGGCGCGTCGGCCCAGAAGTGCTTGGACACCGGGTGGGTCTTGACGAACAGGTTGCCCGGAACGTGCTTGAGTTCCTGCACCACCTTCCAGTTGTACTCCTTGTACTTGGCGAACTTCGGATCGTCGGACGGCGTCGAGATCAGGGTCACGACGTCGGCGCCCAGGTGGCCGGTCGCCCAGACCGGGCCGAACTTCGGATGCACGAAGTTGGCACCGCGACCGGGGTGCGGAATCTTGGCGACGTCGACCAGGGCAGCCAGCTTGCCTTCCTTGGTATCGACCGCGGCGATCTTGTTGGAGGCGTTGGCGGCCACCAGGAAGTAACGCTTGGAAGCATCCCAGCCGCCGTCGTGCAGGAACTTGGCGGAAGCGATGGTGGTGGTCTTCAGGTTCTCGATGTCGGAGTAATCGACCAGCAGGATCTGACCGGTTTCCTTGATGTTGACCACCCATTCCGGCTTGATGAAGGAGGAAACGATGGAAGCCACGCGCGGCTCCGGGTGATACTCGCCATCAACCGTCATGCCACGGGTGGAAACGACCTTGCGCGGCTTGAGCGTTTCGCCATCCATGATGACGAACTGGGGCGGCCAGTAGGAACCGGCAATGGCGTACTTGTCTTCAAAGCCCTTGAACTTGGAGGTATCGACCGAGCGGGCGTCGAAGCCGATCTTCAGTTCGGCCACAACGGCCGGCTTTTCCATCCACAGGTCGATCAGGCTCAGGCGACCGTCGCGGCCGATCACGTACACATAACGGCCGGAAGCCGACAGGCGCGAGATATGCACCGCGTAACCGGTCTTGACGATGGAGCGGATTTCCTTGGTGTCGCCGTCGATCAAGGCCACTTCGCCGGTATCACGCAGGGTGACGGAGAAGATGTTGTCGAGGTTGATCTTGTTCATCTGCTTGGTCGGGCGCTTGTCGACCGGCACGATCAGCTTCCAGGAATCCATCGTTTCCTTCAGGCTGTATTCCGGCGGAACGTCCGGCACATTCTGGATGTAGCGCGACATCAGATTGATTTCCTGCTTGGTCAGGATGTCGTCGAAGTTCACCATGCCGCCATCGGTACCGAAGGCAATGATTTTTTCCAGACGGTTCTGACCGAGCTTCAGGGTGCCGCCTTCGGTAACCTTGCCGGCTGCATCCTTCTTCGTCCAGTGCGGTTCCAGGTTCTTGCCGGTGGCGCCTTTACGCAGCACGCCGTGGCAGCCGGCGCAACGCTCGAAGTAGATTTTCTTGGCCTGTTCTTTTTCGGCATCGGTCATGGCCGGTGCAGCAGACTGGGCAAAAGCCGAACTCATGGCGCCCGCCATGACGGTCAGAGCGAGTACCCCTAGTGACTTCATCTTCATGTTTACTCTCCTGTAATGAAATTATTGCGACCGAACCCCCGGAGCAATGAAGGCGAGTTTCCCGACGGGCTCGTCTGCTGTCTTTGATGATTCCTAAATCACATCACCGAAACTAGGGTTTTTTCAGAGCTTTCCGAGCTTTCGCCGGAAATTTTGATTTAGTTCAAGCTTGCCTGACACCGGTTTTTTCAGCGCTCTCCATCCTTGATACGCATCATGGATTACCCCTGTGTCGAAGTCGAGAATTCTGTCACCGTCACAAAGGAGGGCACCATGAGCGGTATTTTTACG
>URNG01000088.1 GCA_900549295.1 uncultured Rhodocyclaceae bacterium
CTTATGCCGAGGGATAGGCGGAACCGGCCCCCCGCGCCCGCGGTCGGGGCGATGCGGGCGACGCTGGCCGGGTCTTCGCCGTGCGCCAGCGCCAGTTGCAGGGCGTAGAGGTCGATGCCGTCCACGCGCAGGTAAAGGTCGGCCAGTTGCGAGGCCATGCGCGGGTTGAATTCGATCACAGTGAGGCGTCCGCTCGCCGCGTCGTAAAAGAATTCCATGTTGAACAGGCCGTGATCGAAACCCACCGCCGCCAGAAAACGCGCCGCCACGTCGAGCGCGCGCGCCTGCACCGCTTCCGGCAGGCGGCTCGGGTAGGCGAAGCGCATGAACGCCTGCGTGCCGGGGTACATGATGGAATCCGTCACGCCGACCTTGCGGGCGCGGCCCTGATAAACATAGCCGTCGAGATTGAACTGCGCCGCCTGGCTGGGCGCTTCCCACATCAGGCGATGGGCGCTGCCGGCCTGCGGCAGGCGCTGGCGGGCGATGCGCTCGAACGGCTCGACCAGATGCTCGATGATCCAGCGCTCGCCCCAGCCGAAGCGGGTGTGGGCGTGCAGTTCGGGGGCGCTGTCGACCTTGCGCGCCAGCACGGAAAACGCCGCCTTGACCGGCTTGACGAACAGCGGGTAAGGCAGCCCGGCCGGCATCGGCGCGCCGTAGGGCGCGTCGATCAGGCCGTGCGCGACATTGGCTTGCGGACAGACTTCGGCCAGCACGCGCCGGGCGTGCAGCTTGTGCTGGCAGGCGATGATCGCTTCCGGGGCAGCGGACGGCCAGCCCATGCGCTCGGCCAGCAGGGCGGCGGTCAGCGCGCCGAATTGCTCGTGATTGGATGCCACCGCCCGCCAGCCCGCCTTTTTCGCCCGCCGCGCCAGGGCATCGGCCATGCGCTCCATGTCGAACCAGGCCAGACGGGCGTTGCTCGGAAAACTGAACAGATCGAATCCTGCCTCGGCAAAGCGCCGCGGGCCGGCGTGGCGCGCAAAACCGGCGCGATCCCAGTCGTAATTGAAGAGCAGGAGTGTGGAGGGGGGAGGTGTGACAGAAAACATCGGGCGGCAAGCGGAAAATTGGCCCGAATTATAAGCGTTTGCTAAAACGAACGGGCCGGAATGCTGTCGCGGCCCGCTGCCGGAAACGAAAACTCACCGCAGAGGCGCAGAGAAAAGGAGGGTCACAGAGGATGGCGGCAAACCAGAAATCACCCGGCGGCTCGCCCCGTTGCTGCTTCCCTCTGCGCCGCTCCGCGCCCTCCTTGCCTCTGCGGTAAAAACCTCAACGGCTGATCGGCTTGTAGCGTATCCGCTTCGGTTTCGCGCCTTCCTCGCCCAGGCGGCGCTTCTTGTCTTCCTCGTATTCCTGGTAGTTGCCGGGGAAGAAGGTCCATTGCGATTCGCCTTCGGCAGCCAGGATGTGCGTGCAAATGCGGTCGAGGAACCAGCGGTCGTGGGAAATCACCAGCGCGCAGCCGGGGAATTCGAGCAGGGCGTCCTCAAGGGCGCGCAGGGTTTCGACGTCGAGGTCATTCGACGGCTCGTCGAGCAGCAGCACGTTGCCGCCGGACATCAGGGTTTTTGCGAGATGCAGGCGGCCGCGTTCGCCGCCGGAGAGCTTGCCGACCTGCTTGCCCTGGTCGGCCCCCTTGAAGTTGAAGCGTCCGATGTAGGCGCGGCTCGGCATCTCGAACTTGCCGATCTGCAATACGTCGCTGCCTTGCGCCAGTTCCTCGAACACCGTCTTGCTGCCATCGAGGCAGTCGCGTGATTGATCAACGTAGGCGAGTTTGACGGTCTGGCCGATCTTCACTTCGCCGGCATCCGGCTGCTGCTGGCCGGTAATCATCTTGAACAGTGTCGATTTACCCGCGCCGTTGGGGCCGATGATGCCGACGATGGCGCCGGGCGGAATGGCGAAGCTGAGGTTGTCGATCAGGAGCTTGTCGCCGAAAGCCTTGGACACGCCGTTGAATTCGATGACCTGATCGCCCAGGCGCTCGCCCACCGGAATGAAGATTTCCTGCGTTTCGTTGCGCTTCTGGTATTCGTGGCTGGACATTTCCTCGAAGCGCGACAGCCGCGCCTTGGACTTGGCCTGGCGCGCTTTCGGGTTGGAGCGCACCCATTCGAGTTCCTGCTTCATCGCCTTCATGCGGGCGGCTTCCTGCTTCTGCTCCTGTTCCAGACGCGCTTCCTTCTGCTCCAGCCAACTCGAATAGTTGCCCTTCCACGGGATGCCTTCGCCCCGGTCGAGTTCGAGAATCCACTCGGCGGCGTTGTCGAGGAAGTAGCGATCGTGGGTGACGGCGACCACGGTGCCGGGGAAGCGCACCAGAAATTGCTCCAGCCATTCGACCGATTCGGCGTCGAGGTGGTTGGTCGGTTCATCCAGCAGCAGCATGTCGGGCTTCTCGAGCAGGAGCTTGGCCAGCGCCACGCGCCGTTTCTCGCCGCCGGAGAGGACGCCGATCTTCGCTTCCCAGGGCGGCAGGCGCAGCGCGTCGGCGGCGATTTCCATCTGGTGTTCGACGTCAGCGCCCGAGGTGGCGATGATGGCTTCCAGGCGGGCCTGTTCTTCGGCCAGCTTGTCGAAATCGGCGTTTTCGTCGGCGTAGGCGGCATAGATTTCATCGAGTTTCGCCTGCGCCTGCATCACTTCGCCCAGCGCCGATTCGATTTCCTCGCGCACGGTCTTTTCAGCGTCGAGCTGCGGCTCCTGCGCCAGATAGCCGATGGAAAGATTCGGCTGCCATTGCACTTCGCCGTCGTATTCCTTTTCCACCCCGGCCATGATCTTCAGCACGGTGGATTTGCCCGCGCCGTTCAGGCCGAGCAGGCCGATTTTCGCGCCGGGGAAGAAGGAGAGGGAAATATCCTTGATGATCTGCCGCTTGGGCGGAACGACCTTGCTGACGCGCAGCATCGACATTACGTATTGAGCCATGTGAGCGAAAAGCCTCGTGACGATGGGAAACCCCGGAGTGTATGGGGTGGCGGCGGAAATGACCAGAGGCGGGGCGGCCATCGGCGAGCGGCTGGCGCTACAATGGCGGCTCGAAAAATTGCGGTGTTTCCGGCACCCCCTTCGCTTGCTTCCTGCTTGTCCCCCGTTTGATTCCTGCCCATGAAACGAATCTCCTTTTTGCAAGGCATGCTGGTCGGCTTCGTGTTCATCGTCGCCCTCCTGGGCGGCGTGGCGATCAACGGCTGGCTGCTGCTGGAGAATCTGGTCGGGGAAAGCCGGGAAAACAGCGCGCTGGCGGTGGAATTGAGCGCCGCCATCCAGACTCTGAACGAGCGCAGCGTCGATGTGGAGCGCAGCGCCCGGCAATATCTGGTGCTGGGCGACGGCGATCTGCGCCGGCGTTTTCAGGGTTATCTGGAAGAATCCTACGAGCAACTCGGGCGCATCGAGGAACTGGCGGCCCCCGGCCTGGGCGACGTGCCGGCGCAGTGGCGCGGCGTGGCCAAAAAAATCAGCCGCAAGCTGGCGCGCCACAACGAAAAAACCGAGGAAGACCTCGCCGTGCTGCTCGATCGTCTGGGCAGCCTCAACAATCAGGTGGCGCAGGCCGGGCAGCGCTGGATCGACAGCGAAAATACCCGGCTCATTCAGGAACTGGACAACCACCGCATCCAGCTCGGCGTCAAGCTGGCGCTCGCCCTGATCGGCGCGGTGAGCGTGGCGCTGGTCATGGGCTGGTGGCTGCTGCGCCCGGTGCATCAACTGGACCGGGCGATCCGCCGCCTCGGGGCGCGGCGTTTCGACGAGGAAATCAGCGTCGGCGGGCCGATCGACTTGCGCCGCCTGGGGCGGCGCCTGGACTGGCTGCGCCAGCACTTGTCGGAACTGGAAAGCGACCGCCAGAAAACCCTGCGCCACGTCTCGCATGAACTGAAAACCCCGCTCACGGCGCTCAAGGAAGGCGCGGCGCTGCTGGCCGAGGAAGTGCCGGGGCCGCTTTCGCCGGGGCAGCGCGAGGTGGTCGGCATCATGGCGCACAACGTGCTCGGCTTGCAGGGGCGCATCGAAAGCCTGCTTGGCCTCAACGCGGCGATTTTCGATGCGCGCCAGCTCGACATGGTGTGCACCGAAGCCGGGCAACTGCTGCGGGAAGTGGCCAGCCGCCACGAGTTGCGGGCGCAGACCCGGCAGATACGCATCACGCGGCAGATCGATCCGGGCGAAGTACGCCTCGATCCGGGAAAAATGGCGCTGATCCTGGACAACCTGCTCGCCAACGCCATCGATTTCAGCCCGCAGGGCGGGGAAATCATCCTGACCGCGCGCCGCGTGACCGGCGCCTGGTACTTCGACTGCATCGACGCGGGCTGCGGCGTGGCCCCGGACGACAGCGAACGGATTTTCCAGCCCTTCGTGCAAGGGCGTCTGAAAGCCCCGGTGGAGCGGCGCGGCAGCGGTGTCGGCCTGTCCATCGTCCGCGAACTGGCGAACGCCATGGGCGGCAAGGTTGATTTACTGGCGTCCGCCCAGGGCGCGCATTTTCGAGTCGAGATTCCCGATGCAAACTGAACCCAAATACTTGCCGGCAAGTTGCCGCCGGTTGTGGCCTAACTCGTGGCCCATCTTGTGGCCCGTCCTGCTCTGCATGGTTGCCGCGGCGTGCTCGACCACGCCGCCCGAAGCGTCCGTAACGCCGCCCGCGCCCGCCGTGGCTGCGCCGCCCGGCACCCCGCCCGCCCCGCCGGCGACGGAAATCCAATCCGTCGTCCCCGCCGTGGTGCTGCCCGCCGCGACGCGCCACGCCCTGATTGCCGCTCTGGCTTACCGGCAGGGGCTGCAAGGCATGTCGGCCAGCGAAATGACGCGCGAGCGCAACCAATTGACGGCGCAGGCCGGCAACCCGGAAAACCAGATGCGGCTCGCCCTGCTGTACGCGCAGACGCGCACCCCGGCGGGCGATCCCGGCAAGGCGCTGGCGCTGGCCGAATCGCTGCTCAAATCGAACGACCCGGCCGCCGTTGCGCTGCATCCGTTGGCCGCCTTGCTGGTCGAGCAATTGACCGAGCGCGTGCGTCTGGAAGGGCAGCATGAGCGGCAGCTTGCCCAGGCCAGGGAAAACCAGCGCAGGATTCACGATCTGCAGGAAAAGCTGGAACGCCTCGCCAACATCGAGCGCAGCCTGCCAGCGCGCACGCCGCCGCCTGCGCCCGCGGGGAAACAGCCATGAGCGCGCCGGGAACGGAACACCAGGAAAGCGGGCAGGGCGCGCACATCCTCGTCATCGACGACGACGAGGACATCCTGCGCCTCTTGTCCATGCGCCTGAAAGCGCGCGGTTTCTGCGTCAGCGCCGCCGGTTCGGTGGAGGAGGGGCTGACCCTGATCGCCGTCGATCCACCGCGCGTGGTGGTCAGCGACATCCGCCTGCCGGGGCGCGACGGCCTGTCGCTGTTCGAGGAATTGCGCGCCACCCATCCCGGCCTGCCGGTCATCCTGCTCACCGCGCACGGCACCATTCCGGACGCCGTCGATGCCACCTCGCGCGGGGTGTTCGGCTACCTGACCAAACCCTTCGACAGCCAGATGCTGCTCGCCAAGATCGACCAGGCGCTCGCCCTGTCGGCTGCGCCCAATGCCGAAAATACGGCAACGGGCGACAACAAATGGGCCGACGGCGTGGTCTACCGCAGCGCCCGCATGGCCCAGTTGATGAGCGAAGCGCGCATGGTTGCTGCGTCGGATGCCAGCATCCTGATCCGTGGCGAAAGCGGCAGCGGCAAGGAAGTGCTGGCGCGCGCCATCCATCAGGCCAGCCCGCGCGCCGGCAAGCCCTTCATCGCCATCAACTGCGGCGCCATTCCCGAGGCGCTGCTCGAATCCGAACTGTTCGGCCACGCGCGCGGCGCCTTCACCGGCGCGGCCACCGCCCGCCGCGGTCTGGTGCAGGCCGCCGACGGCGGCACGCTCTTTCTCGATGAAATCGGCGACATGCCGCTGCCCTTGCAGGTCAAACTCTTGCGCGTCTTGCAGGAACGCGCAGTGCGCCCGGTCGGCGCGACGCAATCGGAAAAGGTCGATGTGCGCTTCATCTCCGCCACCCACCGCGATCTGGAAGCCGCCATGCGCAGCGGCGAATTCCGCGAGGATCTGTACTACCGGTTGGACGTGGTTTCCCTCACCCTGCCGCGCTTGGACGAGCGGCGCGAGGACATCCCACTGCTCGCCACCCACTTCCTGCGCCAGCTGGCCGAAAAATACGCCCGCCCCTTCACCGGCTTCGCCCCGGAAGCGCTGGAAGTGCTGGCCACCGCCAAATGGCCGGGCAACGTGCGCCAGTTGTTCAACGTGGTCGAACAAAGCTGCGCGCTCAGTTCCACGCCCTTGATTCCGGTGAGTCTCGTGCAACGGGCGCTACGCGCCCCGCGCATGGAAGCCCTGAGCTATGCCGAAGCCAAACAGCGCTTCGAGCGCGACTATCTGGTCAGCCTCCTGAAACTCACCGACGGCAACGTTGCCGACGCCGCCCGCATCGCCGACCGCAACCGCACCGAACTCTACCGCTTGTTGCAAAAATACGACCTCACCCCGGCCATGTTCCGGCAAGGGGAGGGGGATGTTTAGGATATTGGCATTTTTCCTTTGTTACCGCCGGGTTCCGCGCTGATGCGCGTCTTACTTTTTCTTGCTTCGCCAAGAAAAAGTAAGCAAAAAGAAGGCGACCCCCGTGGTCGACGCCCCGCTGCGCGGGGTGCCTTGCGCTACTCGGCGGTCCGGGCGGCTGGCTAAACTCGCCGCTGCGCGGCTCAGACATAGCCAGCCGAAGGCCCCCAGCCCGCCTGCGTTGCTCAGCGTCTTCCAAGGGGAGGAGGAAAGGCGTTTCGGGATTGGCAGCGGCCTGAAAACGAGGTACTGCGAATGTGCCGGGAATTTGAGTTTTTGAGTTTGGAACAAGCGCCGAGGAGGCGCTGAATAAAAACGGTGTTGTTCTTTCCCGCTACACCGCTTTCCCCGCCACCTCCGCCTGGGTCAGCGGTATTTCAGCCGCGCCCTGCACGCGCGGGCGCGGTGCGGTTTCCTGCGGCCAAGTGGTCCAGTCGGGATCAGGGAGTTCGGCGAAGACACGGCGCAGGCTGGAACCCCATTGGTTGTGGATCATCTCGAAATAGGGGTTGTCGGCGTCGATGTTGACGTGGCGCGTGACCTTGAGGCTGTCGCGGGTGTAGATCAGCAGGTCGAGCGGCAGGCCGACGGAGAGGTTGGAGCGGATCGTGGAGTCCATCGAGATCAGCGCGCATTTGGCGGCTTCGTCGAGCGAGGTGCGGCAGCTGACCACGCGGTCGAGGATGGGTTTGCCGTATTTGGATTCGCCGATCTGGAAATAGGGCGTGTCGCCGGAAGCTTCGATGAAGTTGCCGGCGGCGTAGATGCTGAAGAGGCGCGGCGGCTCGTCGGCGATCTGGCCGCAGAGGATGAAGGCGGCGTTGAATTCGACGCCGAACTCCTGCAAGGCTTCGGCGTCGCGCTGATGCACGCGGCGGATGGTGTCGCCGACCAGCCGGGCGCACTCGAACAGCGTCGGCGCGTTCCACAGGCTTTGCCGATCCTGCGCGGCGGCGTGTTCGCGCAGGATGTTGACGACGGACTGGGTGATGGCGAGGTTGCCGGCGCTCATCAGCACCAGCACCCGGTCGCCAGCGCGTTCGAAAACGGTCATCTTGCGGAAGGTGTTGATATGGTCGACGCCCGCATTGGTGCGGGAATCGGACAGACAGACGAGGCCTTCGTCGAGGCACATCGCAACGCAATAAGTCATGTGGGTTTGTCCAGTCGGGTCATTGCTCGGCGTCGCGTTGCGGCGGATCGGCCGCCAGCGATGCCAGAAATCGTTCAGGCGGCGACCGGAACGAGAAAGTTGTCGCCGATGCGATCCCCCAGACGGTTGATGCGCTCCAGGAAGCGTTCCAGCCAGGGGTGCAGGCCGGTATCGAGAATGTCGTTGAGACGGCTGTAGTGCAGCGTGGCGTGCAGTTCGCCCGCCTGGCGGGCGGCTTCCACCGAGTGCAGGTTGGCGATCTGGCCGAGGATGTTGTGCACTTCATCGACGCAGGCATGCAGCGAGCGCGGCATGGCGTGGTTGAGGATCAGCAGTTCGGCCACCTTGTAGGGCGTGATGACGTCGCGGTAAACGTGGCGGTAGGTCTCGAAGGCGGACACCGAGCGCAGCAGCGCGCCCCACTGATAATAGTCGGTGGCGCCGGTGAGGCTTTCGCTCTGCGGCAGCAGGTTGTGATATTTCACGTCGAGCAGGCGGGCGGTGTTGTCGGCGCGTTCGAGAAAGGTGCCCAGGCGCACGAATTGGAAGGCGTCGTCGTGCAGCATGGTGCCGAAAGTGACGCCGCGCAGCAGGTGGGAGCGGAACTTCACCCATTCGAAGAACTCGCCGAGGTCGGTGGCGCGCAGCTTTTCCGGCGTCATGTCGCGGATTTCCAGCCAGGTGGCGTTGGTGGTTTCCCACATTTCGGCGGTCAGCGTGCCGCGTACCGCATGCGCGTTCTCGCGCGCCGCGCGCAGGCAGTTCCAGACGCTGGAAAGGTTGTCGCGGTCGAGTATGACGAATTCGATCACGTCGCGCGCCGTCAGCGGCCGGCCGGTGCGGGCGTAGGCGTCGGTGAGTTCGCTGATGGCGAGGATCGCGCTCCAGCCGCCGCCGTCGTCACCACTGTCACCGCCTTCGCTGCTCGGCAGGAGCGACATGCGGTAGGACACATCGAGCATGCGCACGGTGTTTTCGGCGCGTTCGGTATAGCGTGCCATCCAGTAGAGGTGGTCGGCGGTACGGCTGAGCATGATCGTTCTCCCTGCTTCATCAAAATGCGGTGCTGGTTCGGCGCTTCAGCCGACCACCCAGGTATCCTTGGTGCCGCCGCCCTGCGAGGAATTCACCACTAGCGAACCGGCCTTCATCGCCACGCGGGTCAGGCCGCCGGGCACCATGCGGATTTCCTTGCCGCCCGACAGCACGAAGGGGCGCAGGTCGATGTGGCGCGGCGCGATGCCGGCCTCGACGAAGGTCGGGCAGGTCGATAGCGCCAGCGTCGGCTGGGCGATGTATTTCTCCGGCGCGGCGACGATGAGTTGGCGGAAATACTTGATTTCGGCCTTGGTCGCCGCCGGCCCGACCAGCATGCCGTAGCCGCCCGCGCCGTGTACTTCTTTCACCACCAGTTCGGGCAGATGGGCCAGCGTGTAGGCAAGATCGTCCGCGTTGCGCAGCATGTAGGTCGGCACGTTGTTGAGGATCGGCTCCTCGCCCAGATAGAAGCGCACCATCTCCGGCACGTAGGGGTAGATCGACTTGTCGTCGGCGACGCCGGTGCCGACGGCGTTGGCCAGCGTCACCCGGCCGGCGCGGTAAGCCGCCATCAGGCCCGGCACGCCGAGCATGGAGTCGGCGCGGAACACCTGCGGATCGAGAAAATCGTCGTCGATGCGGCGGTAGATCACATCCACCCGGCGCGGCCCCTGGGTGGTGCGCATATGGACGGTATCGTCCTCGACGAACAGATCCTGGCCCTCGACCAGCTCGACGCCCATCTGCTGCGCCAGGAAGCTGTGCTCGAAATAGGCGCTGTTGAACGCGCCGGGCGTCAGCAGCACAGCGGTGGGATCGGCCACGCCTTCGGGCGCGACCGCGCGCAGCGTCTCCAGCAGCAGGTCGGGGTAGTGTTCCACCGGCTGCACGCGGTAGCGCGAGAACAGATCGGGGAACAGCCGCATCATCATCTTGCGGTTCTCGATCAGGTAGCTGACGCCCGACGGCACGCGCAGGTTGTCCTCCAGCACGTAGTACTCGCCCTTGCCGTCGGCACCCGCGGCGCGCACGAGGTCGATGCCGGCGATCATCGCGTACAGCCCGCCGGGGACATCCACGCCCTGCATCTCGGCGCGGAACTGGGCGTTGTTCAGTACCAGCTCGGCGGGCATGCGGCCGGCGCGCAGGATTTCCCGGTCGTGATACACATCGGCGAGAAAGGCATTGAGCGCCTGCACGCGCTGGCGCAGGCCGGCTTCGAGCGCCGTCCATTCGTCGCCGGGGATGATGCGCGGCAGCAGGTCGAAGGGGATCAGCCGCTCCTTGCCGCCGTCCGCGCCATAGACGTTGAAGGTGATGCCGACGCGGTGAAAGGCCACGTCGGCCTCGTTGCGCTTCTGCTCGATGCGCTCGCGCGGCATCTGTTCGAGCCAGTCGGCGTAGCTGCGGTAATGGGCGCGCACCGCGCCGTCGGCGGTATGCATTTCGTCGTAGGGTTTCGCTGCGGTCATTTTGCGTTCTGCGGTCATTGTCGGACTCCCTTGCCACCCTCGCAGCAGAAAGCGTGCCAAGGCGAAAACAGGCATGAGCGGGCGCGCCATGCCGCGCCGCGGCGCGATCAGCGGGCGCGACTACCCGGCGTGCACCGCGCCGATGCGCACCAGTCTGGCGAGCGCCGCCTCATGCTGGTGCATGCGGTTCGCCGCCGGCGAGGGCAGGCGGGAGAGGGGAAACGACTGGGGGAGCCACTGGCGTCACCGTCACCGCCACGTCGGCGGCATGGCTCGCGCCGCCGAGGATCACGCCGCGCAGCGGGCAGACGTCGCCGTAGTCGCGTCCCCAGGCCAGCGTGATGTGGCCCTGCGCCGGCTGCATGGCATTGGTGGGGTCGAACTCCACCCAGCCGATGCCGGGACACCACACCGCCACCCAGGCGTGCGAGGCATCCGCGCCGATCAGCCGGGGCTGGCCCGGCGGCGGTTCGGTGAGCAGGTAGCCGGACAGATAGCGCGCCGCCAGCCCGAGCGAGCGCAGGCAGGCGATCATCAGATGGGAAAAATCCTGGCAGACGCCGTGGCGTCCGGCAAAGACTTCGGCGACTGGTGTGGCGACGCTGGTGGTACCAGGGTCGAAGCGGAATTCGGCGTGGATCAGCGCGCACAGCGCCTGCACCGCTTCCAGCAGTGGCCGGCCAGGTGTGAAGCAGCGCGCGGCGTAGGCGGCGTAAGTGGCGGTTGCCTCGCCGAGGGCAACGAAGGGCGAGGCGAAACGGTACTGACCGGCGTCGCGCGCCTCGGCCTGCAAGGGCGCGTGGCCGGAGAGCGCGGCACGCAGATGGTCGCGGGCGGCTTCCCAGGGCAGGCTGTGCGCCGGATCGGGCCAGTCCGGTGCCTGCACGCCGACGACACTCACCGCCTGCACGCTCAGGCGCGTATGCGGCGCATACAGGCCAAAGCGCGTCGTCGGGTTGCCGAAAAAATCCAGCCGTTCATGGCGTGTGACCGGCGTGGGCGAGATCGTCAGCGCGTGTGCAAACAGCTGCTGGCGCGCCAGCAGGCGCGGGCGCAGATGGGCGATCTGCTGCGACAGTAGCACCGGGCTGGCGTAACGGTAGGTGGTGTCGTGGGTAATTTCGTAGCAGTGCGGCGAATTTTCGTTCGTCATTGCGTCCGCCGCTGTGCCCGCCAATGTGCCCGGAGTTTCAGCGTGAGGCAGTGGCATGGCTGCGCGCGTCCAGATGAGTGAAATAGCGGTGGGAAAGGTCGTCGGCCAGCGTATTGGCGGCGTGCCAGATGCGCCACAGCAAGGCGCTGACGGCCTCACGCGCTGCGCTGGCGGACGGCTGGCGCGGGTCGGCGGCCAGCCGGTCGAGATGCTCGCAAAGCAGCGCGGCATCCAGTTCGGCGCGCAGCGCCCGCAAGGGTTCGCCGAGCGGCTGGCCACCCGGCAGGCGGGCGAGGTGTTCGAGCAGGGATTCGATCTGGTAGCGCAGGGCGCGCGGGTTGTCGGCATCGAGCATCACCAGTTCGGCGACCGGGCGCGGCGCGAGTCCGCGCGCGTGGCGGCTGCGATAGCGCTGCTCGCCGTCGGTCACGGCGGGCGGTGCGGGCACCCACCGCCTCCAGCGCGCCTTGTTCCGGCACCGTCAGCAAGGCGGCCAGCGCCGAAGCGAGAAATTGCAGGCGCTCGATGCGTCGGCCGATGGACAGGAAGCGCCAGCCCGCGTCGCGCGGCATGCTTTCGATGACGAAGCCGGACAGCGTGACCAGCGACAGCAGCGATTCGTCCAGCCGCTGCATGGCTTCGCCCAGGCCGGGTGCAAGCGGCGCGGGCGCGGCGAATTCGGCCAGCCGGGGGTAGAGGCGCCAGCTATTCGGCTGGCGGCGCTCTGGCCGCGGGCGGCCGCGCCGCCGCCCCCCCCAGCCGCAGCACGCCGCGCAGGCTGGCGACCACGGAACCGTTCTGGCGCTCGTCGAACAATGCGGCGGTCAGTTGCGCGACGCCGTTTCCGGCGCGGGCGGGGCGCTCGTCCGCCGCTGCCGTGCCGGCATTCTGCGCGGGCGGTGCCGTCCGGGCCGTTTGGTCGGCGGCGGACAGGCGCAGGCCGCAGCGTTCGCACAGTCCGCCGAGCGCCGCCAGCGTCGGCGTTGCCGCCATGCCTGCCTCGCCGCATGGGTTGGCCGCCGGGCGCTCAAACTCCAGCAGCCCGCCGAGCCGTTTCAGGGTTTCCCGCCCCAGGCGCGCCACGCCGTCGGCGCGTTCGCCGTAGCGGCCGAGCCAGAAGAAGTTTTCCGCCACCCGGCTCGCCAGCCCCGGCAGCGGCGTGTCCCGCCCATAAGGCGCAAGCTGGCCGGGGGGGGGCGATGCGGCGGATCCCGGCTGGCACGCCGCCGCATCGCCGAGCACCCAGGCATCCTTGCTGCCGCCGCCTTGCTGCATCGACACCACGCGCCTGTCGGTTTCGGAGGCGACGCGCACCAGCCCGCCCGGCAGTACGCGAAAGCCGTCAGGCGAGGCGGCGACGAAGACGCGCAGGCCGATGTTGCGCGCCACCAGCCCGGCTGTTCCCGCCGCATCGGCCAGCACCGGCGCTTGCGAGATGTTCACCATCTCCTGCGCGACGAAATCGAAGGGCCGCTCGACGATGCGCGCGGCCAGCGCGTCCAGTTCCGCCGCCGGC
>URNG01000089.1 GCA_900549295.1 uncultured Rhodocyclaceae bacterium
GCTGCTCGAAGGTGTGGTCTGGGCCGGGTCCGAGCCCCTGCCGCCATTGCGGTGGCAGGTCGAGGCCGAGGATCGGCTCGTCGATCTGCACCCATTGCACGCCTTGCGCCTTGAGGCGGGCGAGAATCTGGCCGTACACCGGCAGCAGCTTTTCGAGCAGGCCGAAACGCTCGAAACCCTCGGTTTTTTCCTTGCCCAGCCAGAGGAAGGAGAGCGGCCCGAGCAGCACGGCCTTGACCGGGTGGCCAAGCGCCAGCGCCTCGTCGACTTCCGCGAACAGGCGCTCGTCGGCCAGCGAGAAAGCGGTTTCCGGCGTGAATTCCGGCACCAGATAGTGATAGTTGGTATCGAACCACTTGGTCATCTCCAGCGCCGGGCTGCCTTCTTCCGAAGCACCGGCCTCGCGGGCGACGCCGCGTGCCAGGGTGAAATAGCGGGCGAGCGGGGTTTCCTGGCCGCTGAAGCCAAAGCGCGCCGGTTCGCAGCCGAGCAACTGGATGTGATTGGCGACGTGGTCGTAGTAAGCGAAATCGCCGACGGTGACGAAATCGAGGCCGGCGTCGCGTTGCAGTTGCCAGTGGCGCCCGCGCAGTTCGCGGCCGACCTTTGCCAGTTCGGCGGTGTCGGTTTCGCCGCGCCAGTGGCGTTCGAGGGCGAATTTCAGTTCGCGTTGCCCGCCCATGCGGGGGAAGCCGAGGGTGTGTATTTGGGTCATGGAGAATTCCGTCGATGAATGGCAGTGGTGGCATCGTAGTGCGGCGAATTCATGAGGTAAAATGGTTTTATTTCAGAAATTGATGAGTAAATTTCATGAGCGTTTTGGAGCGCATTCACCTTGCGATCATTCAGGAAGTTGAAAAACAAGGCTCGATGACGGCGGCGGCCGACGCGCTGTGCCTGACCCAATCGGCCTTGAGCCACAGCATGAAGAAGCTGGAACAGCAGCTCGGCACGGACATCTGGCTGCGCGAGGGGCGCAGCCTGCGGCTGACCCAGGCCGGCCGCTACCTGCTCAGCATCGCCGAGCGCGTGCTGCCGCAACTGGCGCTGGCCGAGGAAAGGCTGGCCCAGTTCGCCCAGGGCGAGCGCGGCACGCTGCGTATCGGCATGGAGTGCCATCCCTGCTACCAGTGGCTGCTCAAGGTCGTTGCCCCCTACCTCGCCGCGTGGCCGGACGTGGATGTGGACGTCAAGCAGAAATTCCAGTTCGGCGGCATCGGTGCGCTGTTTGCCTACGAAATCGACCTGCTGGTGACGCCTGACCCGCTGTTCAAACCGGGTCTGCATTTCGAGCCGGTGTTCGACTACGAGCAGGTGCTGGTGGTGAACCGCGCCCATCCGTTGGCCGACGTGGAATTCGTCGAGCCGGCGCAGTTGACCGGGGAAATTCTTATCACCTACCCGGTCGCCGTCGAGCGGCTGGACATCTACAATCTCTTCCTGCTACCGGCAGGCATCACGCCCAAGCGCCACAAGACCATCGAGACTACCGACATCCTGTTGCAGATGGTCGCCAGCGGGCGCGGCGTCAGCGCCCTGCCGCGCTGGTTGGTGACGGAATACGCCGAACAGCTCGACATCGTCGCCGTCAGGTTGGGCGAGCGGGGCATTGCCAAGCAGATTTTTCTCGGCGTGCGCGAGCATGAGCGCGAGATTGGCTATCTGGCGGCGTTCGTCGAGCAGGCAAGCCGGTTCTCCGATTTTCATGGCCGCCCGGCGTGATGTTCATATCAGGGCGGCCGTGAAAGCTTCGCCGCCCTCGCACGGGTCGCTTTGTTCGCCGGGCTGCCGGTTTTCCTGTTTTTCCGCGATCAGCCGGCTGGCGCGCGCGTAGAGTTCCCGAGCGATGCCGCGCCTGGATTCGCTGTAGGCGGCAAGCTGGCGCAGCGCGTGGTCGACGCCTTCCCCGCTGGCGATGATCTTGGCCAGTCCGGCCCGCAACTCCGCGGCAGGCTGCATTTGCGGGTTGTCGAACAACGGCCCGAAGGCCAGTCGGAGCTTGCTGACTAGACGTTCGAGCAGTTCCGGCAGAAAGACGTTGCCCGAAGCTGCGGCCAGGCTGCTCTGGAAACTGCCGCCGATTTCGAGAGCGGCGCGCCGCCGGGTGGATTCGCGCACGGCAAAGGCTTCCAGCAGTTCGAGCACGTCGAACAATTGCACGACGTCGGCCCAGGCGAGGCGGGCGACGAAAGCGCCACGGCGGGCGCGCAGTTCGACGAGGCCCTCGGTTGCCAGCACTTTCAGCGCTTCGCGGATCGGCGTGCGGCTGACGACGTAATTTTTCGCCAGAAGAAACTCGTCGAGCGCATCGCCGGGGGCGAGTTCGTGTCTGAAAATCCGTTCACGGATGGCATCGGCCAAGGCTTCGTACAGCATACGCGGGCGCAAAAGTTCGAAAGAGATTTCGTGGTTCATGACAACTCCAGTAAGAGATCCTTGGCATCGACCCGGTCGCCCGGCGCGACATGCACGCGGACGACGGTGGCGTCGCGCTCGGCGGTGATCGCCGTTTCCATCTTCATCGCCTCGACCGAGAGCAGCGGGCTGCCCTTCGTCACCTTCTGTCCAGCCTTGACGGCGACGGTGGCGACCATGCCCGGCATCGGCGCGGCGACGTGGGCGGGGTTGCCGTCCTCGGCCTTGGCGCGGGATTGCTTCGCCTGCTGGCCGGCGCGGGCGACGCGCAGCGGGCGCGGCTGGCCGTTCAGCTCGAAGAACAGCTTGACTTCGCCGTCCTCCGGCGCGGGGGTTTCGCCGAGCAGGCGCACGACCAGCGTCTTGCCCTGGTCGATTGCGACCGCCATCTCGTCCCCTTCGGCACCCTGGCCGAGGCCGTAGAAAAAGACCGGCGTCGGCAGCACCGACACGTCGCCGTACTGGCGCTGGTGGGCACAGAATTCGGTGAACACCTTGGGATACATCAGCCAGCTGGCCAGCGCCGCGTCGTCGATCTGATGGCCGACGGCCTTCTCGGCCTTTTTCCGCTCGGCTTCCAGATCGACCGGCGGCAGGTGCGCGCCGACGCGGCCGTCGACCGGCGTCCGGTCCTTGAGGATGCGCTGCTGCAAGGCTTGCGGGAAACCATCGGCTGGGTAGCCGAGTTCGCCGCGCATCATCGAGACGACCGATTCCGGGAAGCTGATTTCCTTGTCCGGATTCGTCACGTCCTTCGGCGTCAGTTCGTTGGCGACCATGCACAGTGCCAGATCGCCGACCACCTTGGACGACGGCGTCACCTTGACGATGTCGCCGAACAACTGGTTGGCGTCGGCGTAGGCCTGCGCCACCTCGTTCCAGCGATGGTCGAGGCCCATCGAGCGGGCCTGCTCGCGCAGGTTGGTGTATTGGCCGCCGGGCATTTCGTGGCGATAGACGTCGGACGTGCCGGAACGGATGTCGGCCTCGAACGGCGCGTAGTAGCGGCGCACGCCTTCCCAGTAGCGGGAGAAGGGGGCGATGCGGCCATGCGTCAGCCCCGTATCACGTTCGGTGTGTTCCAGCGCGGCGACGATCGCGCCGAGGCTCGGTTGCGAGGTCAGGCCGCTCATCGCGTCCATCGCCCCGTCGACCGCGTCGACACCAGCCTCGACCGCCGCCAGCACCGAGGCGACCGAGCCGCCGCTGGTGTCGTGGGTGTGGAAGTGGATGGGCAGGCCGGTTTCTTCCTTGAGCGCCTTGACCAAGGCCCGCGCCGCCGCCGGCCGGCAGACGCCGGCCATGTCCTTTATGCCGAGGATGTGGGCGCCGGCCTTTTCGAGTTGTCTGGCCATGTCCACGTAGTATTTCAGGTGGTACTTGCTGCGCGCCGGGTCGTTGAGGTCGCCGGTGTAGCAGATGGTGCCTTCGCACAGCGCGCCGGCCTCGATCACCGCGTCCATGGCGACGCGCATGTTGTCCACCCAGTTCAGCGAGTCGAAGACGCGGAAGATGTCCATGCCGTGCGCCGCCGCCTGCTGCACGAAGTAGCGGACGACGTTGTCGGCGTAGTTGGTGTAGCCGACGGCGTTGGAGGCGCGCAGCAGCATCTGGAAGAGGACGTTGGGCACGGCGGCGCGCAACTGGTCGAGGCGCTGCCACGGGTCTTCCTTGAGGAAGCGCAGGGCGACGTCGAAAGTCGCGCCGCCCCAGCATTCGAGCGAGAACAGGTCGGGCAGGAGCCGCGCGTAGTGCGGCGCGACGGCCAGCATGTCGGCGCTGCGCATGCGAGTGGCGAACAGCGACTGGTGGGCGTCGCGCATGGTCGTGTCGGTAAGCAGCACGCGCTTCTGCTCGCGCATCCAGCGCGCGAAGCCTTCGGCCCCGAGTTCGCGGAAGCGGTCGCGGCTGCCCGGCAGCGGCGGCACGCCGAGTTCGGCCTTGGGCAGTTGCGGCTTGGCCAGCGGATGGCAGGGCCGGCTCCGGCCCTGCATTTCGGGATTGCCGTTGACCGTGACTTCGCCGACGAACTTGAGCAGCCGCGTCGCCCGGTCGCGCCGGGGCTTGAAGTCGAACAGTTCCGGGGTGGTGTCGATGAAGCGCGTCGTGCATTCGCCGTTCTTGAACAGCGGGTGGCCGATGACGTTTTCCAGAAAAGCCAGATTGGTCGCCACGCCGCGGATGCGGAATTCGCGCAAGGCCCGGTCCATGCGGCGGATTGCCTCGTCGGCGTCGTGGCCGCGCGCCGTGACCTTGACCAGCAGCGAGTCGTAGTAGGGCGTGATGATGGCGCCGGTGTAGGCCGTGCCTGCGTCGAGCCGGATGCCCGCACCGGCTGCGCTGCGGTAGGCGGCGAGCTTGCCGTAGTCGGGCGTGAAGCCTTTTTCCGGGTCTTCCGTCGTCACCCGGCATTGCAGCGCGTGGCCGGCGAGGCGGATGTCCTTCTGCGCCGGCAGGAAGTCGCTGGCGCCGATGCGGCCGCCCTCGCTGACGACGATCTGCGCCTTGACCAAGTCGATGCCGGTGACTTCCTCGGTCACGGTATGCTCGACCTGGATGCGCGGGTTGACCTCGATGAAATAAAACGCATCGGTGTCGGCGTCCATCAGGAACTCGACCGTGCCGGCGTGCGTGTAGTCGACGCCGGCGGCGAGCTTCAGGGCGGCGGCGCACAGCGCCTCGCGCCGTTCGGCACTCAGGTAGGGCGCGGGTGCGCGCTCGACGACCTTCTGGTTGCGCCGCTGCACCGAGCAGTCGCGCTCGAACAGGTGCACGCGGCTGCCGTGCGTGTCGCCGAGTACCTGCACCTCGACGTGGCGGGCGCGGACGACCATCTTTTCCAGATAGACCTCGTCGTTGCCGAAGGCGGCGGCCGCCTCGCGGCGGGCGACCTCAATGGCCGGCAGCAGTTCGCTCTCGTCGTTGATTGCCCGCATGCCGCGGCCACCGCCACCCCAGCTGGCTTTCAGCATGATCGGGTAGCCGACGCCGGCGGCCAGCTTGCGGCATTCCACGGCGTCGTCAGGCAGGGCGCCGGTCGCCGGCACCACCGGCACGCCGACCTTCTCGGCAAGCGCCCGGGCGGCGACCTTGTTGCCGAGCTCGCGCATCACCGCCGGTTTCGGTCCGATGAAGACGATGCCGGCCTGGGCGCAGGCTTCGGCGAAATCCGGGTTTTCCGACAGGAAGCCGTAGCCGGGATGGATGGCATCCACCTTGGCCTGTTTGGCGATGCGGATGATGTCGGCAATGTCGAGATAGGCGGCGATCGGCTTCTTGCCGTCGCCGACCAGGTAGCTTTCGTCCGCCTTGAAGCGATGCAGCGCGAAGCGGTCTTCGTTGGCGTAGATCGCCACCGTGCGCAGCCCCAACTCAGCCGCCGCCCGCATGATGCGGATGGCGATTTCGCTGCGGTTGGCGACCAGCACGCTCTTGATCTTCTTCATCGTCTATCCTTTTTTCGAGGCAAACGCCCCCTGCCGTGGCGGCAAACCGCCCGGAACAATCCTGGAATTCGGGAAGCCGGCTACCACTGGGCGGCCGGCGTTTTCAATCAGCTATACAGCTTGTCCAGCGCATCCCACTCGGGCTTGCCGACCAGCCGCTGGCGCTCGGCGAAGGGCGTCACCAGCCCGCTCGATTCGAGCACGGCCTTCTCGTCGCGCAGCACGGTCAGTGCCTTCTGCATGCCCATCACCGCGCCCTGCAAGGCGGCGTTGGCGTAGAGCACGATGCCGAAGCCGAGCTGGCCGAGTTCGTCGGCGTTGAAGATGGGCGTCTTGCCGCCGATGACCATGTTCATCAGTTGCGGCGTGGCCAGCCGCTGCGGCAGGGCGCGGATCTCGTCGGCGGTCGTCACCGCTTCGACGAAGAGGATGTCGGCACCGGCCTCGGCGAATTTCTGCGCGCGCTCGACGGCGGCCTCGAAGCCATGCACGGCGGCGGCATCTGTGCGTGCCATGATGAGGAAATCCGGATCGCGGCGGGCATCCACTGCGGCCTTGATCTTGCTCACCGCCTCCTCGGTCGAAATCACGTCCTTGCCGGCGAAGTGGCCGCAGCGCTTCGGCGCGACCTGATCTTCCAACTGGATGCAGTCGGCGCCGGCGCGCTCGAGCGTGCGCACGGTGTGATAAACGTTGAGCGCGTTGCCGAAGCCGGTGTCGGCATCGACGATCAGCGGCACCTCGACGGCGTCGCGGATGCGGGCGGTGTGGTCGGCGATTTCGGCCAGCCCCATGAAGCCCTGGTCGGGCATGCCGAACCACATGTTGGTGACGCCGGCGCCGGTGACGTAGATGGCCCCGAAGCCGAGATCGGCGATGACGCGCGCCGACAGCGCGTTGAACGCGCCCGGCACGATGACGCCGCGCTTGGCGTTGACCAGTTCTTTCAGTTTCTTGCGGGTAGACATAGGGAATCCTTTATTTCTTGAAGTTTTTGCCGGGTGAGGGTGAGTCGATGGCCACCGGACGGCCATCGGCACCAATGGCGACCATCTCGAACGTTCCGCCCAGCACGTCCTCTGCCGGTGAACCGGCCTTTTCGGCCTGACCACTGACCTGCACCGTCATCGAACTGCGCCCGACCCGAACGACCTGGCCGCGCAAGATGAGCACGTGGCCGATGGGAATGGGCGAGAAAAAATCGATGCTCTTGGCGCCGGCCATCACGACTTCCTGCCTGGCCAGGCTGTGCGCCGCCATGAATGCCACCTTGGCCATCAGTTGCAGGCCCTGGCCCGCGAACAAGGTGCCGTGGTGGTTCGCCAGCATCGGCAGAACCAGTTCGCGAATCTCGACGGCAGGAGCAGGAGGAGGCAGGGTCATGGTCGGCAGGCCAACAGTCAGAATGCGTCGCCGGGCACGCGTACCCAGCCTTCCATCAGAATGCGGGCGCTGCGGCTCATGATGGCCTTGGTGACTGTCCATTGACCGTCAACCTGTTTCGCTTCCGCGCCGACGCGCAGCGTGCCGGACGGATGCCCGAAACGGACAGAATCCGGCACCGCCTGCCGTTCGCCGCCTCCCGCCGCCAGATTGACCAGCGTGCCGGGAACCGCCGCCGCGGTGCCGATGGCGACCGCCGCCGTACCCATCATGGCGTGGTGCAGCTTGCCCATGGAGAGCGCGCGCACCAGCAGGTCGACGTCACCCGCCTTCACGGTCTTGCCGCTCGACGACACGTAATCCATGGGCGGCGCGACGAAGGCGATCTTCGGCGTGTGCTGGCGTCTGGCGGCGTCTTCGAGCTTGGCGATCAGGCCCATCTTCAGCGCGCCGATGGCGCGCAGCGTCTCGAAGCCGGCCAGCGCTTCGGCGTTGCCGTTGATGGCGTCCTGCAACTCCGTCCCCTTGTAGCCGATGTCCTCGGCGTTGACGAAGATGGTCGGGATGCCGGCGTTGATGAGCGTCGCCTTCAGCTTGCCGCCGGCGACCACCGATTCCGGCACGTCGAGTTCGTCGATCAGATGACCGGTCGGGAACATCGAACCGCCGCCCTCACCTTCGCCCTCGTCGGCCGGGTCGAGGAATTCGAGCACGATCTCGGCGGCCGGAAAGGTCACGCCGTCCAGTTCGAAATCGCCGGTTTCCTGTACCTGGCCGTTGGCGACCGGCACATGGGCGACGATGGTCTTGCCGATGTTGGCCTGCCAGATGCGCACGGTGCACACGCCGTTCTCAGGAATGCGCGCCGCGTCGACGTAGCCGGCGTGAATGGCGAAAGCGCCGGCCGCCGTGGACAGATTGCCGCAGTTGCCCGACCAATCGACGAAATCGCTGTCGATCGACACCTGACCGTAGAGGTAATCCACATCGTGACCGGGCCGCGCGCTTTTGGCGAGGATCACGCACTTGCTGGTGCTGGAAGTCGCGCCGCCCATGCCGTCGATGTGCTTGGCGTAGGGGTCGGGGCTGCCGATCACGCGCTGGAACAATCTATTGCGCGCCTCGCCCGGCACGCGGCAGGATTCCGGCAGGTCGTCGAGACGGAAGAACACGCCCTTGCTGGTGCCGCCGCGCATGTAGGTGGCGGGAATGCGGATCTGCGGCGCTGCTGTTTCGTTCGTTGCCATCAGGCGTTCTCCTTCGGTTGTGTGGCCTCGGCCGCCAGAAAATCCTGCGCGAAGCGTTGCAGCACGCCGCCGGCTTCGTAGATCGACACTTCCTCGGCGGTATCCAGGCGGCAGGTTACCGGCACTTCCAGCGTTTCGCCGTTCTTGCGCTGGATGACCAGCGTCAGGTCGGCGCGCGGCTGGCGTTCCCCCGTCACGTCGTAGGTTTCGCTGCCGTCGAGAGCGAGCGTCAGCCGCGTCGTGCCTGGTTTGAATTCGAGCGGCAGGACGCCCATGCCGATCAGGTTGGTACGGTGGATGCGCTCGAAGCCTTCGGCGACGATGGCTTCCACGCCGGCCAGGCGGACGCCCTTGGCCGCCCAGTCGCGGCTCGAACCTTGGCCGTAGTCGGCCCCGGCCACCACGATCAGCGGCTGGCGGCGCGCGAGGTAGGTTTCGATGGCTTCCCACATGCGCATGACCTTGCCGTCCGGCTCGACGCGGGTCAGCGAGCCTTTTTGCACGGCGCCGTCGACCACGGCCATTTCATTGACCAGCTGCGGGTTGGCGAAGGTGGCGCGCATGGCGGTCAGGTGGTCGCCGCGGTGCGTCGCGTAGGAATTGAAATCCTCTTCCGGCAGGCCCATCTTCGCCAGATATTCGCCGGCGGCGGAACTGGCCAGAATGGCATTGGATGGCGACAGGTGGTCGGTGGTGATGTTGTCCGGCAGCACCGCCAGCGGACGCATGCCCTTCAGCGTGCGCGGGTTGGCGGCCAGTGCGCCGACGCCTTCCGTGTCCCAGTAGGGCGGACGGCGGATGTAGGTGGATTGCGCACGCCAGTCGTAAAGCGGGCTGATCTTTTCCGCCGTCCCGCGATCGAGGGCGAACATCGGCTCATACACCGCTCTGAACTGCTCCGGCTTGACGCAGGCGGCGACGATGGCGTCGATTTCCTCGTCGGACGGCCACAAGTCATGCAAGCGGATTGTCTTGCCATTGACCACGCCCAGTACGTCCTGCTCGATGTCGAAGCGCATCGTGCCGGCGATGGCGTAGGCCACCACCAGCGGCGGCGAGGCGAGGAAAGCCTGCTTGGCGTAGGGATGGATGCGCCCGTCGAAGTTGCGGTTGCCGGAGAGCACGGCGGTGGCGTACAGGTCGCGGTCGATGATCTCCTGCTGAATCTTCGGGTCGAGCGCGCCGGACATGCCGTTGCAGGTGGTGCAGGCGTAGGCGACGATGCCGAAGCCGAGTTTTTCCAGTTCCGGCAGCAGGCCAGCGGCTTCCAGATAGAGCTTCGCCACCTTGGAACCGGGCGCGAAGGAGGTTTTCACCCACGGCTTGCGCGCAAGGCCCAAAGCGTTCGCCTTCTTCGCCAGCAGGCCGGCGGCGACGACGTTGCGCGGGTTGGAGGTGTTGGTGCAGCTGGTGATGGCGGCGATGATGACCGCGCCGTCCGGCAGGCGGCCGGCTCGTTCGTCGATCCACGCCTGGTCGAGATCGCTTTGCCGGCTGGCGGCGATGCCGCGCTCCTTCAGGGCCGAGGTCGGCAGCCGCTTGTGCGGGTTGGAGGGGCCGGCCATGTTGCGCGTGACGCTGGACAGGTCGAAGCTCAGGATGCGCTCGTATTCGGCGCTCTTGAGGTCATCGGCCCACAGGCCGGCGGTTCTGGCGTAGTGCTCGACCAGCGCCACCTGCTCCGGTTCGCGGCCGGTCAGCTTGAGGTAGGCGATGGTCTGGTTGTCGATGTAGAACATCGCCGCCGTCGCGCCGTATTCCGGGCACATGTTGGAGATGGTGGCGCGGTCGCCGATGGAGAGGCTGTCGGCGCCTTCGCCGAAGAACTCGATCCAGGCGCCGACGACCTTCTTCTTTCTCAGGAATTCGGTCAGCGCCAGCACGATGTCGGTGGCGGTGATGCCGGGCTGGCGGCAGCCGGTCAGCTCGACGCCGACGATGTCGGGCAGGCGCATCATGGAGGCGCGACCGAGCATCACGGTTTCGGCTTCCAGCCCGCCGACGCCGATGGCGATGACGCCGAGCGCGTCCACGTGCGGCGTGTGGCTGTCGGTGCCGACGCAGGTGTCCGGGAAGGCGACGCTCTTGCCGTTCTCGTCATTGCGCACCTGAATGACCGGCGACATCTTCTCCAGATTGATCTGGTGCATGATGCCGTTGCCGGCGGGAATCACGTCGACGTTGGCAAAGGCCTTCTTCGTCCATTCGATGAAGTGGAAGCGGTCCTCGTTGCGGCGATCCTCGATGGCGCGGTTCTTCGCGAAGGCGTCCGGGTCGTAGCCGCCGCATTCGACGGCGAGCGAGTGGTCGACGATCAACTGCGTCGGCACCACCGGGTTCACCTTGGCCGGATCGCCGCCCTGTCCGGCGATGGCGTCGCGCAGACCGGCCAGATCGACCAGCGCGGTCTGGCCGAGGATGTCGTGGCAGACGACGCGCGCCGGATACCACGGAAAATCGAGGTCGCGCTTGCGCTCGACGATCTGGGTCAGCGCGTCGGTCAACAGCGCCGGGTCGCAGCGGCGCACCAGTTGCTCGGCCAGCACGCGGGAAACGTAGGGCAGCCCGGCGTAAGCGCCGGGGCGGATGGCATCGACGGCGGCACGGGTGTCGAAATAATCGACCTGCGTGCCGGGAAGCGATTTGCGGTATTGCGTATTCATGGACTTCCCCGCTTATTGGCGCTGTTCGATGGGTACGTACTGGCGATCTTCCGGCCCGACGTAATTGGCGCTCGGGCGGATGATCTTGTTGTCGATGCGCTGCTCGATGATATGCGCGGCCCAGCCGGAAGTGCGGGCGATGACGAAAAGCGGCGTGAACATGGCGGTCGGCACGCCCATCATGTGATAGCTGACGGCGCTGAACCAGTCGAGATTGGGGAACATCTTCTTGACTTCCCACATGACGTTTTCGAGCCGCTCGGCGATGTCGAACATCTTGGTCGAACCGGCCTCGACCGAAAGCTGGCGGGCGACGCCCTTAATGACCTCGTTGCGCGGATCGGACACGGTATAGACCGGGTGGCCGAAGCCGATCACCACCTCCTTGGCCTCGACGCGGCGGCGGATGTCGGCTTCGGCTTCATCCGGGCTGTCGTAGCGTTTCTGGATCTCGAAAGCGACCTCGTTGGCCCCGCCGTGCTTCGGCCCGCGCAGCGCGCCGATGGCCCCGGTGATGGCCGAATACATGTCGGAGCCGGTGCCGGCGATGACGCGGCCGGTGAAGGTCGAAGCGTTGAATTCATGCTCGGCGTAGAGGATCAGCGAGGTGTGCATGGCGCGCTCCCACAGCGCCGACGGCTTCTGGCCGTGCAGCAGATGCAGGAAATGCGCGCCGATGGAATCGTCGTCGGTTTCCACGTCGATGCGTTTGCCGTTGTTGCTCCAGCGATACCAGTAGAGCAGCATGGAGCCGAGCGAAGCCATCAGCCGGTCTGCGATGTCGCGCGCGCCGGGCGTGTTGTGGTCATCCTTCTCCGGCAGGGCGCAGCCGAGCGCCGAGACGCCGGTGCGCATGACGTCCATCGGGTGCGCCGAGGCGGGCAGGCATTCCAGCGCTTCCTTGACGCTGGTCGGCAGGCCGCGCATGGATTTTAGCCTGGCCTTGTACGCCTTCAGCTCGGCGGCGGTCGGCAGCTTGCCGTGCACCAGCAGGTGCGCGACTTCCTCGAATTCGCAGCGCTCGGCGATGTCGAGGATGTCGTAACCGCGATAGTGCAGATCGTTGCCGGACTTGCCGACGGTGCACAGGGCGGTGTTGCCGGCAAAGACGCCGGACAGGGCGACGGATTTCTTGGGCTTGAAGGTGCTTTCCTGAACTGCGCTCATCTTTTTCCTCCGATTGGTATGGTTGTAAGCCGTTGCCTTCAGACCAAAAACAGGCCGAAATCGGGCTTGCCTGCGGCGACGGATTTTTGCAATATACGCATCCATAAATACCAATCCAGCCCTGAAAAGGCGGAGTTTTGCGAACTTGTGGCGGCAAATTTGCGAATGTTGCAAATATTTTTGCGAACACCGCTGCAAACGCCTTTGCCGACGGCAACGAGAGAAAAGACATGAAAAAGACCTTCATGGGCGTGCGCCTGAAGCGCCTGCGCGAGGAGCGCGGCCTCACCCAGATCGCGCTGGCGCGCGCCCTGGAGCTGTCGCCGAGCTATCTCAACCAGCTCGAACAGAACCAGCGGCCCCTGACCGTGCCGGTGCTGCTCAAGCTCAACGCCGTCTTCGGCGTCGACGTCCAGCTTTTTTCCGAGGACGACGAGGCGCGGCTGATCGCCGATCTGCGCGAGGTTTTCAGCGAATCGGCGGCGGGCGAGGCGGTGGCCTTGGCCGAGATCCGCGAACTGGCCACCAACATGCCGGCGGTTGCGCGCAGTCTGCTGCGTCTGGCGAAAAACCAGCGCGCCAGCCAGGAGCGCGAGGAAGTGCTGG
>URNG01000090.1 GCA_900549295.1 uncultured Rhodocyclaceae bacterium
CGGCAGGCGGCGCATCATGCCGCCGCTCCCGCATCGCCGCCCAGCGCATCGAGCTTCTGTTGCAGGATCTCGCGCGCCGGCCCTTCCAGTTTCTTGCCGCCCGCGTCTAATGCCGCCTTATAGGCGGCGCGCGCTTCGGCCGCCTTGCCCTGGGCATTCAGCACGTCGCCCTTCAATTCCTGGGCGCGCACCGCGAAATCGGCCTGCGTCACGGCATTCAGGCGTTGCAGGGCTTCGTCGTAGGCTTCTTCGTCGATCAGTACTTCACTCAGGCGCAGGCGGGCGATTTCGCGCAGTTCGTCCTTGCCGTTGTCGGCCACCCAGGCGAGTTGCGCCCTGGCGGTTTTCAGGTCACCCTGGTCGAAGGAATGGCGCGCCGCCAGCAAGGCGCCCAGACTGGCATAGGTGCTGCGGCCGAAATTTTCCGTCAGTTCGCCGGCGGTGGCTTTGATGCGCGGCGCATCGCCCGCTGCCACCGCCTGTTCCAGCGCGGCGAAAACGCCCGCCGCCTGCCCGGCCTGCTTGTTCTGATACCAGTTCCACGCCTGCCAGCCGAGCACCGCCAAGGCGGCTACGGTAATCAGGGAAGTGACCAGATTGCCGTACATCTTCCACCAGGTTTTCAGGGTGTCGATCTGTTCCTGTTCTTCGAGATCGTAATGCGCCATGTTTTATTCCTCCTCGCCGGCGTCGACCATAGTGTCGATGATGGCGCCGGCTAGTTCATCGACTTTCATTTTACGTTGCTCCCAGCCGGCTTCGCGCAGGGCCTTCAGTTGCGCTTCGCCGCTGGCCGCTTCATCGTCGCCGATGATGACGGCGAAACTCGCGCCGCTGCCATCGGCTTTCTTCATCTGCGATTTGAAGGAGCCGCCGCCGCAGTGCAGCAGCACGTCCAGCCCCTGATCGCGCAGACCTTCGGCAACGCGGAAAGCCAGCCGCCCCGCCGCTTCGCCCTGATGCACGACATACACGTCCGGCGCCGGTTCAGCCGGCGCGCCGTCCGCCTCGCGGATGAGGGCGATCAGGCGTTCCACGCCCATGGCGAAGCCGCAGGCCGGCGTCGGCTTGCCGCCCAGTTGCTCGACCAGACCGTCGTAGCGCCCGCCGGCGCAGACCGTGCCTTGCGCGCCCAGTTTGTCGGTGACCCACTCGAACACGGTGAGATTGTAGTAATCCAGCCCGCGCACCAGGCGCGGGTTGATGGTGAATGGCAGCCCGGCATCCCGCAGAATCTGCTGCACGCCCTCAAAGTGCGCCAGCGATTCGGGGCCGAGGTAGTCGATCAGTTTCGGCGCGGCGGCGCAGATGTCTTGCAGGGCCGGATTCTTGCTGTCGAGAATGCGCAGCGGATTGGTATAGAGGCGGCGTTTGGCGTCTTCATCCAGACTGGCCTGATGCTGCTCGAACCAGGCGATCAGGGCGGCGCGATGCTCGGCCCGTTCGGCAGGCTGGCCCAGGCTGTTGATCTGCAATTCGATGCCGTCCAGCCCGAGATCGTCCCACAGGCGGGCGCACATCAGGATCAATTCGGCGTCGATGTCCGGCCCGTTCATGCCGAAGGTTTCCACGCCGACCTGATGGAACTGCCGGTAGCGGCCCTTCTGCGGGCGCTCGTGGCGGAACATCTGGCCCATGTAGTACAGGCGCTGCGTCTGGCGCGCTGCCAGATTGTGCTCGATCACCGCCCGCACGCAGCCCGCCGTGCCTTCCGGGCGCAGGGTCAGCGCCTCGCCGTTCAGGCTGTCGACGAAGGAATACATTTCCTTCTCGACGATGTCGGTCACTTCGCCGATCGCCCGCTTGAAAAGCGGCGTCGGCTCGACGATGGGCATGCGGATCGGCTTGTAGCCGTAGCCTTTCAGCCAGCTACGGATGGCGTCCTCGAACAATTCCCAGAATGCCGCTTCTTCCGGCAGGATGTCGTTCATCCCGCGCACGGCCTGCAATGTCTGACTCATGCGGATAACTTCTTCTTGTAAGTGCGCGCCACATAGCGCTCGATGACTTCCTTGAACTCGCTGGCGATGTTGTCGCCCTTCAAGGTGATGGTTTTCTGGCCGTCCTCGAAGACCGGCATGGCCGGCGCTTCGCCGGTGCCGGGCAGGGAAATGCCGATGTTGGCGTGTTTCGATTCGCCCGGCCCGTTGACGATGCAGCCCATGACGGCGAGCGTCATGTTCTCCGCGCCGTCGTATTGCAGTTTCCATTCCGGCATCCGCTCGCGCACGAAATCCTGCACTTCGCCCGCCAGTTCCTGAAACAGCGTGCTGGTGGTGCGCCCGCAGCCGGGGCAGGCCACCACCATCGGCGTGAAGGCGCGCAGCCCCATCGTTTGCAGGATTTCCTGGGCGACGATCACTTCCTGCGTGCGCGCGCCGCCCGGTTCCGGCGTCAGCGAAATGCGGATGGTGTCGCCGATGCCTTCCTGCAACAGCACGGCCAGCGCCGCCGTCGAGGCGACGATGCCCTTGGAACCCATGCCGGCCTCGGTCAGCCCCAGATGTAGCGCGTAATCGGAGCGCTCGGCCAGTTTGCGGTAGATGGCGATCAAATCCTGCACGCTCGACACCTTGCAGGAAAGAATGATCTTTTCACCCGCCAGACCGATTTCTTCCGCCTTGGCTGCGGACTCCAGCGCCGACACCACCATCGCGTGACGCATCATTTCGGTCGCGTCCAGCGGCTGCGGCAGGCGCGAATTCTCGTCCATCAGGCGCGCCAGCAATTCCTGGTCGAGACTGCCCCAATTGACGCCGATACGCACCGGTTTGTCGTATTTGCAGGCGAGTTCGACCATCTGCGCGAACTGCTCGTCCTTCTTCCTGCCGAAGCCGACGTTGCCGGGATTGATGCGGTATTTGGCGAGCGCCTCGGCGCAGCCTGGATGTTCGGTGAGCAGGCGATGGCCGTTGTAGTGAAAATCGCCGATCAGCGGCACGGCGCAATGCATGCGATCCAGATGCTCGCGGATCAGCGGCACGGCGGCGGCGGCTTCCGGCGAGTTCACCGTGATGCGCACCAGTTCCGAACCGGCGCGCGCCAACTCGGCGCACTGGATGGCCGTTTTCAGATAATCCGCCGTATCGGTATTGGTCATCGACTGGATGACCACCGGCGCATCGCCCCCCATGCGGACATGGCCGACCTGCGTGACGCGCGTGGGGCGTTTTGCTGCAAAACTCAAGACTTACTCCAGAACCAGGCGGGCCACGTCGCCCCGGCTATGCGGCGCGAGATCGACGGGTTTGCCGCGCCAGAACAGCTTGACGCCGGGCGCGTAACCCACCGTCACCGACAGCGGCCCCTGTCCGTGCACCTGCGGCGCAACACCCGCTGCCACACGCTGCGAAAACACCACTTTCTGTTCATGATCGCGCACTTCGATCCAGGCTTCCTGGCTGACCACGAAACGCACGGGAGCAACCGGGCCTGCGGCCAACGCGGGCCCGGGCGGCGGCGCTGCCACGGGTTGGGCCGTCACCGCAGGAGCGGGTGGGGCAACCGGCACAGTAGCCGACATTACAACCCGCCGGGTGGGGCGGGCGCCCCGGCGGCGGGGCGGGCGGGGCCGCCGGTGCCACAGCCGGTGCGGGAACCTGCACCGCCGGTGCCGCCGCCGTTACCGGGGCGTCCGCTGTTTCAGCCGCATCTTCCGCTGCTTCGGATGCGGGCGCGATCAGCTCCTGATTGCTTGCCCCTGGCGGATACAAGGGTTCCGGCTGCTGCTCCGGTACAGGGGCGACCGCGACCGGCGCACGCGACGAAAGCAGTTCCTGGATGCGCCCCTGCAACACGCTCAAATCGCCCGGC
The DNA here is from genome assembly GCA_900549295.1 of uncultured Rhodocyclaceae bacterium. Classification (GTDB taxonomy): domain Bacteria; phylum Pseudomonadota; class Gammaproteobacteria; order Burkholderiales; family Rhodocyclaceae; genus Azonexus. The sequence goes on from URNG01000090.1 coordinate 3,814, forward strand.
AGCAGGAAGTACCCCAGCACGGCCAGCAGCAATACGAACAGGCCCAGCAGCATCACCGAGCGATCCTTCTTCTTGCTGGTGCCCGCCATCGGCTCCGTCGGCGAGGAAGCCGGAATGTCGAGCCTGGCCACGGGTTTTTCCAGTTGCCGGTCCAGCGCCTCCATCAGCGGGCCGGCGTCGAGCGCCAGCAGACGGGCGTAGTTGCGCACGAAACCGCGCACGAAAGTCGTCCCCGGCAAGGCCGACCACTGATCGGCTTCCAGCGCAGCCAGTTGGCGCTCACTCAGTTTGAGCGTGCGCGCAATGTCGGCAATCGGCAACTGCCGCGCCTCGCGCGCCTCGCGCAGGCTTTGTCCTACCGACTGCGGGGCATGATCGACGATGAGCGTCACTGCGTCATCGACAAGCGCCTGTGTTTCACTCATTCGAAATTTCCCTTAAGGAATTGTTGATATTCCTCGGACGTCGGATAGCGGCTGCGCAATTGTGCCGCATAGCCGCTTTCTGCCTGCCTGTTGCCCGCCTTGCGCTCGATCCGCACCCCCAGCCACAGGGCGGCAGGGCTGGCCGGTTCCATCATGCGCAAGGCGTCGTTCAAATAGATGCGCGCTTCTTCGCTGTTGCCCTGGCGAAAGAAAATATCCGCCAGCCCGAGCCGCGCCGGCACGGCACCGCTGCGCGACACACGCACGGCCTGCAGGTAGTGGCGCTGCGCCCCGTCGGTATCGCCGACGCGCAGAAGGCAGTTGCCGAGATTGGTGTGGGCGCGGTCCGGCGTTTCATAGAGCGGATCGCGCAATGCACGCTCGAAATAAGGCACCGACTCGCGCACCTTGCCGGTTTCACAGAGGAACCAGCCGTAGTTGTTGTTGATTTCCGGGTTATCCGGCGCGCGCGACAAGGCGCGGCTGAAATCGGCCTCGGCCTTGGCAAATTCCTTCAGATCGGCATACACCAGCGCCCGCACGCTCAAGGCGGTGGAGTAATTCGGATCGATGCCGATCGCATTGCTCAGATGATCGATCGCCGCTCCCGGGTTGCCCTCCTGAAAATACAGCGAGCCCAGTTCGGTGTGGATGCGCGCCCGGGTGCGCGGATCGGCCGGAGTCGGCTCGCTGCTGCGGCTGTCATTCATTGCCGGCCCGCTGCTGCCGCTCGTGGGCACCTTGGAAAAATCATATTGCGCCTGCGCGCCGGCAGGCAGGCACACGGCAAAAGCAATCAGCGAAAAACAGATACGCAGCGAGGGCAAGCAGTTCTTCATGCACTGGACTCCATGACGGAAATGGTTTTCTCCAGCCGGCGACGGGTTTTGTCCTGCACCTGGCCGGCCAGTTGACCACAGGCGGCGTCGATGTCGTCACCGCGCGTCTTGCGCGTGGTGGTAACGATGCCGCCTTGCAGCAGGATTTCGCCGAAACGGCGCACCCGTTCCGCCGGCGAACGGCGGAACGATGAACCGGGAAAGGGATTGAATGGAATCAGGTTGAACTTGCACGGCACGTCGCGCACCAGCGCCAGCAGTTCGCGCGCCTGCGCGTCGCTGTCGTTGACGCCGGCCAGCATGGTGTATTCGAAGGTGATGAAATCGCGAGGCGCCTTGGTGAGATAACGCTGGCAGGCGGCCAGCAGGTCGCGCAGGGGGTATTTCCGGTTGATTGGCACCAGCTCGTCGCGCAGCGCGTCGTTCGGCGCGTGCAGCGACACGGCGAGCGCCACCGGGCAATCCTCGCGCAGGCGGTCGATCACCGGTACCAGCCCGGAAGTCGATACCGTCACCCGGCGGCGCGACAGGCCGTAGGCGTTGTCGTCCAGCATCAGGTGCAGTGCGGTCACGGTGTTGTCGTAATTGGCGAGCGGCTCGCCCATGCCCATCAGGACGACGTTGGAAATCACCCGCTCGTCACCATGCACCGCCCCCAGCGCCTTGTTCGCCTGCCATAGCTGGCCGATGATCTCGCTCACCGTCAGGTTGCGGTTGAAGCCCTGCTTGCCGGTCGAGCAGAAAGCGCAGTCGAGCGCGCAGCCGGCCTGCGTCGAAATGCACAGGGTGCCGCGCTCGTCCTCGGGGATGAACACCGTTTCAACGGCATTGCCGTTGCCGACGTCGATCAGGAACTTGCGCGTGCCGTCGTCCGACAGTTTGTCCGAAACGACGGCTGGCGGAGATACCGCCGCCAGCGCCTTGAGCTTGTCGCGCAGGCTCTTGGCGAGGTCGGTCATGGCATCGAAATCTGCCACGCCGGAACGATGCATCCAGCGCAATACCTGCTTGGCGCGAAAAGGTTTTTCACCCTGTTCGGCAAACCAGGCAGTCAGGCCGGCGGCATCGTAATCCAGCAGATTGACAGTCATGTAGCGCGGTTTCGCAGTCTCAGCGACCGGAATAGGTGTTCATGCCGGGGAAGAAGAAAGCCACTTCCACGGCGGCGGTTTCCGGGGCGTCCGAACCATGCACGGCGTTGGCGTCGATGGATTCGGCGAAGTCGGCGCGGATGGTGCCTTTGTCGGCCTTCTTCGGGTCGGTGGCGCCCATCAGTTCGCGGTTCTTGGCGATAGCGTTCTCGCCTTCCAGGCACTGGATCATCACCGGGCCGGAGGTCATGAAATCGACCAGATCCTTGAAGAAGGGGCGTTCCTTGTGCACGGCGTAGAACTGGCCTGCTTCCTGTTCCGACAGCCAGGTCATGCGGGCGGCGATGACCTTCAGGCCGGCGGCCTCGAAGCGGGAATAGATCTGGCCGATGACGTTCTTCTTGACGGCATCCGGTTTGATGATGGAAAGCGTGCGTTCGATAGCCATGTTTACTCCAGTAAGGCGGTCGGTTAAAAACGCGAAATTCTAGCAGATCGAGCGTTCAGCGCGTGGCATCCGGTACGATTTCCGCTGACTGCAAGGGTTCCCGCAAACGCGCAAAATCGCGCGGCGGCACATACTGCAGCAATTCCTTGCCCTTGGCATCGACCACGATGTCCAGCCCCCTGTCGGCGTACAGGAGATGCACCCGCTCCGCCGATACCGGCAAACGCTCGTCCGGCGCGCCGAAGCGCTCGATCAGGGTCGCCTCATCCAGATTGACCGTGGGAATCACGCTGATCGACTGCACCGGCAGGGTTTCCGCCAGCGCGCGATCGTCCGCCGCCAGGCGGATCTTGCGCGTCGTGCTTTCCATGTATTCCGCCTTCGGCGCGCGCTCAATCATGCCGGCCAGCATCTGCGGCGTCACTTCCACCGTCAGCACCACCTTCGCCAGCACGAAGCCCAGGCGCAATTCGCTGTAATAGGCTTCCAGGCTCCCCGCCTCGCCCGGCGCGGCGACGATCGCCAGTTCCGGCTCGCCGCCCAGAACGTGCAAGGCTTCGCCCAGGCGGTCGCGGCCCAGCGCGATGCCGAAAACCCGGCTGTTGCCCGCCTCATCCACCTCGATCTGCCACGGCAGGCCGGTATTGTGATCCTCCCCCGCCTGCCGGCCGATGTCGGTGAAAAAGAAAGGCAACACCAGCGCCAGCAGCATCAACCCCAGAATCAGGAAGGCACGTTTCATGATTTGACTCAAAAAATTTGAAGATGGCATTGTGCCACAGGCCGCCGGGCGGCCCGCCCGGCCCGCAGGTTACCTGGCGCGATCCGAAAACGCTTCCAGGCGGCGGATGCGTTCCGCCGTGGGCGGATGGGTGGACAGATAGCGCCACCACGCCGCCTCATGGCAGCTTCCCGGCCCGGATTTTTCTTCATCGGCGCAGTTTTCCGCGCCGTGCGCCTGTTCGAGCCGCTGCAAGGAGCGCCCCAGGGCGGCGGGGTTCATGCCGTTCTGCCGTAACACGCCAGCCGCGTGGCGGTCGGCCTCGAACTCGAATTCACGCGAATAGCCCAGTTCCGTCAGCACCACGGGAATCGCCGCGATCAGCGACGACACCGAGGAAACGTCTCCGGTCAGCACCATGACGGCCAGACCCAGGGTCGATCCCTGGATCGACTGGCGCAGGGCATGGCGATGCTCGATGTGGCCGATTTCGTGGGCCAGAATGCCGATCAGGGCCGCGTCGGCGGCACCCGGCTCCTTTTCCATCAGGCGCACCAGTTGATCGGTGAACACCACCACGCCGGAAGGCAGCGCCAGCGCGTTGGGGCCGATCGACTTGCCGGCATCGCGGAATTCGAGCCGGATCGGCACGCCCGCCGCGGCCTTCGCCATGTAGGGCGCGAACAGCCGGCGCAGGCGCCCCTGCTCCGCTGGCGGCAAAGCGCTCGGTTCCAGCAACTGCCTGTCGAGCACGTCCAGCACGCCGTCGCCCAGGTGGGTCATCGCGGACGGCGGCAAGGACTCGGCGGCGACCTTGGCGAAAGCCGGCACGCCATAACGCGCCACGCCAAACACGAAAGCCACCGTCACCAGAATGCCGATGACCACGTAGCGCAGCCGCGACTCCAGGCGATGCGCCAGCCCGTGCCGGGGATGGCGGCGGGCCAGCAGGGCGTCGATGGCGGCGTTGTCGGCGGTTTCGAACGCGCCGCCCGCCGCAAAGCGCACGAAGCGCGGCGTGTTGCCGACCCGGGGGCTGATTTCCAGCGCGTCCAGCGACAACGGCCCGAGCAGCGCGACACCGTCCTCCCCCACGAGGCGCAACGCATCGGCGTCGCCGCACAGGCGGGCGGCAGAACGCGCCGAACTGCCCGGCGCGAAGTACATGCCGTCGATGGTCGCCTGCATGGTCGCCATTGCGCCGCTCAAAGGCCGATTTCGATGTCGAACAGATCGGCCATTTCGCCGCCCGTCGCCGTCACGCCGTCCTGCTGCGCGGCGACGAAGCCGTCCAGACTGCCTGCCACCTGCACGGCGATGTGATCCGCCGCGTAACGCGCGGTGCGCACCTTGGCCCAGGGATAGAACAGGCCCAGGGTGAGCACCATGCCCAGCAGGTTGCCGAGCATGAGCCAGACGTAGGATTTCAGCTCGTAGCGGGAAACGAAACGATGCTCGCCCAGCACGCTGTTGCCGTACACCAGATTGGTGTAGCCCGTATTGAACACAGCGAACAGCAGCAGATAGGTCAAGGCCATGACGATGGCCGACAGCGACGCAACCCCCGCCCACACCACCATGCCACTCAGCGCACCGCCTGCCAGAGCGATCAGGATCAACCACAGGAACAGCTTATAGAACGGAACAGCCCCGGCAGTGAAATCAAAATCCGTCGTGCCATAGCGCGAATGGTTGATCAGGAAGCGCTGCTGGCGCTGCAGGGCGAGCGGCATCAACAGCCCGAGCGTCAGAATCCCGGCCAGCGGCCAGAGCAGAAAGGCGACGACCGCGCCGCCGACCTTGCCGGTAAAACCAAAACGCACGCCGCGCCAGGCGCTGTGCCGGTTGCGGAAAGCCAGGGCGCGCACGATGATCCACGGCATCGCCAGCATCAGCAGCAGCGCCATGGCTATGCCCACGAGCGGAAGCGCATTCCCCACGATCGTATAAATCAGGAAGAAAACGATAGCGATCAGACGGCCCTTGAGAATCTGCATCGGCGTCGCCATGTACTCGAAACTGCTGCCGTCGAGCGAAGTGTTGCCGTAGAAATAGCGCATCGTCCGCACCTTGGCCCAGGCCGAATAAATGCCCAGGGTGACGATGCTCAGCAGCACATTGACGATCCAGATGCGGAAGAACTCGGCGCCCTCCCCCTGGAAGCGGAAAGGCAGCACCCGCGACTCCGCATCGTCCTTGGACGGCAGATTTTCCGCCACGGGCGGGTTTGCCGCCGGCGGCGCCTCCGATGCGGCGGCCGGAACCGGCGCTGGCGGCACCTCTCCAGCGCGCTGCACGATGCTGACGACGGCCCCCGCCTCGCGCAGCAGATCGCGGCAGCGCTCGGCTTCCGCCAGACTCAGGCCATGCCGCAAAATCGCCGGCAGCCGCTGCGTGAGCCGCCGCAGGCCCTCCATCTCCAGCCCCAGCGCGCGGGCCATGCCCGCTTCCACCTGCGCCGGCTCGAAACCGGCAATGTGTTCCCCTGAATACAGCACGGCATAAACTGCTTCGGTCATCTTTCCCCCTGGATTTTTCCGGGTGCATACCCTCTGCATGCCCGTGAAGAATGCGCATGGTATCAGATGTACCAAACAACGCAGCAGGCCACAGCACCCCAGGGCGGGAGCAGCCGCCGCTCAACAGGCCGTGAACGAAGCGGCGCGCGGCTCCGGCAGGCCCGGCGCATGGAAGGACAGGCGGCTTTTCCCCTCGTTCTTGGCGGCATACATGGCGGCATCCGCCGCCAGCATCAGTTCCGCCTCGCTCTCCCCGTCATGCGGATAACAGGCGATGCCGATGCTCGCGCTCAGGCGCAGGTTTTCCGGCAAGGCCTGATAGGGCAGCGACAAGGCCGCGAGCACCTTGTCACCGACGTTGCGTGCCCCGGCGCTGCCCACGGTCAGAGGCAGGATCATCACGAACTCGTCGCCGCCAAAACGGGCGATGGTGTCGGTTTCCCTGACGCATCCGCGCAGGCGATCGGCGACTTCCATCAGGACGAGATCGCCCCGGGCATGTCCGAACTGGTCGTTGACCTGCTTGAACCCGTCGAGGTCGATGAACAGCAGGTAAAACATCTTCTGCTGCCGGTGCGCCAGAACGATTTGCTGGCGCAGACGATCCGACAACAGCATCCGGTTCGACAGGCCGGTCAGCATGTCGTGATAAGCCATGTCCTGAATCCTGGCCCCGGCGGCCTTGAGTTCCGAAATATCCGACACCACCCCGAGAAAAACCTCCTTCTGCGCCAACGGATCGAATATCACGCTGCCCGAAAGCATGCCCCAGAACAGCGAGCCGTCGCCCCTCCGGTACTGGCACTCCATGCGCAATTCGGCGGCTTCCCCCCGCAGCAGACGGTTCATGGACAGGGCCGCATCGCCCGTTTCCGCCGCGCCGAGCAGCGCGGGATAAGGCGTGCCGACCAATCCCTCCGCCGAATGCCGGAACATGTCCGCCATGTGCTGATTGGCCAGCGTGATTTCCCATTCCCGGTTGGTGACGAATATCGATACGTTGCTCGCATTGAATATCCTGTGCAGCAGCGCCTCCTGCGGCGCGCTTTCCCCGGACGCGGCATCCCCGCCGTCGCGCTGCGATTTCCTGAAACCCTCCCGCCCCGCAAGCGCCATGATTTCCAGCGCAAAGCCGATGACCAGCAGGGAACTGCCCAGCGCCGCCGACAGGATGTCCGGGACATGGCCCCGCATCGCAAGCAGAAACCAGGCGCAAGCCTGCACCGCCTTGGCGCGCAAAAGCGCCTTGCAGGCGAGGGAACGGCAAGGCAAGACGACCAGAACGATCGCCAGAACAGAATTGAACGCCCAGAGCACCCAGAGTAATGTTCTTACCTCCAGATGAAATTCATAAGACATCAGCACGACCCCCCGCTACGGCCCGGGTCATGCAACCCGGGAATCAGGACTGAAGGCGCTGCTCCCCCACCCCGTCGCACAAACGACAAAAGAATATATTGTTTTTCATATGTGAAGCAAACACCGTGGATGCAAAGTTATCACAAAGATAACTTGCAGTCATGTCTGCCAAGCCCAAGCCCCCTGCGGAACTCCCCTGTCCAAAAAATCTGCGGAGCGTGCTGGCCTTCAATGTCAGAGCGCGGCGAGTCGAACGCGGCTGGTCGCAGGAAACCCTCGCCATGCAATGCGGCCTCGACCGCACCTACCTGTCCGCCGTCGAACGGCAGAAATGGAACGTCTCGCTGTCGAACATCGAAACGATCGCCCTGGCGCTCGGCGTGCAGGCCTGGGAACTGCTGAAGCCGCCGGATTGCGGGGAGTGAAGCCATTCAGCCCTGCGCCGGCCCCACAAAAAAACCGGGCTTGCGCCCGGTTTTTTTGCTCCTGCGTCACGAATCTCAGCCCTTCTTGTGCGCGCCTAGCCGCGTCCAGGTGTCCACCACGGTATCCGGGTTCAGCGAGATCGACGAAATCCCCTGATCCATCAGCCATTCCGCCAGATCGGGGTGATCCGACGGCCCCTGGCCGCAGATGCCGATGTATTTTCCGGCCTTGTTGGCGGCGGCAATCGCCATGCCGAGGAGCATTTTGACCGCCGGATCGCGCTCGTCGAACAGGTTGGCGACGAGGCCGGAATCGCGGTCGAGGCCGAGCGTCAGTTGGGTCAGGTCGTTGGAGCCGATGGAGAAGCCGTCGAAAATCTTGAGGAATTCGTCGGCGAGCAGCGCGTTGGACGGGATTTCGCACATCATGATGAGCTTCAGGTCATGCTCGCCCTGCCGCAAACCGTGCTCGGCCAGCAGATCGACCACCGCTTGGCCTTCGCTGACCGTGCGCACGAACGGCACCATCAACTGCACGTTGGTCAGGCCCATCTCCTCGCGCACCTTCTTCATGGCGCGGCATTCCATCTCGAAGCAGTCCTCGAAGGTCTTGGCGATGTAGCGCGAGGCGCCGCGGAAGCCGAGCATGGGGTTTTCTTCTTCCGGCTCGTAGAGTTCGCCGCCCAGGAGTTTGCGATATTCGTTGGACTTGAAGTCGGAGAGGCGCACGATGACTGGATTGGGCCAGAAGGCGGCGGCGATGGTGGCGACGCCTTCCACCAGTTTCTCGACGAAGAATTCCTTGGGATTGGCGTAACCACGGGCGCGGCGCTTGATTTCCTCGCGCTTGGAAGCGGGCAGGCGATCCACGTCGAGGATGGCCTTGGGGTGGATGCCGATCACGTTGTTGATGATGAACTCGACGCGGGCCAGACCGACGCCGGCGTTCGGCAGCTGGGCGAATTCAAAGGCCAGTTCGGGGTTGCCGACGTTCATCATGACCTTGAGCGGCATGTCCGGCATGGCGGAAATGTCACGCGTGCTGATTTCGTAGTCGAGCGAGCCGCGATAGACGTGGCCGGTATCGCCCTCAGTGCACGACACGGTGACGATTTCGCCCTCGTTCAGCGTCTCGGTAGCGTCGCCGCAGCCGACGATGGCGGGAATGCCCAGTTCGCGGGCGATGATGGCGGCGTGGCAGGTGCGCCCGCCGCGGTTG
>URNG01000091.1 GCA_900549295.1 uncultured Rhodocyclaceae bacterium
ATTTGTCGAGCCCCGCGGCCTCGGGCGGGCCGCGCGGGGGGGAGCCGCTGGCGCAGAAGGAATGCCCGGCGCTCCTCTGCGCGCTGTGCGATGCCGGCTACGACGTCTGCCTGGAAACCTCAGGCGCGCTCGACATCGCCGCCGTCGACCCGCGCGTCTCCCGCATCATGGATCTCAAGGCGCCCGCTTCCGGCGAGAGCGAACGCAACCTGTGGGCCAATCTGCAACACCTGACGCCGCGCGACGAGATCAAGATCATCATCGCCGACCGCGCCGACTACGACTGGGCCTGCCGGCAACTGGCGGCGCACCGTCTGGCCGAACGCTGCCCGGTGCTTTTTTCGCCCGCCCAGGGCGATCTGGAAGCCCGCCAACTCGCCGAATGGATTTTGCAGGACGGTCTGCCGGTACGCTTTCAACTCCAACTGCACAAGCTCCTTTGGGGTAACATGCAGGGAAAATGACCTCCCTCGAGATGCTCAAATGGATCAGAACCGCCGGCAATTCACCCGCATCAACTTCCGCAGTCCTGCGCGGCTGATTCTGCCCGACGGCGTGCACACCGTCGACATTTCCGATCTCTCTCTGAAAGGCGCTCTGGTCAGCCCGAGCCAGCCCCTGGACGCGCAACTCGGCACCCACGGCGTCCTGCGCGTGCAACTGGACGATGCCAGCACCGAAATCCGCATGAGCGTCGCCATCGCCCATCGTGACAAAAACTACTATGGCCTCGCCTGCCGCGAAATCGACCTCGACAGCGTCACCCACCTGCGCCGCCTAGTCACCCTCAATGCCGGCGACGATGCCTTGCTGACGCGGGAAATCAGCCTGCTGTCGAGCGTTTGACCGATGCCGCAGGCCGGTTGCCGCCGGCTTGCCTTGACGCTGGCGAAACGCCTCCCTAAGATGCGCCGATTCTGAAAAAGGCCACAGGCCGTAAATTTGCACACCGTGACTCTGGAAACACTTCATTCCCTGATCGAACCGGATATGGCCGCCGTCGACGCGGTGATCCGCCGGCAACTCCACTCCGACGTCGTCCTCATCCGCCAGGTCGCCGAATACATCATCCAGAGCGGCGGCAAGCGCATGCGCCCGGCGCTGCTCCTGCTGGCAGCCGGCGCGGTCGGTTTTCAGGGCAAGGAAAAACACGAACTGGCGGCGGTCGTCGAATTCATCCACACCGCCACGCTCCTGCACGACGACGTGGTCGACGAATCCGAACTGCGGCGTGGCCGGGAAACCGCCAATGCCGCCTTCGGCAACGCCGCCAGCGTGCTGGTCGGCGATTTCCTGTACACCCGCGCCTTCCAGATGATGGTCGCCGTGGACGACATGCGCGTCATGCAGATTCTGGCCAACGCCACCAACATCATCGCCGAGGGCGAAGTGCTGCAATTGATGAATTGCCACGACGCCGACGTGGACGAGGCGCGCTACCTGCAAGTCATCCGCTACAAGACGGCCAAGCTGTTCGAAGCCGCCAGTCAGTTGGGCGCGCTGCTGGGCAAGGTCGATCCCGCTACCGAACAGGCCCTCGCCGCCTACGGCATGCACCTCGGCACGGCCTTCCAATTGATCGACGACGTGCTCGACTACTCCGGCCAGGAAGCCGCCACCGGCAAGCACCTGGGCGACGATCTGGCCGAAGGCAAGCCCACCCTGCCGCTGATCTACGTCATGCAGCACGGCACCCCGGAAGAAGCCGCCTGCGTGCGCCAAGCCATTGAAAGCGGCGGGCGCGACGATTTCCCCGCCGTACTCGCCGCCATCCAGCGCAGCGGCGCCCTGCAACACGCCCGCGCCTGCGCCGAGAACGAGGCGAATCTCGCCAGAACGGTAATTTCAGCGCTGGGGGATTCAGTTTACAAAAAAGCTCTGCTAGAATTGTCAGTCTTGGCTGTCGAGCGAAACAACTAACTCAACAGCAACGTCGGAGTGTAGCTCAGCCTGGTAGAGCACTGCGTTCGGGACGCAGGGGCCGGAGGTTCGAATCCTCTCACTCCGACCAGAAACACCGGAAAAAGCCCTTGGTCGCCAAGGGCTTTTTCTTTTTCCGCGCTCTTTCTCCGCAATCGCTTTTTTCCGGCGCTTCTTGCCGCGCTTTTCTTCCCGCCCTGCTGCGGCAAGCCCCCGGCGCAGTCCGCACCCCTCCGGTAGAATCCGCTCCCATGTCGCGCCGCCTGATCTATTTCATCGTATTCATCGAAGGTTTTGCCTCGCTCGGGGCTGAAATCGTCGCGCTGCGCCGCCTGCTCCCGCACATCGGCAGTTCCATCGTCGTCACCGCGCCGACCATTGCCCTCTTCCTGCTCGCGCTGGCGCTCGGCTACGCCGCCGGGGGCCGGGTCAAGACGGCGTATCTTGGCGCCGTCGGACGCAATTTCCTGATCGCCGCGCTGCTTGCCGGCTGCGGCCTGTCGGCGATGGCGGTCGATGCGATTTTCGCCGCTTTCCCGACCGGCTTCGCCTACCTGTTGCTGGTCGGCGGCATCCTTTGCCCGATCGCCTGGCTGCTCGGCCAGACGGTGCCGATCCTGACCAACCTGATGCGCACCGAAAGCACCGGCGAAGCGAGCGGGCAGGCGCTGTTCTGGTCGACCCTCGGCTCCTTTCTCGGCGCGCTCGGGCTGTCGCTTCTGGTCATGCAATGGCTGGGCGTCTCAGCCGCCGTGCTGCTGGTGGCCGCGGCGCTGCTGGCCGGTCTGCCGGTGCTCGCCAAACGGCGGCGGCGCGCCGTTCTGATCGCGCTGGCGGCACTGATCCCCGTTATCGCCACCAACCTGCCCGCAAGCCTGGTAACCGATACCGCCTACGCCGAATACAAGGTCGAAGCGCTCACCCGCAAAGGCGACGTGGACGCCCGCGCATTCTGGGTCAACAAATCGCTGGCCTCGCTGACCGACGCCTCGACGCCGCCCCAAACCACCCGTTACATCGCCCACCTGCGCAACATCCTCATCGAAGAACTCGATTTCCGCGATCGTGACGTGCTGGTGCTTGGCGCCGGCGGTTTCACGCTGGCCCAGGACGAGCCGCGCAACCGCTACACCTACGTGGACATCGACCCGGCCATCCGCGCCATCGCCGAGGAACATTTCCTGCGCCAGTCCGCCGTCGGCGAATTCATCGTCGATGACGCCCGCCGCTTCATCACCACCACCGAACGCCGCTTCGATGCCGTCGTAGTCGACGTCTACAGTTCGCACACGGCGATCCCCGGCCATCTCGTCACCCGCGAATTCTGGGCCGGCACGCGCCGCGTCCTCAAGCCGGATGGCGTCGTGCTCGCCAACCTGATCCTCGACGGCAAGCTCGAATCGCCTTACGCGCGCAATCTGCTGGCCACGGTGGAATCCGTCTTTGGCCGCTGCGCCATCGACGTGCTGCACAAGGGCAAGCCCATCGCCAACGTCGAACTGACCTGCTTCGCCAGCAGCCAGCCGAACGCGGCACGCATCTACGTCGATGAAAAGAACCGGGTCGATCTCGACCGCATTCTGAGCGACTGAAAGCTGAAATGGAAAAAGCCGCCAAGTCAGAAACTTGGCGGCTTTTCGTATCTGGTAGGCCGTGTAGGGGTCGAACCTACGACCAACGGATTAAGAGTCCGCTGCTCTACCAACTGAGCTAACGACCCAGATTTTTCGTACCGGCTGCGAAAACCGCCGACCAGCAGGAAAGGCTGCGATTTTACGGATTGACGCGGCGCACGTCAATATTTCCCGCCCATTTTTTATCCGGCCGATTTGCAGCGCCCGCCTGGGCAAGACTCAGCGGAACACCACCGTCTTGTTGCCATGCACCAGCACGCGGTCTTCCAGGTGGTAGCGCAGGCCGCGCGCCAGCACGGTTTTCTCGATGTCCTTGCCGTAGCGCACCATGTCCTCCGGCGCATCGGAATGGTCGATGCGGATCACGTCCTGCTCGATGATCGGACCGGCGTCGAGTTCGCTGGTGACGTAGTGGCAGGTCGCCCCGATCAACTTGACGCCGCGCTCGTAAGCCTGATGGTAGGGCTTGGCCCCGACGAAGCTGGGCAGGAAGCTGTGGTGAATGTTGATGATGCGCCCGGCCAGCGCATCGCACAGTTCCGGCGACAGAATCTGCATGTAGCGCGCCAGCACCATAGTGTCGCCGCGCACGTCGTCGAAGATACGGGCGATTTCGGCGTAGGCCGCGGCCTTGTTGTCCTTGTTCACCGGCACGTGGATGAAGGGAATGCCGTGCCACTCGATGAAACCCTTGAACGTGTCGTGGTTCGAAATGACGCAGGGAATCTCGATGTCCAGTTCCTTCGACTGCCAGCGCGCCAGCAGGTCGTAGAGGCAATGCTCCTGCCTGGACACCATGACCACGACGCGCTTTTTCACGGCGCTGTCGGCGATCCGCCACTCCATCGACAGCGGATCGGCAACCTCCGTCCTGAACCGCTCGCGGAATTCGGCGAGCAGGAAAGGCAGCGAATCGGCCTTGATCTCGATGCGCATGAAATAGCGCCCGGTCACTTCGTCGGCGTGAAAGCTCGATTCGAGAATCCAGCCGCCATGCTCGGCGATGAAGCCGGTAACGCGGGCGATGATACCGACCTGATCGGGGCAGGAAGCGGAAAGGGTGTAGAAGCGGTCGCGGTGCATGGTGGCCGATGCTTGATGAGTTGACTAGCCCCCTCGGGGGACGGTGAGCGTAGCGCGCGGGAGTGGTGCAGATGGCCGCAAGACTTGCGGTCGCGCCATCAGGCGCGGGCGAAAGCCTTGTCGATTTCAGCGCGCAGCGCGGCGTAGTCGCGCACCACCGGATATTGCGGGAATTCGCGGATGACGTTTTCCGGCGGGTGGAACAGGATGCCGCCGTGCGCTTCGCCGAGCATGGCGGTGTCGTTGTAGGAATCGCCCGCCGCCACCGTCTTGAACTTCAGTTCCTTGAAACGCTTGACGGCTTCCTGCTTCTGGTTCGACATGCGCAGGTGGTAATTCACCAGCATGCCGTCGGCGTCGGCTTCCAGCGAGTGGCAGAACAGCGTCGGCCAGCCCAACTGGCGCATCAGCGGGTGGGCGAATTCGTAAAAGGTGTCGGAGAGGATGACGACTTGGTAATCCTCGCGCAGCTTGTCGAGAAACTCGCGCGCGCCGGGCATCGGCCCCATCTCGCCAATCACCTTCTGAATGTCCGGCAGGCCGAGCTTCTTCTCGCGCAGGATGTTCAGGCGGTAGGTCATCAGCGTGTCGTAATTCGGCTCGTCGCGCGTCGTCCGCTTGAGTTCCGGAATGCCGGTGCGCTCGGCGAATTCGATCCAGATTTCGGGAACCAGCACCCCTTCGAGGTCAAGACAGACGATTTGCACGGCAACACTCCCAGAAATGACGCATGACGCGGAAAGGGCGGATTCTAACCGAAGGCAGGAAGCTGCGCGCCGGCCGACAATGCCAGAAAGCGTTTAATATTGCGAAGATGGCATGAGGTAAACATGAATTCACAAACTGACGGCAATTCAGAAAACCGTATGGACGACGTCATTCGCCGTCTCACTTTTCTCAAAGACCTGCATAATCTGACGCATCGCGTCCATGCCACCAGCAATGTGGACGAAATCATGCTGGGCCTGTCGCCAGCCATTTGTGAATTGTTCGCCTGCGAGCGGCTGACGCTCTACGCCCTGAGCGAAGACGGTGCCAGCATCGTCGCCAAGGTCAAGACCGGCCTGGATTCCTTCGCCAGCCTGAAATTGCCGATCGATACCCAGAGCGTGGCCGGGTATGCCGCCGCCGAGCGCCGCCTGGTCAACATTGCCGACGTTTATGATGAAAGTACGCTGCAGGCCATCGATCCCGAACTGCGTTTCCTGCGGGCTGTGGATCAGCGCACCGGCTTTCGCACGCGCGAGGTGCTGGCCGCGCCCATCGTCGATGCCGGCGATGGCAGACTGCAAGGCGTCATCCAGCTCATCAACAACCGTAGCGGCCGTCCCTTCACGGCAACGGTCGAAGAAGGGCTGCTGGAACTGTGCAAGACCCTGGCCATTGCTTTCAGCCAGCGCCGCAAGACCGCGCCGCCATCGCGCTATGCCGCGCTGGTAGGCGGCGGCCACCTGAGCCAGGAGGCGCTGGCCGAAGCGCAGCAAGCCGCCCGGCAAAGCGCAACTTCGCTGGAATCGCTGCTGCGCACGCAATACGGCATCGGCACCGCGCTCCTGGGCTCTGCCCTGGCCGAGCATTTCCACATCCCCTACGCCAATTTCGACGCCCAACAGCCCAAGCCGCAGAATTTATTGCGGCACCTCAAGCGCGATTACCTGCAGCAAAGCCAGTGGCTGCCGCTCGATGAAAACGAAGAAGGCATCGTCATCGCCAGCCTCGATCCGGAACAGACGCGCGGCAACCGCCTGATCAATCAGCTCTTCCCCGGACGCCGCCTCATCTACCGGGTCACCACCGAACATGAATTCGCGCAGATGCTGAACGCCTTTTTCGGCGAAATCGACGCACTGGCCCTGGACGACACCGCAGTAGGCGACCTCTTGTCCGGCCTGGAGGAAGAGGAGGACAGCAACGAATCCACGGCGCAAGCCGTTTCTGCCGCTGCCGACAACGAGCTCGTCAAGCTGGTCAACAAAATCATCGTCGATGCCCACCAGCAGGGCGCCTCCGACATCCACATCGAACCCGCGCCGGGCAAGGGCAAGGTGCTGGTGCGCTTACGCCGGGACGGCTCGCTGAAAAAATACATCGAGATTCCCGCCAGCTACCGCAACGCCATCGTCGCCCGCATCAAGATCATGTGCGACCTCGACATCGCCGAAAAGCGCCGGCCGCAGGACGGCAAGATCCAGTTCAGGAAATTCGGCCCGCTCGACATCGAGCTGCGCGTGGCGACGCTGCCCTCAGCGGGCGGCGTCGAGGACGTGGTAATGCGCATCCTGGCTGCCGGCGAACCCATCCCGCTCGACAAACTGGGCGTGCTGCCGGGTAATCTGGCACGCCTGAAAAGCGCGGTGGAGAAACCCTACGGCCTCTTTTTCGTCTGCGGCCCGACCGGCTCCGGCAAAACCACCACCCTGCACTCGGTGCTCGGTTATCTCAACCGCCCGGAAACCAAGATCTGGACGGCGGAAGACCCGGTGGAAATCACGCAAAAAGGCTTGCGCCAGGTGCAGGTGAACAAAAAGGCCGGTCTGGATTTCGCCACCGTGATGCGCGCCTTCCTGCGCGCCGACCCGGACATCATCATGGTCGGCGAAATGCGCGACGCGGAAACCACGGCCATCAGCATCGAAGCCTCGCTCACCGGCCACCTGGTGTTCGCCACCCTGCACACCAACAGCGCGCCGGAATCCATCGTCCGCCTGCTCGACATGGGCATGGACCCGTTCAATTTCTCCGACGCCCTGCTCGGCATCCTCGCCCAGCGCCTGGCCAAGCGCCTGTGCCCCGCCTGCAAGGAAAGCTACGCGCCAGACGCCGCGGAAATGGCGGAATTCATGGCCGAATACTGTAGCGAGCTGCAACACACGCCGGCTTTCCTGGCCGCCCCCAAAGCCGCCGAGAACGCCGTGCGCGAACGGCTGTTGGCCGAGCACGGCGTCGACGGCAAATTCGTCCTGCACCGCGCCAAGGGATGCCCGGCTTGTGACGGCAGCGGCTACAAGGGGCGCGTCGGCCTGCACGAGTTGATGCTGGGCTCGGACGCCCTGAAAAAACGCATCCAGGAACACGCCCGCGTCGCCGAATTGCTCGCCCAGGCACTTTCCGACGGCATGCTCACCCTGAAAATGGACGGCATGGAAAAAGCCCTGCAAGGCATCACCGACCTCAAGCAGGTCCGCACGGTCTGCATCAAATGACGCACAGCACATCACCGGAGACGCCATGAACACCAGCAGCCAGCTCCTGGAACGCCTCGAACAACTCAACCGCATCGGCGTGGGCTTGTCGCGCGAGCGCAACATCGATCGCCTGCTGGAAGACATCCTGCTCGCCGCCAAGGGCATCACGGGTGCAGACGGCGGCACGCTCTACCGCATGAACGAAGCCGGCACGCACCTGCGTTTCGAGATCATGCACACCAATTCCCTGGGCCTTGCCCTGGGCGGCACCACGGGCAAAGCCATCGAACTGCCCGATCTGCCGCTGCAAAACGAGGCGGGCGAACCCAATCTCAACCTGGTTGCCGCCTACGCCGCAATCAAGGACGAAACGGTCAACATCGCCGATGCCTATGCCGAGGAAGGCTTCGACTTTTCCGGCACCCGCCGTTTCGATGCGCACACCGGCTACCGCTCGCGCTCCTTCCTCACCGTGCCGATGAAAAATCACGAAGAACAGATCATCGGCGTGCTGCAGTTAATCAACGCCACCGACATGTACACCGGCGAGGTGTTGCGCTTCTCCCGCGAAGATCAGCAAATGGTCGAATCGCTCGCATCCCAAGCGGCCATCGCCCTCACCAACCGGCAACTGATCGATCAACTGGAACGGCTTTTCGAGTCCTTCATTGGCCTCATCAACCTGGCGATCGACGAAAAATCCAGCTACACCGGCGGCCATTGCCAGCGCGTCCCCATCCTCACCATGCTGCTCGCCGAAGCGGTCAACGCCACAGCCGACGGGCCGCTCGCCGATTTCCACATGAGCGACAAGGACCGCTACGAACTGAAAATCGCCGGTCTCCTGCACGATTGCGGCAAAGTCACCACGCCGGTGCACGTAGTGGACAAGGCGACCAAGCTGGAAACCCTGTTCGACCGCATCCACCTCGTCGACACCCGCTACGAAATCCTCAAGCGCGACGCCGAAATCCGCCTGCTGCGCGCCCAACTCGCTGCCGGGCAGCCGTTCGACGCCGGTGCCGAGGCCGCACTGGCCCGGCAACTGGCCGAAGAAAGCGCGCAACTGGACGCCGAGCGCGATTTCCTGCGCCGTGCCAATACCGGCGGCGAAGCCATGCGCGAGGAAGATCGGCAAGCCGTACGCGACATCGCCGCGCGCCGCAACTGGCGCGACCCGACTGGCGAAGAAAGCCCGCTGCTGAACGCCGACGAAATCGCCAACCTGACCATCCGCGCCGGCACCCTGACGGCGGAAGAGCGCGAAATCATCAACCACCACATCGTCGCCACCATCCGCATGCTGGAACAACTGCCCTGGCCCAAGCACCTGCGCCGGGTGCCGGAATACGCTGGCGGCCACCACGAGCGCATGGACGGCAAGGGCTATCCGAAAGGGCTGAGACGCGAAGAAATGTCGGTGCAGGCGCGCATCATGGGCATCGCCGACATCTTCGAAGCCCTCACCGCCCGCGACCGCCCCTACAAACCGGGCATGAAGCTATCGCAGGCGATGGGCATCATGGCCAATTTCGCCCGGGGCGGCCACATCGATCCGGACCTGTTCGCCGTATTCGTGCGCCAGCAGGTCTATCTGCAATACGCCAGAATCCATCTGGCCGAAGCGCAGATCGACGCCGTGGACGAAGCCGCCCTCCTGCCCGCCACGGATTGAAGCGCGAACTTCACACCAGCAGCAAGCGCAAACCCAGGCCGATGAACACGAGGCCCGCCAAGCGGTCCAGCCACAAGGCCCAGCGCGGGTGGCGCTGCAGACTGGCCCCCAGGCGCCCGGCGCTGGCACCGATGAGGCTGAAGATGAGCGCCCCCTGCACGGTAAACAACAGGCCCAACTGCACGATCTGGTAACTCGCCGGCGAACCCGCGCTCACGAATTGCGGCAGGAAAGCCAGGAAAAACAGCACCACCTTGGGATTCAAGGCATTGGCCAGCAGACCACGACGAAAAAGCTGCCAGGGCGAAGCCCTGTCGCTGGCATCGGGACGCAGCAAAGCCGCACCACTACTGCGCAGCGCCTGCCATCCCAGCCAGATCAGATAGGCCGCCCCCAGCCAGCGCAACAGATTGAACAACAGCGGCGACGCCGCAATCAGCGCACTGACCCCCAGCGCCGCCAGCAAGGTGTGATTGAGGCAACCCAGCGCGCAACCCAGCCCGAACGCCACCCCCGCCCGGCTACCGCGCGCCATGCCCAGCGCCAGCACCAGCAGATTGTCCGGCCCCGGTGCCAGCGTGAGCAGCACGGCGGCGGCGAGAAAACTCAGGGCAATGTGCGGTTCGAGCAGGAATTCCATGAATATTGCGATCTCGGAAAACGACGGGAAAAGTCAATCGCGCCCGGTCAGCATACCGCACATGGTCTCGACGATTCCCATCAAACGCTGCCGCTCATCCGGCGACAATGACTGCATCAGCGCACTGATCCGCTGCGCCTCCGAATAAGCCTGTTCCGGATATTCGGCCAGCAAAGCGGCAACCGTGGTCCCCAGCAGCACCGCCAATTTTTCCAGCGTCGCCAGCGACGGCAAGGTCGCACCGCGCTCGAAGCGGGAAATGGATTCGGGTTCCATACCCATCCGTTCTGCCAGTTCTGCCTGCGTCAAACCCCGCGCCTTGCGCTGTTGAGCAATGTTGATGCTGAGACGGGCGGGGAGCGGCGGCTGCGGAGGAGAGTCAACCATAAATGTCGTTTTCCATGGTCTTTCATGGTTGACCTTGGCTGCCTGAAGGGACAGAATTCGATATGTTGTTTCATATAGTCATTTGATGTTGCATCGACCACTTTAGCATCTCGATCCCCCCTCTCTCCGAACGTAAAAATCAGGCGAGTGGAAGAAGTGTCGAAATGTGGAGATCGTTTTTCCCAAGGAGATGAAATGCCATTGATAGAAAAAATATTTGCCGCGACCCAATCGGGTGACCTTTCGCAGCCCTTCACTGCTGACTGCCTAAAGAACTGGATGACAAAAATGAAAATCGCCAAAAATGATGGCAGTCCATATGCTCAATCGTCAATCGATGCGATATTGTCAAACTCGGACATAAAAAACGCCCCAACGTCAAATAAAAACAGGAAAGTTTTACAAAGCCGTGTCAATAGCGGGGGCAAGCATGAATATTGGTTCTAGTTCTTTCCAAAATAAATTGGGCATCATCGCAGCAACGGCAATTTCATCTTTGTTCATCACAACTGCTTTCGCAGGCCCGAATCAACTGGATATTCTGGGTCTGGTTCCGGGTATATCCGAGTTATCGCACGTAAAACAAGTCGGCTTTTATCAGAAAAACAGTTATAGTGATGTTGGCGCTATCAGGCTGGAAATTGGCGGCCACAAAATGACATGCCCCCTGAAGTTTCTGAATGGCAAATTAGCCAGCCTCACTTGCCTCACCGGTAAAGGGAAAGAAATATACGAGCAATATACCGCGGCATCAAACACTGAAGTGCATTCAACTCTAACAAGCGGATTCATGAAGAAATTCGGAAAGCCGGACTCCGTAATCAGAAATCCCGTGCGGACTCGTGTAGGCGTCGAGCATGAACAGCAACTCGTAACGTGGAAAGATAAGCGAGGCAACACGCTGCAACTTCTCTCAATAGTTGACACCGTCAACATGGGAATGATCTCCCTTAATTCAGCGGAACATTTGAAGCAAGAAGCAGAAAAAAAAGCAGCAGAAGAAGCGCGAAAAAAGTTCTAGAAAACGGCAAATTGGGGGCAGACACGATTTCCCTGACTACCGAAAGACCGTGCCTGCCCCCACCTTACCAATTACGCACAACTTCAGGGTTGCCAATATGCAAGAAAGCCTTGGTTATCACCTCGGAATCGCTATCGCAACAGCAACGCTCGTTGCTATTATTGCCTTCTGGCTTTGGAACAGAGCTTCTATTCGCAAAGACAAAGCACTTGCTGAGCAACACGGAAGAAACCGCGAACTTGAAAAAGAAATCCATATTCGTGAACGCGATTTTTTGGCGGAGCGCAACAAGCTCGAACTCGAGAGATTGGAGATGATACGGATCGCCCAAGGGGAGGCTTTTGAAAAAGGCAAGCAACAGGGTCTCGCCGAAAACAATGCCACCCACATCACCGAACTCACCAACCAACGCTATGAACTGCTAAAGCAAGCTGAGCAAGAGCGGGAACAAGTGGTCGAGGAGGCACGAGAAAAGCTGCGCGCCGAATACGAACTACAGACGAAACTCTTTACAGTAAAAATCACCCCTTACGTAAGCATCAAAGAGAGCAAAGGCTTCATTCAGAACGAGTTCGAGACGGTGGCTGGCTACCAGTACCAGCTTCTCGTCAATGGAATTCCCGCGTTCTCTCCACACGTCGTACCCGAGCACACCGAAGTGAAGCGTTCGCTAAACCCAGAAGTGGAAAAAGCCCTGATACAAACAGCGCAGCGAGCGGCAGATTCAGCGATCGATATGTATTTGGGTGGAAACGGCCAGTTTGCAAAACTCGCTGAGCCGATCATAAAGAGGCTTCCGAAATAAGGCGATCTACAACGCTCAATTTTGCTTTCTGCCCCCAAACCCGCCTGTCCACGCTCAGTCCGGCACGGGCAGGGCTTCCAGCGCATCCTGCAATTCCAGCCAGCGCAATTCGGCAGCTTCGATCATTTCGCTCAACTCGGTCGCACGCCGGTGCAGGCGCTCACTTTCTTCGCGGGCCACCTGACCATAAAAATCCGGATCGGCAAATTGCGCGTCGAGCGCTGCTTTTTCTTCCTGCCAGCGGGCCAGTTCCGCTTCGATCTGCTCGATTGCCTTGCTGAATTTGCGTCGCTCGGCCAGCAGCGCCTGGCGGTTGGCTTTGGCCTCGGCGCGCTGTTGCAGGCGTTCTGTTTTGTCGTTGGTTTGTGCACTCGCCGTTTGCGACGATTCCTGCGGCGCGGCGGTGCGGCGTTCGGCCAGCCAGGCGGCGTAGTCGTCGAGGTCGCCGGTGAACAGGCTGGCGCGGCCCGCGTCCACCAGCCA
>URNG01000092.1 GCA_900549295.1 uncultured Rhodocyclaceae bacterium
GAACAGCGTCCCGGGCGTGGGGGGATGTCGCCGCGGCCGGCAATCCGCGCTTTACGGTGGACGCCGCCGAAGTCGAAACCAGCGCCAGCAGCTACACCATTCACACCCTGCTCCGTCTGCGCGCCCACTACGGCCCGCAGCAAATCCTGGTGCTGCTGCTCGGCGCCGATGCCGCCGCCGGCCTCGCCACTTGGCACCGCTGGCCCGAACTCTTTGCCCACGCCCATCTGGCCATTGCCGAACGCCCCGGTTACACGCTGACCCCGGAAACGCTGCCGCCAGCGCTTGCCGCCGAATTTGCCCAACGCGCGGCCAGCGCCGCTGCCCTGCGCGCCGCGCCCGCCGGCTGTGTCGTGCGTTTTCCGCTGACGCCGCTCGGCATCTCGGCCACGGCCATCCGCAAACTGATCGCCAACGGCCAGTCCGCGCGCTATTTGCTGCCCACCGACGTTGTCGACTATATTCAGGCGCATTCCCTCTATCCCCCTGCTTGAAACGAGCCTTTGAAGCGAGCCCAATGGACATCAACAGCCTGCAAAAAACCGTCGTCGACGCCCTGGAAGACATCAAGGGCAAACAGATCGAAGTCATCGATACCCACAAACTCACGCCGCTCTTCGAACGCATGGTGATTGCCACGGGCGACTCCAACCGCCAGGTCAAATCCCTGGCGCACAACGTGCAGGAGAAAGTGCGCGCAGCCGGCGGCGAAGTCATTTCCGTGGAAGGCGAAAACGGCGGCGAATGGGTGCTGGTCGACTTGGGCGACATGATCGTGCACGTCATGCAGCCCAGCGCCCGCGCCTATTACAACCTGGAAGAACTGTGGCAGGCCACGCCCGGCCAGCACCGCAAGGCCGCGCCCGCGCGTGGGGAATGAAGCTTGCCGTTTTTGCCGTCGGGCACCGGCAGCCGGCCTGGGTTGCCGAGGGATGTCACGAATACCTGAAGCGACTGCCGCCGGAAATGGCGGCGCGCGTGGTGGAAATCAAGCCGGAGCCGCGCGGTAGCAAAACCCGCGAGCAGTTGCTGGCTGCCGAGCGCGGCCGCATCGAAGCCGCCCTGCCCGCCAGCACCCGCCTCATCGTGCTCGATGAAAAAGGCGACGATCTCACCACCCTGAAACTCGCCCAGCGCCTCGAAACCTGGCAGGCGGACGGGCGCGATGCCAGCCTGCTGATCGGCGGTGCCGACGGCATCGATGCGGCCTTGAAGGCCCGCGCCGACGAAAAGATCCGCCTCTCCAGCCTCACCCTGCCGCACGGCCTGGCCCGCCTGGTGTTGTGCGAGCAGCTCTATCGGGCGGTGAGCGTGCTGAAAAACCATCCTTATCACCGGGAAGGCTGATGCGCCTCTATCTCGCCTCGCGCAGCCCGCGCCGCCGCGAATTGCTGCACCAGATCGGCATCGATTTCGACACCTTGACCGGCGCGGTGGAGGTCGACGAAACCCCGCTCCCCGGCGAAGCACCGACAGCCTACGTGGAACGGGTGACGCGCGCCAAGGCCGCGCAGGGGCTTGCCCTGATCCAGGAGCGCCACCTCATCGCCCACCCGGTGCTGTCCGCCGACACGACCCTGGAAGTCGATGGCGAAATCATCGGCAAACCGGCGGACAGCGCTGACGCCGCACGCATTCTGAAGCGCCTCTCCGGGCGCAGCCACCGCGTGATTACCGGCGTCGCGGTCGCCGACCGGCAGCGCTGCAATTACGTGACCTCAGTGAGCGAAGTGCACTTTCGCGTCCTGGAAGCCGACGAGATCCGCCGCTACGTCCTTTCCGGCGAACCGATGGACAAGGCCGGCGCTTACGGCATCCAGGGCCGCGCCGGCCTGTTCGTGGCACACATTTCCGGCAGCTACAGCGGTATCATGGGCCTGCCGCTGTGCGAAACCGGCGAATTGCTGAAAACCTTCGGTTTCCGTTTCTGAAAACCTTTGGTTTCAGCTTCTAAAAATCAGCGGTTCCTGAACGCCGGCTTGCGCTTCTCGGCAAAGGCCGCCATGCCTTCCTTCTGGTCTTCCAGGGCGAAGGCAGCGTGGAACACGCGGCGCTCGAACAGCAGCCCTTCGTTGAGCGAGGATTCAAAGGCGCGATTGATCGTTTCCTTAATCATCATGATGACCGGCAGCGAGAAACCGGCGATGGTCTGCGCCGCCTTCATGGTTTCGTCGAGCAACTGATCGGCGGCAATGACGCGCGCCACCAGGCCGGATTTTTCGGCTTCCGCGGCATCCATGAAGCGCCCGGTCAGGCACAAATCCATCGCCTTCGCTTTGCCCACCGCACGCGGCAGGCGCTGCGTGCCGCCCGCGCCGGGCAGGGTGCCGAGCTTGATTTCCGGCTGGCCGAAGCGGGCCGTATCGGCGGCATAGATCATGTCGCACATCATCGCCATTTCGCAGCCACCGCCCAGGGCGAAGCCAGCCACGGCGGCGATCACCGGTTTCCTCGCGGTCTTGATGCGCTCCCAGTTGCGGGTGATGAAGTCCGTCTTGTAGGCGTGCATGTAGTCGAAATCCTTCATGAAACCGATGTCGGCCCCGGCGGCGAAGGCTTTTTCATTGCCGGTGAGCACGATGCAGCCGATGTTCTCATCGGCTTCGAAAGCATCGATGGCGGCGGCGATGCCGTCCACCACCTCATTGTTCAGGGCATTCATCGCTTCCGGGCGGTTGATGCGGATCAGGCCCACCTTGCCGTGGACTTCGCTGAGGACGATCTGGCTCATGTTCTGTTTCTCCTGTTTGCGCCGCGCCGTACGCGGGCGGCTTTTTGAAATGGCATGCGCCGGGCGGCAAGGTTGCCGCCCGGCGCATGCGATATTAACAAGCCCGGCGTATCAGCGGAGCAAGCGGAAATAGCCGATCAATTCGCGCAGGCGTCCGGTTGCCTGCTGTATCTGCGCACTGCGCGCAGTCACTTCCTGGATGGTGTTCGAAGTCTGGCCGATGCCGCTGACGATGTCTTCCATGCTCAAGGCGATGCCGCTGCCCGCCGAAGCCTGCTGACGCGTACTCGTGGCGATGTGCTCCGCCAGATGCATGATCCTTTCGCCCTGATCGGCCACCGCATTGAGGCCGTTGCGAGCCGTTTCGGCCGTGGCGTTGACGGTTTTCACCTGGGTGCCGGCCACATTCATGGTCGCCAGCGCGCGCTGCGTGCTGCTCTGGATGCTCTGGATGCTGGCGGTGATTTCGCCCGTCTGCTTGCTCGAATTCTCGGCCAGTTTGCGCACTTCGTCGGCCACCACGGCAAAGCCGCGTCCGGATTCTCCGGCGCGCGCGGCTTCGATTGCCGCGTTCAGCGCCAACAGATTCGTCTGATCGGCGATTTCGCGGATCACCTGGCTGACCCGCTCGATGGCCGAAATCGAATGGAACAACTCGTCCATGGTGCGCCCGGCGTCCTGCACCGTATCCACCACGTGATTGGAAGCCTCCTGGCTTTGCTGCATCCGCCCCGTCGCGTCGTCGAGCAGGCCGTGCGAAATCTGCACCGCCTGCGAAGCCTGCTGCGCGTCATTGGCGATCTGATCGACCGAAGCCACCATCTGCTCGACTGTGGCGGCGATGCTGTTGGCCGCATCGGATTGCGCCACCGTCGCGCGCCGGGTTTCGTCGATATCCCCGCTGAGGGAACGGATGTGGGTATCCACCGCCATGCTCTGCTCGGAAATTTCCGCCATCATCGCCCGCAGATGCGTTTGCATGGTGACCAGCGCATCGTTCAGATTGCCCAGTTCGTCCACCCGGTGCAGCGGAATGTCGTCGGTCAAGTCGCCTTGGGCGATGTTCTGCAGGCGGCCCGTGATGCGCCCGACGATCATCATCATGTTGCGCAGCAAAAGAAGCAGGCCAAAGCCCGCCGCAATGCCCAGCGCGCTGAAGAGGGTGACGAGTTGATTGATCGTGCCTTCCGTCATGCCCAGGCCCGCCCCGAACGACTGCGCGCCCACGCTCAGCAACTGGACGAGGATCATGCCGACGATCAGGGCGCTCGTTTTGGCGCGCAGCGGTATGCGCGCCCAGCGCGTCGCTTTCGGTGTGCTGGCGCGGCCTTGGTTCAGCTTTGCATAGAGCGCCTCGGCATCCGCGATCTGCTGCCGGCTGGGTTTGGTGCGCACCGACATGTAGCCGATCTTCTGGCCGTTTTTGAGCACCGGGACGATCAGCGCATCGACCCAATAAAAATCGCCGTTCTTGCAGCGATTCTTGACTATTCCACGCCAGGGACGATCCGCCTGGAGCGTTTCCCAGGCCCAGGCAAAAGCCGCGGGCGGCATGTCCGGGTGGCGGACGATGTTGTGGTTCCTGCCCAGCAACTCATCCCGCGAGAAACCACTGACGTCGATGAAAGTATCGTCGGCGTAAGTGATGATGCCCTTGAGATCGGTCCGTGAAACGATGTACTTACCGTCGGGGAATGGCCGTTCCACGTTGGTGACTGGCGTATTGACCTTCATGACTGACTTTCTGTTGAACTACGTAAAGTTATTTTTGGTATTTACAGGAGGGGAATGTAAAGAAACGTATTGAAAATGCAAGATTTATGTCGATATTTCACGTGCTCAACTTTGAGTTTTCTCTATTTCATCCACATTAAACCAGCGGCACAAGGTCGCATACAGCAATTCAACGTCGAGCGGCTTGGTCAGAACCTCGGCCATGCCTGCTTCCAGACAGGCATGCCGGTCTTCGACAAAAACGTTGGCAGTGGTCGCAATGACAGGCACCCGGGCATAGCCGGGCAGCGCCTGGATGTGGCGGGTGGCCGTCATGCCGTCCATGACAGGCATCTGCATGTCCATCAGGATCAGGTCGTAATGCTGCCTGCGGGCCGCTTCCACCGCCGCGGCGCCATTTTCCGCCGTGTCCACGGCAAGGCCGACGTCGTCGAGCAGGGCGCAGACGATTTCCCGGTTGATCGGCTCATCCTCGACGACCAGCACCCGCCGCCCGGCAGCCAGCGCGCGCAGACGGATTTCTTCCTGCGTGGTTTGCGCCGGGTTGCTGGCAAACTGCAGCGGGGTATCCAGCCAGCCCGTGAACCAGAACTCGCTCCCTTCCCCGGGCTGGCTGCGGGCACCGCAGTCGCCGCCCATGGCACGGGCGATATGGCGAACGATGGCCAGTCCCAGGCCGGTGCCGCCAAAGCGCCGGGTCATGGAGTTGTCGGCTTGCTCGAACGGCGAAAACAGGCGTTCGAGCGCATCCGGCGCAATACCGATGCCGGTGTCGCTCACCGTGAAGCGCAGGCAGCAGCGCCCGGCCTCACGCGCCAGCACCTCCACCCGCAGCGTCACATGACCGCTCTGGGTGAATTTGACGGCATTGCTCAGGTAATTGAGCAAGGCCTGCTGCAGACGTGTCGGATCGCCCTGCAAGGGCGGCAGATCGGCGGGCAGGTCGACCTCGAAGCGCAGCCCTTTCTCGTCCATCTTTTCCTGCAGCATGGACGACAGGTTCGCCACGATGAGCGGCAATTGCACCGGTGCCGCATCGAGCACCAGCTTGCCCGATTCGATCTTGGAAAGATCGAGCACGTCGTTGATGGTCTGCAAAAGATGGGTGCTGGCCCTGTCCAGTTTGTGCAGACGCTCGCGCTGCGCGTCGTCGAGCGTCCCCCGGCGGATGAGGCGGGACATGCCGAGTATGGCGTTGAGCGGGGTGCGGATTTCGTGGCTCATGTTGGCCAGGAAACTGCTCTTCGCCCGGTTGGCGGCCTCGGCAGCCTCCTTGGCCTGACTCAGTTCCTGCGTGCGCGCATCCACCAGATCCTCCAGGTGGTGATGAAACGCGTGCAGGTGCTTTTCACGCGCCAGGATGCTTTCCGCCATGTTGCCGAAGGTCTGGGCCAGATGGGCGATTTCGTCGTTCCCGGAAACAGCGGGCTGGCGCTGATAATCGCCGCGCGCCATCCGCTCGGCCTCCATCTCCAGGCGGGCGAGACGCCGGATGACCAGGCGATCGATCAAGAGCCCCATGCACAGCAGCAGCGTCAGGTAGCTGCCAAGTTTCAGCCCCGCCTGTTTGCCCCACATCTGCCAGAACTGCGCCTCGAACCGGGCGGCCGGAACACGAATGCTGATGACGCCACGCAAATCGCCCAGCGCGTAACCGAATGCCGGATCGTCCGGCGGCAGCAGGTTGGGCGGCGCATCTTCCGGTTTGCCATGACATTTCAGGCAATAAGGCTCGACCCACAGCGGAGAGGTAAACAACAGGTATTTCTCGCCTGCCGCGTCGGTAATGCTTTCACTGCGCTCCTCTGCCTGCGGGTTGGCGCGGAACCAGTCCATCGCCGCCTTTTCGTCGCGGTCGGCGCGGTTGTCCGGATTGCGCGGACGGTCGGAAACGTTGTTGAAGCGGATACCGCTCCGGGACAGTTCGGCAAAATGCGCGCCGATACGCGACAGAGCATGCGCCGGCAGAAAACCGATCGTGTCGCGATCGATGGGCAGACCGCTATTGAGGAACTGATGGTGATAAACCCAGCGGGTCGACAACAGGATCTGATAAATGGCGCGCGCGTTGTCCTCCGCCTGCCGACGCATTTCCCGGCGCAACTGCTGGTGGCTGAACCAGAGGTCGACGGTAAAGATCAGGGCCAGAACCGCGCCCAGAACCAACCAAACCCTCTGCTTCAAAGCCATGCCATTCCCCGCTCTCCGGGTTAATCCCCCGCACCGCTGCCGCCTTGCATGCAGACACCGACGATCCGACGATCAATCTGCCCTGCGCCGCATGCTACCGCTTTTGGCCCGGCACGGACTTGATCCACTGCAAATCGTTCGCAAGCCACCCTGCCATAATGCCGCCTTCGCTCTGCGACTCAATACTGGAGAAACGGTAATGCGCCCCCAAAAAACACGCAGCAGTCAGGCGCGGCACCACCGCATTTGCCACACACTCTGCCGCAAACTGTGCTGCACCCTGCTGTGTGCGCTCGCCTCCGGCACGGGCTTTGCCACCGAGGGCGGCGGCAGCGCCTACCCGGTTGGCGTGGAAACCAATTTCACCGGCCTCATGCTGCCCGAAGGCAGCCATTTCCTGCTCTATTACCAGCACTACCGCGCCGACCGCATGTTTGCCAACGATGGCCGCGAGAATCCCCGTGTCAGCGACTTCAACAGCCGTGCCGACGTCATGGCGCTGCGCCTCTCGCACGTCTGGCGCGGAGTGAAGCTCGCCGGGGCCAACGTCGAAAGCCGCGTCGTTCTGCCGCTGCTCGACGTGGACCTCGACCTCACCGCCGGCGGTGCCGACCGGGGCGGCAGCCGGCGCGGTGCGGGCGACCTGACGCTCGCGCCGCTCTTCCTCGGCTGGCACGACGGCCCCCTGCATCGCCTAGCCGGTCTCGAATTCATCGCCCCGACCGGCAGCTACGACCACGACCGGCCCGTCAACGCCGGCCGCAACGCTTGGCAGGCCGCCCTGCTCTACGGCGTGACCTGGCTGCCTGGTTCCTGGGAAACGTCTGCCCGCGCGCGCTTTGCCGTCAATAGCCGCAACCGCGCCACCGACTACCGCTCCGGCAACGAACTGAGTCTGGAATTCAGCGGCGGCTACCGCTTCGCGCCCGGCTGGTCCGCCGGCATCAACGGCTACGTTTACCGCCAGACCAGCGACGACCGTCAGCGCGGCAGCGCCGTCAATGGCAACGGCAACCGGGGCGCGGTGAACGCGCTCGGCCCCTACCTCGCCTGGGCTCCTGCGCCCGGCTTCGGGCTGGTCGCCAAATGGCAGATCGAATCGCACGCCAAAAACCGCCCGCAAGGCCAGCGCCTGTGGCTGCAGGCGCGTTACGCTTTCTGAGGCACGAAAGCCTGCCGGCGGGCTGCCGATTGTCCGGACAGCGACAATTCCCGCCGCGAGAAGCTGCTAAGGTGCGGCGAAAACCTGCTGGAGGAGACAACCATGCACGCCAACGCCGCAGCACAGACCCCGCAGCACACCCCGCAACAAATCCCGCTGTGGACGCCCGACCCCGCCACCGCCGGCCAGACGCGCATAGCGCAGTTCATGGCCGCAAGCGGCCACGCCGATTACCCTTCCCTGTGGCGCTGGTCGGTCGATGAACCTGCCGTTTTCTGGCCCGCGCTGTGGACCTTTTGCGGCGCGCGCGGCGAAATGGGCCGCACGGTACTCGAAAATGGCGACCAGATGCCCGGCGCCCGCTGGTTTCCCGAAGCGCGGGTGAATTACGCCGAAAACCTCCTGCAGAACCGCTCCGCCAGCGCGGATGCGCTGGTTTTCTGGGGCGAGGATCGCGTCAAGCGCCGCTGGTCGCAGGCCGAGCTATACGCCGAAGTCGCGCGTTTCCAGCAACACCTGCGCCGCCTGGGCGTCACGGCTGGCGACCGGGTGGCCGGTTATCTGCCCAATCTGCCGGAAACACTGGCGGCAATGCTCGCCACCACGGCGCTGGGCGCGATCTGGTCCTCCGCCTCGCCGGATTTCGGCGTGCAGGGCGTGCTCGACCGCTTCGGGCAGATCGCGCCCAAGGTGCTGCTCTGCGTCGACGGCTACTGGTACAACGGCAAACAGGTCGATTGCCGGGAAAAAAATGCGGCGGTCGTGGCACAACTGCCCTCGCTGGCAAGCGTGGTTCAGATCAGTTATCTCGGGCAGGAAAACACCTTATCGACAACGCCAGCCAGCCAGCTCTGGAAAGCGCTGCCCAGCGCCAGCGAGGAGGTCGTCTTTACCCCGCTGCCCTTTGCCCACCCGCTCTTCATCATGTACTCCTCCGGCACCACCGGCGTGCCGAAATGCATCGTGCACGGCCACGGCGGCGTGCTGCTGCAACACCTCAAGGAACACATCCTGCACAGCGACGTGCGCCCCGGCGACCGCCTTTTCTACTTCACCACCTGCGGCTGGATGATGTGGAACTGGCAGGTTTCCGGTCTGGCCGCCGGTGCCACGCTGCTCCTTTACGACGGCTCGCCCTTCGCCGACGGCGGCAGGGTGCTGTTCGATTACGCGGCAGCCGAAAACATGACCCACTTCGGCACCTCGGCGAAATTCATCGACGCCGCCGCCAAAATGGGCCTGGCACCGGCCAGAACGCACGACCTTTCCGCCCTGCGCGCCCTGTTTTCCACCGGCAGCCCCTTGTCACCCGAGGGCTTCGACTGGGTGTACCGCGAAGTCAAATCGGACCTGCTGCTCGCTTCCATTTCCGGCGGCACCGACATCGTGTCCTGCTTCGTGCTCGGCAACCCGGTGCTGCCGGTGTATCGCGGCGAAATCCAGTGTCGCGGCCTGGGCATGGCGGTCGACGTATTCGACGAGGACGGCCGGCCGGTGCGCGGCGAAAAAGGCGAACTCGTCTGCACCCGCCCCTTCCCGGTCATGCCCGTGGGTTTCTGGAACGACCCCGACGGCAGCAAATACCGCGCCGCCTATTTCGAGCGTTTCGACAACATCTGGTGCCACGGCGATTTTTCCGAACTCACCGCGCACGGCGGCATGATTATCCATGGCCGCTCCGACGCCACCCTCAACCCCGGCGGCGTGCGCATCGGCACGGCGGAAATCTACCGCCAAGTGGAACAGTTGCCGGAAGTGCTGGAATCGCTCGTCATCGGCCAGGACTGGCCACCGGGGCGCAACGACGATGTGCGCGTGGTGCTGTTCGTCAAACTTGCGCCCGGAAAAACCCTGGATGCCGTGCTGATCGACCGCATCCGCCAGCAGATCCGCGCCAACACCACGCCGCGCCACGTGCCGGCCAAGGTCGTGCAGGTCGAGGACATTCCGCGCACCAAATCCGGCAAGATCGTCGAACTCGCCGTGCGTAACGTGGTACACCAGCGCCCGGTGAAGAACATTGAAGCCCTCGCCAACCCGGAAGCCCTGGAAGCATTCCGCGACCGCGCCGAACTGGCTGAATAAACCGGGCCGAATAAAGCCGTGCGCCGCGAGCGCGCCGAAATCCTGCGGCACGCTAATCCGGGCTGGGCTTGGGAAGTTCTGAATCAATCAAAACCGTTCGGGTTGAGCCTGTCGAAGCCCTTGATGCTGCAGGCAACGCCCTTCGACAAGCTCGGGGCGAGCGGATTCGTTCAGAGTTTCCCTAGAACAAGCGCCGGCGCAGCAGACGCCAGCGGCCAGCCAGACGGTAATCGCCCGGCAGCGCCGGCAGTTTCCAGCCGGCGCAGGGCCGCTCGATCCAGCGATGGAAGGCGGCACCGGCAGCCATGGCCGCGGCCCAGCTCACCGCCAGCCACCACAACAGCGCCGCCGCATCGCCGTCGCTGTTGTGGGCAAAGAGGGCGTTCATCAGCAGCAATACCGGAAAGTGCACCAGAAACACGCTGTAGGAAACGCGCCCCAGAAACTCGCTCGAGCGGCTGCGCGGCCAGCGGTAAAGCCAGCCCTGACGCCGCCCGTAGGCCAGCAGCAAGGCCACCGTCAGCGCCAGCAAGAGACGCAGGCGGAAATCCTCGACCAGCGCCGCGCAACCCACGCACAGGATCAGTCCCGGCCACAAACGCAGCCGCCCCGGCTCGGATGCCCACCACGCCGCCGCGCCCAGACCGTAAGCGCCAAAGAAATACAGCGCCCAGTTGTCCAGCGCCGGATCGCGGTTGAAATAAAACAGGGAAGCCAGCGCCAGCCCCGACACCAGCGCCATCGCCCCGAAGCGGCCGCGCCCGCACCACAGCAGCACGGCAAACAGCGCGAACAACTGAAAGTCGATCGCCACATACCAGACCCCGGCCGACAACGACTCCGCCCCGAGCACGCCTTGCGCCAGCGCTACGTGCGCCAGCCACTGCCCGAGGCGCGCCCGCTCCGGAATCGCCGGATCGTCCAGCCACTGATCGGCCAGCGCCGAAGCTACCACCGCCAGACTGATCGCCACCGCGAACGGCGGCACCAGCCGCAGATAACGCCGCCCGATCAGGCCGAAAGGCTGCATCGCCAGCAACACCCCCTGCGGCGCCAGACTGCGCGCCGCCAGAAACCCGCCCACGACCAGAAAAACCTGCACCGCCATGCGCGCATACTCGACCAGCCATTGCGACAACTCGGGAAATTCCCCCGCCAGCGCGGCGGCCAGCGGCCCGTAAAAAGCCAGATGGTGCATGAGCACAAGCTGCGACGCCGCCGCCTTCAAGGCATCGATCAGCGGCATACGGGCAGGGGAAGCGGATTTCAAGATGAGCGCCAGGGCAGGGAAGCCGACATTCTAATTTTGTTTGCTGCGCCGCACAAAAT
Organism: uncultured Rhodocyclaceae bacterium; assembly: GCA_900549295.1. Taxonomy (GTDB): domain Bacteria; phylum Pseudomonadota; class Gammaproteobacteria; order Burkholderiales; family Rhodocyclaceae; genus Azonexus. The sequence continues at coordinate 11,232 of URNG01000092.1, forward strand.
AGTTTTTGTAGCGATTGGTGAAACGCGCTGCCATACTCCTCGCTGGTAAAAAACAGGGACGGGTCCATGACCCGGCCACGCCGGACACGGATACGACACGGGAAGCCACCTGGGTCATGGACCCAGGCTCACAAAGAACCACAAAAACACCGGCAGAGGAAACCCATGGATCAATCACCATGAGCCCACAGGAAATCGGCAGGGCGTACGACAAAATAACTCACCTGTGGGAAAGCGAAAATTTCGACAGGAATAATGGCATCGAGCAGCATGAACACGCCCTGCAATTTGCAAAAAACAGGGGAAAAGCGCTTGACGTCGGCTGTGGCTGCACAGGGCGATTCATTGATCTGCTGCAAGGCAATGGCTTTTCACCAGAAGGCGTCGATGTTTCCGAAAAAATGATACGGCTCGCAAGAAACCGCCACCCAGGCGTGATCTTTCATCATCAGGACATATGCGAATGGATCATTCGGGAAAAATATGACTTCATTACCGCCTGGGACAGCATCTGGCACGTCCCTCTGGGCAAGCAGGCGCATGTGCTGTCAAAAATGGCCGCCAGCCTGAACCCTGGCGGAGTGCTGATTTTCTCGTTTGGCGGCACGGATCAGTCGGATACGCATACCGATGATTTCATGGGGCCGCGAATGCATTACTCATCTCTGGGCGTAAATGGTTTTCTTGATTTATTCATCCGCCTGGGCTGTGTTTGCAGGCACCTGGAATACGATCAATACCCGGAACAGCATGCTTTTCTGATCGTGCAGAAACCTGACGACTCATTCAAAGCCGATACACTTTGAGCCTCATGCAACGACGGCAGGCCATCCATGAATAAGCCCGACTCCATCCTCATGCGCCCCATCGGCCGGGTTTCAAGCCCGTTCACGGCGAAGGAAGGCGTTCCCATCCAGACCGCCGGCGCGCCGCAGGTGCGGGGCGAGATCGAGGTCTTTACCGAATTTCTCCACGGACTCAAGGACTTGGCGGAATTCGAATACATCATCCTGCTCACCCGCCTGCACCTCGGCACGGAGGAACCGCTGGAAATCGTGCCCTTCCTCGACGACGTTGCCCGTGGCGTGTTCGCCACGCGCTCGCTGAACCGCCCCAACCGGATCGGCCTGTCCATCGTACGGCTCACCGGCATCGACGGCGCACGCCTGTCGTTCGAAGGCAACGACATGATCGACGGCACGCCGGTGCTGGACATCAAACCCTACGTGCCGGCATTCGACGTCCGCCACAGCGAACGCATCGGCTGGTTCGCCGGACGGCTGGAGCAGTTGCCGGGCAAGGTGTCGGATGGTCGGATGCGTTAGGCGTGCTGTCGCCATCGGCCGGCGCTGCGCCGGCCGCGTTTCGACGCCCGGCCCGGCAG
>URNG01000093.1 GCA_900549295.1 uncultured Rhodocyclaceae bacterium
GGACCAGATCATGATGCAGATCGTCAGCGGGCAGCGGAAGGCGGGGGACAAGGTCCCTGCCGTGCGGGAGCTGGCGGCGGAAGCCGGGGTAAATCCCAACACCATGCAGCGGGGGCGGGGCGCGCCCGGGTGCGGCCGCGGCGGAGCCAGTCGTCCAGCGCGGCGCGCACCGGCGGCACATCGCAGCGCACACGGGCGGCCAGACTGTGTTGCGGCGGCGCGGCGGCCGCTGCAACATCGCCCAGCAGCACGCTCAAGCGCGCCTGTGGCCGGTCGTGCCGCCAGGCGTCGAGCCGCGCCGGGTCGGTGCAGGCGATGGCGGAAAGGCGCTCGCGCAGCACCGCTTCCACGGCCTCCTCCCAGCCCGGTTCGACGTGGATCTGCTGCCACAGCGCCGGTGCGTCGGCCAGTTCGTGGCGCGCCAGCCATTCCGGCAATTCGCCCTGCTTGGCCGTTTTCGCCTGCATCTGTTCGAGCGCGGCGCGGCGCGCTTCGCCAGCGGCCAGTTCGCGTTCGAGGCGCTGGACTTCGGCTTGCAGCGTCTTGCGCGCGTCATTCAGGGCGGGCAGTTCTTCCTGCAATTGCTGCAAGTGTTCCTGATCGCCGGCCAGTTCTTCGCGCAGGAGTTCGAGTTCTTCTTCTTTTTCGGCCAGCGTCAGCTCATCCGGCGCCTCGCCGCCATCCTCCCCGCGCAGGCGCTCGCGGCGCAGGGCCAGGGCGCTCAGGGCGCGCTGGGCGTGCGCCTTGTTGGTCAGTTCGACTTCCAGCTTCTGCTCGCCGTTGGCGGTACGCGTCTTCAGGCGCTGCAATTCTTCCTGCGCCTGCGCGTGGTCTTCTTCCACCTGCGGCGCGAGGTCCATCTGTTCGTGCAGGCGCTCCTCGGCTTCCACGACGCGCAGTTGCGTCAGTTCCTGCGCCTCTTCCCAGTGTTCCCGGTCGGCGGCCAGCGTTTGCGCCGTTTGCGTCCATTGCGCCAGTTCGTCTTCCAGTTGGACGAGGCGCGCTTCGAGCTGGCTGCGCGATTCGCGGCGGTGGCGAATCTCGGCTTCCAGCCGGGCGACCTCAGCGTTGGCGGCATACATGTCGCTCTGCGCGGCGTGCAGCGCGTCGCCCGCGGCGAAATGCGCTTCGCGCAGGGTTTCGGCGCGCGCTTCGGTTTCGCGCAGCGCGGCGCTCTGCGCTTCGAGTTCGGTGCTCGCCCGCTCCACGTCCAGCGCGAGGCGCTGGCGCTCGGCTTCCGCCTCGCGTTTTTTCAGCAACCACAGCAGCTGCTGTTTCTGCACCAGCTGCTCGTTCAGCGCGTGGTAGCGGCGCGCCACCTCGGCTTGGCTTTCCAGGCGCTCGATCTGGTGGCCGAGTTCCTCGCGGATGTCCTCCACGCGCAGCAGGTTTTCCCGCGTGTCCTCCAGCCGCCCGTGGGTTTCCTTGCGCCGCTCCTTGTAGCGCGTCACGCCGGCGGCTTCTTCCAGGAACACGCGCAGGTCGTCCGGCTTGGCCTCGATGATGCGCGAAATCATGCCCTGGCCGATGATGGCGTAGGCGCGCGGCCCGAGGCCGGTGCCGAGGAAGAGATCGGTGATGTCCTTGCGCCGTACCTTCAGGTTGTTGATGAAGTAGTCCGACTGCGCCTGCCGGGTCAGCACGCGCTTGACCGAGAGTTCGGCGTACTGCGACCACTGGCCCATCGCCCGCCCGAGCGAATTGTCGAAAATCAGCTCGACGGAAGCGCGCGACACGGGTTTGCGATTGGTGGAGCCGTTGAAAATGACGTCCATCATCGATTCGCCGCGCAACTCCGAGGCTTTCGACTCGCCCAACACCCAGCGCACGGCGTCCATGATGTTCGACTTGCCGCAGCCGTTCGGCCCGACCACGCCGACCAGTTGACCGGGCAGGGAAACCGTCGTCGGATCGACGAAGGATTTGAAACCGGCAAGTTTGAGTTTGGTCAGGCGCATGTGCGGGAAGATGCAAAAAGCGGTTCGGAGCGTTCGGATCGCGGGGAAAGACCCCGGATCGGCAGGCGGAAGCGGCGCGCGGAAGGCGAACAAAGGGCGCGTATGATAGCATCCTCGCCCATCTCTCCTCCCTGCTCAGGCACGCGCCATGATCCTCGACAAATTGTTCCAGCTGATGTCGGAAAAACAGGCTTCCGACATTTTCATTTCCGCCGGCACGCCCATCCACATCAAGATTCAGGGCGAAACCATGCCGGTCAACCAGCAGATCATGCTGCCGGACATGATCGAGAAGATCGCCTACGAACTGATGTCGCCCGATCAGGCCAAGACCTTCGAGGCCACCAGCGAAATGAACCTCTCCTTCGGCGTGCCGCAGGTGGGGAACTTCCGCATCAACATCTTCCGCCAGCGCGGTTCGATCGGCATCGTCATCCGTTTCATCCTCGGCAACATTCCCCGCCTGGACAGCCTCGGCCTGCCGCCGCTGCTCGCCGAACTCATCATGGAGAAACGCGGCCTGATCCTGATCGTCGGCGCCACCGGCTCGGGCAAATCGACCACCATCGCCGCCATGCTCGATCACCGCAATGCGACGCGCGCCGGTCACATCCTCACCGTCGAGGACCCCATCGAATTCCTTTTCAAGCACAAGAAGTCCGTCGTCAACCAGCGCGAAATCGGCATGGATACGCACGACTGGTCGAGCGCCCTGAAAAACGCCATGCGCCAGGCCCCGGACTGCATCCTGATCGGCGAGATCCGCGACCGCGACACCATGCAGGCCGCCATTTCCTACGCCCAGACCGGCCACCTGTGCCTGGCCACCCTGCACGCCAACAACTCCTACCACGCGCTCAACCGCATCATCAACTTCTTCCCGCTGGAAAACCGCCCGGCGCTCTTCCTCGATCTGTCGGTCGCCCTGCGCGCCATCGTTTCGCAGCGGCTGGTCAAGAAGCCGGACGGCAAACGCTTCCCGACCTGCGAAATCATGTTGAATACCCGCCACATCAGCGAATTGATCGAGCGCGGCGAAGTGCAGGCGATCAAGGACGCCATGGAGCAGACGCTGGCCCCCGGCTCGCAGACCTTCGAGCAGGATCTGTTCCGCCTCTATCACGAAGGCGCGATCACCATCGACGAGGCGCTGGCCAATTCCGATTCGCCGACCAACCTGTCGTGGCTCATCAACAACGCCGAATTCAACGTCAATAGCGGCAAGGAAGAAAAACTGGGCGATGTCGCCATGGATTTCGACAGCACCGACGAAGAAGGCGCTTCCTTCAAGGAATTCCAGCTCAATCTCGACGACGAAACCACTGCGCAATGAGCACCGCCGCCTTCACCGAACTGCACACCCTGCGCGATTTCATCCGCTACGCGGTCAGCCGCTTCACCGCCGCCGGTCTGTTCTTCGGCCACGGCAGCGACAACGCCTGGGACGAGGCGGTCTATCTGACGCTGCACACCCTGCACCTGCCGCTCGATTCCCTGGAACCTTTTCTCGATGCGCGCCTGTTGCCGGACGAGCGCAGCCGCCTGCTCGACATCTATCATCGCCGCTGCCAGGAACGTCTGCCCGCCGCCTATCTCACCCAGGAAGCCTGGCTGGGCGAGGATCGTTTCTACGTCGACGAGCGCGTCATCGTGCCGCGCTCCTTCATCGCCGAACTGCTCGACGAACAACTGGCCCCGTGGGTGGACGATCCCTGGGCGATCGAAAGCGCCCTCGACCTGTGCACCGGCTCCGGCTGTCTGGCGATCAAATTGGCGCTCAATTTCCCCAACGCCCGGGTCGACGCCGTCGATCTCTCGCCCGATGCCCTCGACGTCGCCCGCCGCAACATTGCCGATTACCAATTGAGCCGACGCGTGGAACCCATCCACTCCGACGCCTTCGCCGCGCTCACCGGCAAGCGTTACGACCTCATCGTCTCCAACCCGCCCTACGTCGACGCCGAAGCCGTCGCGGCGCTGCCGCCGGAATATCTGCACGAGCCGGAAATGGCGCTCGGCTCGGGCACGGATGGCCTCGATTTCACCCGCACCATCCTGCGCGACGCAAAGAAACACCTGACCGACGACGGTCTGCTCGTCGTCGAAATCGGCCACAACCGCGCCACGCTCGAAACCGCCTGCCCCACCCTGCCCTTCACCTGGCTCGACACGGCGGCGGGCGATGAATACGTGTTCATGCTGCGGGCGGAAGATTTGCCGGAATAATTCGCAACTTCGGCCCTTCCCGGCACTCACGCCCGCTCGCACCTTGTCCCCCAAGCTCTACGCCCTCCCCAGCCCGTTCGAGATCGAAACCGGCACCGTGCTGATGCTCGAACCGGCATGGGCGCGGGCGAGCGAGTTGCGCGCGCAACTGCTCGACGAAAGTTATCCCAAGCCCTTCGTCATCGACGATGGCGAAGCGCGCTACCTCTATTTCAACGTGCGCCTGATGCAGAGTCAGATGTCGCTCAAGGCACCGCACGATCTGGCCTTGCGCTATACGCAGAAGATGATGGGCTTCCTGCTCTTTCATCCGCGCCCGAAGCGCATCGTGCAGATCGGGCTGGGCGGCGGTTCGCTGGTCAAGTTCTGCCATCGCCGCCTGCCCGGCGTGCACATCACCGCCGTCGAACTCGATCCGGACGTGATCGCGCTGCGCGACGCGTTTTTCGTGCCGCCGGACGATGAGCGCCTGCACATCGTCTGCGCCGACGGGGCGCAATTCATCGAGCAGGCCGCCAAAGGGATCGACGCCCTGCTGCTCGACGCCTTCGACCGCAACGGTTTCGCCCCGCCCCTGGCCAGCCCGGCATTTTTTGAACAGGTCTTTGCCAAGCTGTCCGGCAACGGTGTTTTCGTCGTCAATCTGGCCGGCGACAAGGAAAGCTACGCCGGGGTAATCGGGCGCATCATGCAGGTGTTCGACGATCAGGTCATCGTCATTTCAGTGCCGGATGATGGCAACCACATCCTCTACGCCTTCAAGGAACGCCATTTCGAGCCGCGCTGGCGCTGGCTGAACAACCACGCCAAGGAACTGCGCGCCCGCCTGGGGCTGGATTTTCCGGCTTTCGCGCACAAGATGGAGCGCGCCAGCAAGCTCAATTACGCGCAGCGCGAAGCTTTGCGCGGACGCTGAAATCCGGTTTACATCGCCCGCAAGGCAGCAGGTGCCACCGGCACGCGCACCGGTTTGCTCAAGAACTCGATCAACACCATAGCGCGCCGTTCGCCGTCCATGATCTCGAAAACGCCTTCAATTCCGACAAAAGCCCCAGCCATGATCTGCACTCGCGCCCCCGCCGGGAACAAGGCATGCACCTTGTCGGCCTGCGCCGCCTCCCGTGTCCTGAGCAGATCGACGAACATGGCATCCACGCGCGCCGGCTGAACGCCGAACATGACCAGGCGGCTGACGCCGCGCGTCGAGCGGATCGGCGACCAGCTCTTGGCGTCGCCATCCCGCCCCAAGCGGATAAACAGATAACGCGGAAAGAGCGGCTCTTCGGCCACCGTCACCGCGCCACGGCGCAGTTTTTCGACGGCCAGCATGGGCAGATAGCAGGTGTAGCCCTGGCGCTCCAGATTTTCCAGGGCAATTTTTTCCTGCTTCGGCTTGCTGTGTACCAGATACCACTGCATGTCAGCCTCCGGTTCCGTCAAAAATCATCCAGCGCTCAGGCCGCCAGCTTGCCTTCCACCCAGGCGCGCACCGAAGCCAGCGCCGTCGGCAGGTTTTCCGGCTGGGTGCCGCCGGCCTGCGCCATGTCGGGGCGACCGCCTCCCTTGCCGCCGATCTGCTGCGCGACGTGGTTGACCAGTTCGCCCGCCTTGAGACGCTTGGTTTCAGCCTGAGTGACACCGGCAATCAGCGTCACCTTGCCGTCGGCCACGCTGGCGAGAACGATGGCGGCGGCTTGCAGCTTGTCCTTCAATTTATCCATCGTTTCGCGTAGCGCCGCGATGTCGGCACCGTCGAGGCAGGCCACCAGGAGTTTCAGCCCGGCAATTTCCACGGCCTGATCGGCCAGATCGTCGCCTTGGGCGCTGGCGAGCTTGGATTTCAGGCGATTGAGTTCCTTTTCCAGCTGGCGCTGGCTGTCCTGCAAGCCGACGATGCGCTCGGCGATGTCGTCCGGCTGAGTCTTGAGCAGCGCCGAGATGCCGGCGACGCGGGTGGCCTGTTCCTGCACCCAGGCCAGCGCGTTGGTGCCGGTGACGGCTTCGATGCGGCGGATGCCGGCAGCGACGCCGCTTTCGGAAACAATCTTGAACAGGCCGATGTCGCCGGTGCGCCCGACGTGGGTGCCGCCGCACAATTCCTTGGAAGTACCGATGGACAGCACCCGCACCGCGTCGCCGTACTTTTCACCGAACAGCATCATGGCACCGGATTGCTGCGCTTCCTCGAAGCCCATGACCTCGGCCACGGTGGCGGCGTTGCCGAGGATTTCCGCATTGACGATTTCTTCCACCTCGCGGATTTCCTCGGCGCTCAGGGGCGAAGAGTGCGCGAAGTCGAAACGGGTCTTGGTCGGATCGACCTGCGAGCCTTTCTGCTGCACGTGCTGCCCCAGCACCTGGCGCAGGGCCTTGTGCATGATGTGCGTGACCGAGTGGTTGCGGGCGGTGGCGGCGCGGGCGACGGCATCGACCCTGGCGGCCACTTCCTGGCCCAGTTTGAGGGTGCCGGTTTTCAGGACGCCGTGGTGGCCGAAAACCGCAGCCTGAATCTTGAGCGTGTCCTCCACCGCGAAAATGCCGCCCGCGCCCTTCAATTCGCCCCGGTCGCCGCACTGGCCACCGGACTCGGCGTAGAAAGGCGTGTTGTCCAGCACCACCACGCCCAGGTCGCCTTCGCGCAGTTCATCGACCGCCGCGCCGTCCTTGTACAGCGCCAGCACCTTGCCGCGCGCTTCCAGCGATTCGTAACCGTGGAAAGTGGTGTCCGCCCCGCTGTAGTCGAGGCTTACCGCCATCTTGAACTTGCCGGCAGCCCGCGCCTGTTCTTTCTGGCGGGCCATCGCGGCGTCGAAGGCAGCGCCGTCGACGGTGACGTTGCGCTCGCGGCAGATGTCGGCAGTCAGATCGAGCGGAAAACCGTAGGTGTCGTGCAGCTTGAACGCGGTTTCGCCAGCGAACACCGTGGCGCTGCGCGCCGCCATGTCGGCCAGTTCGCCTTCGAGAATCGCCATGCCGTTTTCGATGGTGGCGAAGAAACGATCTTCCTCCTGCTTCAAGGTCGCCGTCACCTTGGCCTGGTTTTCCTTCAGTTCCGGATAGGCTTCGCCCATTTCCGCCACCAGATCGGGCACCATCTTGTGAAAGAAGGCGGCGCGCGCGCCCAGTTTGTAGCCATGGCGGATGGCGCGGCGGATGATGCGGCGCAGCACGTAGCCGCGCCCTTCGTTGCCCGGAATCACGCCGTCGGCGATCAGGAAGGAACAGGCGCGGATGTGGTCGGCCAGCACCTTGAGCGAGGGCGAATGCATGCCCGCATCGCTGGTTTCGCGGGCAGCGGCGGCGATCAGCGCCTGAAACAGGTCGATTTCATAGTTGGCGTGCACGCCCTGCAACACCGCCGAAATGCGCTCCAGCCCCATGCCGGTATCGACCGAGGGCTTGGGCAGCGGGTGCATCACGCCCTGCTCGTCGCGATTGAACTGCATGAAAACGTTGTTCCAGATTTCGATGAAACGGTCGCCGTCCTCTTCCGGCGACCCCGGGGGACCGCCCCAGTGCTGTTCGCCGTGATCGTAGAAAATTTCGGTGCACGGACCGCAGGGGCCGGTATCACCCATCATCCAGAAGTTGTCGGAGGCGTAGCGGCTGCCCTTGTTGTCGCCGATACGCACGATCTTTTCGGCGGGCAGGCCGATCTTTTTATGCCAGATGTCGTAGGCTTCGTCGTCCTCGGCATAGACCGTGACCATCAGCTTCTCTTGCGGCAGGCCATAGACCTCGGTCAAGAGTTCCCAGGCGTACTGGATGGCGTCGCGCTTGAAATAATCGCCGAAGCTGAAATTGCCCAGCATCTCGAAGAAGGTGTGATGGCGCGCGGTGTAGCCGACGTTTTCCAGATCGTTGTGCTTGCCGCCCGCCCGCACGCACTTTTGCGAGGAGGTGGCGCGGCTGTAGGGGCGCTTGTCGAAACCGAGAAACACGTCCTTGAACTGGTTCATGCCGGCGTTGGTGAAGAGCAGCGTCGGATCGTCGTGCGGCACCAGCGAACTGGAAGCCACGATCTGATGTCCTTTGGCGGCAAAGAAATCAAGGAATTTCTGGCGAATTTCGGCGCTTTTCATGATGGCTCGAGGTTGAAACGAAACCTTGGATTTTAACTCAGAATCCCCTCCTGGCTTGCAGCGACGGAACGGCACGCCGGGTTGGCCGCAGCGCTTCGGGGTTTTTCCGCACGCCGGAAAAACCCTCCGCCCTGGCCTACGCTGTCGATGCCGCCACGAGCTGGTCGCGCCCGGCGGCTTTGGCCCGGTAGAGGCACCGGTCGGCCTGCTCCAGCAAGCTGCCGGGCATGGCGTCGGCTGCGGGCATGACGCTCCAGGCGCCGACGCTCACGCTCATCCAGGGGCCGGCGCTGGAATCGGGATGGGGAAGATGCAGGCTGCGCACGGCATCGCACACGCGCTGCCCGATCTGCACGACCCCCTGCATGTCGGTGCGCGGCAGGATGCAGGCGAATTCCTCGCCGCCGTAGCGCACCACCAGATCGCCCTCGCGGCGCATCTGCCGGGCCAGGGCGGCGGCCACTTGCTGCAACGCCTGGTCGCCCCGGGCGTGACCGAGACTGTCGTTGTAACGCTTGAAATGATCGATGTCGAGCAGCAACAGTCCCAGCGGCTGTCCGCCGGTCCGGTGCTGCTCCCATTCGGTGAGCAGGCGCTCGTCGAAACAGCGGCGATTGGCGATGCCGGTCAACGCGTCGATCTGCGCGATGCGTTCGAGCTGCTGACGCTGGCGCTGACTGAGGAGCTGGTTGCGCACCCGGGCGCGCAGGATGGGCGGGCGGAAGGGTTTGCCGATGTAATCGATGGCCCCCAGATCGAGGCCGCGCGTTTCGTCGCTTTCCTCATCGGCGGCGGTGAGGAAGATGACGGTGATGTGCGCGGTGCGGGCGTCGGACTTCAAGCGGCGGCACACCTCGAAACCATCCATGCCGGGCATGCGCACGCCGAGCAGGATCAGCACCGGCTGCTCGCTGCGCGCCAGGCGCAAGGCTTCTTCGCCGTCGTGGGCCAGAATGGGCTGGCACATGTCTTCCAGTTCGGCGGCAGCGAACATCAGGGTGAGCGGCTGATCGTCGACCAGCAACACCTTGGGACGCGGATCGTCGTCGGGATGATCGCTCTGGCGGCGGCCACTCACGTTCGGTTCACGCATTTTCGTCCTCCGCGCTGTCTGGCTCTGCATCTGTCTCAACACCGAACTGCGCCTGCAACCACGTCAGGGCTTGCGTTTGCTCTGTTTCGATGTCCCGCAGCAGCAAACGCACTGCTGCCAGATCGTCATCGTGCAGCGCCCGGCGCAGATTCTGGCCCAGTTGCCCCAGCCGTTTCAAGCCGGCATGGCCCGCCGTGCCGATGAGATCGTGCGCCTGTTTGCGCAGGGCTTCGAGCGGCAGCTCCGCCTGCCCTGCCAGCAGGCGGGCTTGTGTGGCCCGCTGGCGGCAATCGGCCAAAAGCAGATGCAGCATCCGGGCAAAGCGTTCGGCACCGAGCTTGTCCTGCATGCGGCGCAGGGGGCGCGCATCGAAGCGGGGATCGTCGTCGGCAGCGGCGGCGGGGTCGAGATCGGGATCGGTGTCGGAATTGCAGGCAGGGTCGAATCCGGAAGCGTCGTCGCCAGGCATCCGCGCCGCCAGCGCCGGTTGACAATGCTGGGTCAGCACGCGCCACAGCGCCTGTTCGTCGATCGGTTTGGCCACCATCCCGTTCATCCCCGCGGCTTCGCAGGCGGCGCGGTCTTCCGGGCTGGTGTTGGCCGTCATGGCGATGATGGGCAGATGTTCGAAACGCGGGTCCCGACGCAAGAGCCGGGTGGCGCTGCAACCGTCGAGTTCGGGCATCATCATGTCCATCAGCACGGCGTCGTAATAACCGTCGGCAGCCTGTTGCAGGCGGGCGATGGCATGGCGTCCGTCATGCGCCTGATCGACGGTGATGCCGGCTTCCTCGAGCAATTCACTGGCGACCAGGCGATTCAGTTCGTTGTCATCGACGAGCAGCACCCGCAGCCCATGCAGGACATTGGGCGAGGGGCGCCACGCTGCGGCCTGCGGCAGCGGCGCAGCCAGGTTTTCCGCCACGTTCACCCGCACCCGGAACCAGAACGTGCTGCCCGCGCCGGGCGTGCTCTCGACGCCCACGCTGCCGCCCAGCAGTTTGGCCAGACTGCGCGAAATCGCCAGCCCCAGCCCGGTGCCGCCATAGCGCCGGGTAATCGAGGCATCGGCCTGATGAAAAGGCTCGAACAGGGCCAGCACCTGATCCTCGCTCATGCCGATCCCATGATCCTCGACCTCGCCATACAGCGATGACTGGCTGCCGTCGCGTTGCAGCGCAAGGCGCAGAACGATCTCGCCCTTGGCGCTGAACTTGATCGCATTGTTGGCGTAATTGAGGAGTATCTGGCTGATACGCAGGGGATCGCCGAGCAGCACGGGCAGATCGTCGGCCATCTCGACGCGCAGGCGCAGCCCTTTTTCCGCTGCCTTTTCGGCCAGCATTTCGCGCACGTCCTCGAGCAGTTGCCGGGGTACGAAGGGGATGGATTCGACGGCCATGTGGCCGCTTTCGATCTTGGAAAAATCGAGGATGTTGTTGATGACTCCCAGCAGATGCTGGCTGGCGCGCAGGATCTTTTCCAGCCGCTCGCGCTGATCCGCCGCCAGTGGCCGGCGCAGGGAAAGTTGCGTCAACCCGATGATGGCATTCATCGGCGTGCGGATCTCGTGGCTCATGGTGGCGAGAAAGGCGGATTTGGCGCGCGCCACCTGCTCCGCCTGCAATTTGGCGATTTCCAGATATTCCGCGTGCTGCAGATTGTCACGGAACACCTGGAGCGCCTGCGCCATTTCACCGACCTCGTCGTGCCGCCCAGTATGGGCGATGGTCAGGCCGTAATCGCGCGAAGTCAGCCGGCGCATGGCCTGCGTCATTTGCCGGATCGGGTTGGCGATGTGCGTCAGCGACCACCACACCGCCAGCGCCCCCACGCACAGGAGCGCCAGCCCCACCGCCAGCGCCGTGTTGCGCAGGGTGGCCCGGGTCGTTGCGCTGAGCTGATCCGAAGTCTCCTGAAAATGGGCGACGGTCTGATCGCGCACGGCGTCCATGTTGTCGCGCAGCGCCCGCAAATCGGGATCGAACTGGTCATGGATGATGTCCAGGGCGCGATCGCCCCGCCAGCGGGCGGCCGCATCGACGATCGCTGCCGCCTGCGTGAATAAGCGCACCTGCTGCCCTTCGATGACAGCGAGCTGATCCGCCGCCTGCGGAATCAGGGGGCGGATTTCCGCCAGCTTCTGGCGGAAATCCGCCTGTTGCCTGTCCAGGTGCTGCTGCGCGGCGCGCATCCGGCTTTCTTCCTGCTCCGTCAGCACGGCAAACACCAGACGGCTCGCGTCGCTCAGATCGAGCAGCGCCGCGCCGACCAGCAGGGAAGCCTGGGCATCGCGCTCGAGCAGGGCGCGGTAATCATGATCGACCGCCCGCAACTGGATGAGCGCATAGAGCGTGATCATCACCGCCAGGCTGCCGAGCAGCGAGAGGAGCAGGACGATCTTGCCGGTGAGTTTCAGGCGGTCGAGAATTTTCATGGCGAACGTTCAGAAAGGTGGGCCTGCGCGATGGCCTGGCGCAAACGCCGGGCGGCCTCGGCATCGCTGGTGCGCCCCAGCAGGTGATCGTGCACGACCAGGTAAATCGCTTCCTTGACCGGCCCCGGATTGGCATTGCCCATGGCAATCGAACCCATCAGGGTGCGCCGCATGTTGGCCCCGCGCAGGTCGCTGATGGCTTGGCGCCCGCAATGGTCGAACGCCTCGCGCGGCACATCGACGCGGGCCGGAGCGGCTCCCGTGGCAATGTTGAGTTCCGCTTGCAAGTCGCTGCGCATCAGGGTCGAGACGAAACGCGCGCGCGTTTTTGCATCCGCCGCAGCCGCCTTGAACAGGATGTACTGGTCGCTGTTGAACAGAAACATGCCTTGCGTGTCGGGAAAACGCAGGCACTCGAAATCCTCGCCGGCACGCCAGTTGCGAAAGCGGAATTCCCCCGCCACCCAGCTCCCCTGCACCTGCAACAAGGCGCGGCCACGGCGCACCAGACGCGTCGCCTCATCCCAGCTACGGGTGCGGAACCCCGGATCGAGGAAACCGCGCAGCACGCTCATCCGCGCAAAAATCTGTTCCGGCAAAGGCCCGTTCAAGGCCTCGGGATCGAGTTCGAGAAAGGCGCGCCGGTAGAACTCGGCACCGCCCAGACCAGCAGCCACCGCTTCGAACAGCAAGGTATGTTCCCAGGGCGCGCCGCCCATCGCCAGCGGAATCAGGCCCGCTTGCTGCGCCCGCCGCAGCCGGCGCCGCAGGACCCGGTGGCC
>URNG01000094.1 GCA_900549295.1 uncultured Rhodocyclaceae bacterium
TGCCCGGAGTCGCCCGGGCCGAGGGAGCCAAAAGCCGATGGCGCGCTGCACTGGCTGGTGCATGCGGGAGCGCCCGATGCCGCCTATGTGCAGCCGCTGGTGGAACGCCTTGCGGCCTGCCACGCGGTACATCGCACGGATTCACCAGAAGCCATCCAGGCCTGCGTCGCGCAGGAAAAAATCGACCAGATCATCTGGCTGGCCCCTGAAGGAGCCGCTGACAACACCGATACCCTGCAAGAGCTTTTTGCTCTGGTGCAGTTTCTGGCGCAGCAGAACCCGGTGCCGCAGTTGCAGGTCATCACCCGGGGCGGCGCGCTGCTCGATGGGGTAACGGCGCGCAACCAGCCGGATCAGGCCGCGCTATGGGGCTTCTTGCGGGTGGTGACGAACGAGTTGCCCGAGTTGAAGGCTCGGCTGATTGACCTGCCTGCAACGCCCGATGTGAACGCCAAACCGGACGCCCTGAACACCATCGCTCTTTACGCAGAGCTTCTTGCCGGAGCGGCTGGCTCCCAGGAAAGCGAAGTGGTTTTAAGCGAAGCCGGACGTTTCGTGCCGCGCATGCAGCGCAGCAAATTACGGTCAACGCACGCTGGCGTAACGCCAAACCGCTACCAGCTCGATTTCCGCACGCCCGGCCAGTTACGCAATCTCACATGGCTGGTGCAAGCAGAAAAAACCCTGCAAGCAGGCGAAATCGAAGTGCGGCCGCAAGCAACCGGCCTCAATTTCCGCGATGTCATGTACGTCATGGGCTTGTTGCCCGATGAAGCGGTGGAAAATGGCTTTGCCGGTGCCAGCCTGGGGCTGGAGTTTTCCGGCATCGTCAGCCGGGTTGGGGCTGGTGTTGATGATCTGCGGCCTGGCGATGCCGTCATGGGCTTTGGTTCGGCCTGCTTTGCCAGTCATGTCGTCACCCGCGCCAGCGCCGTCATACGCAAACCGGAAAACTGGAGTTTTGAAGCGGCGGCCACCGTGCCTACCACTTTCTTCACGGTGTATTACGCGCTCTGCCATCTGGCCAATGTGCAGCCGGGCGAGCGTGTGCTGATTCACGGTGCTGCCGGTGGCGTCGGTATTGCCGCGATCCAGTTGGCCCGCCATCTGGGTGCCGAGATTTTCGCTACCGCCGGGAATGACGAAAAACGCCTGTTCGTCGAGTTGCTGGGGGCAGATCACGTATTTGATTCGCGCAGTCTGGCCTACGCTGACCAAATTCTCGCCGCCACCGGCGGGGAAGGCGTCGATGTGGTGCTCAACTCGTTGGCCGGTGAAGCCATCCGCCGTAACCTGCACGTGTTGCGTCCCTTCGGGCGTTTCCTGGAACTGGGCAAACGCGATTTCTTTGAAAACACGCCGGTCGGTCTGCGGCCTTTCAAGGACAACATCAGCTATTTCGGCATCGACGCCGACCAGCTCCTGATTGCCCGTCCGCAACTGGCCGACCGTCTGTTCCGCGAAGTCATGGATCTGTTTGCAGCCGGGCATCTCTTCCCCCTGCCGCTACGCAGTTTCCCCGCCGGGCAAGTCGTGGATGCCTTCCGCTACATGCAGCAGGCACGCCAGATTGGCAAGGTGGTGGTGAGTTTTGCCGATGCCGAAATCACACCGCAAACCCTGGTGCCAACCATTGACACACTGCGCTTCAAAGCCGATGCCAGTTATCTGGTGACTGGCGGTTTGAGCGGTTTCGGCCTGGCGACGGCGCATTGGCTGGCTGAACACGGCGCCGGCCGCTTGATCCTCGCCAGCCGGCGCGGCAAGGATACGCCAGGAGCAGAAGGAATCGAGCAGAACCTGAGCGCTCTCGGGGCGGAAGTGGAAATGGTACGCTGCGATGTCACCGACCCCGCCGCCCTGACGGCCCTGCTTGCCGCCATTCCGGCAGACAAGCCGCTCAAGGGCATCTTCCATGCCGCCATGGTGATTGATGATGCGCTCATTCCCAATCTCGATGCCGAACGTATGCAGCACGTGCTGGAGCCAAAAATCAAGGGTGCCTGGCAACTGCATGTCCAGACGCGCAACATGGCTCTGGATCATTTCCTGCTGTACTCCTCGGTGACCACGTATATCGGCAATCCGGGCCAGGCCAGCTATGTTGCCGCCAATGCCTGGCTGGAAGGGCTGGCCATCCACCGCCGCGCAGCCGGTTTGCCCGTGACCTGTATCGGCTGGGGGCCGATTGGCGATACGGGCTATCTCACGCGCAACAGCGCCGTACGCGATAGTCTGGAAAATCGCCTGGGTGCCGCGCCGCTCAAAACGGCCATGGCCCTGAAAATGCTCGAAAAAGCCTTGCAGGGGCGGGGTGGAAATCTTTCGATTGGCGATTTTTCCTGGCCGAATCTTGCGCGCATCCTGCCTTCCGCAGCGACAGGACGCTTTGCCCGCTTGCGCCAGATGGCAGCGGAAGAGGGCGTCGACGCGGGTAACCTGGAAGATTTTCAGGCGCTGATCGCGGGCAAAACACCGGCAGAAATCCACGGCATCATCCATCAACTGGTGACGCAGGAAGTCGCTCAGGTACTCGCCATTGGGCCGGAGCGCATTGATCCTGCACGCTCACTCCATGATTTGGGATTGGATTCCCTGATGGGCGTCGAGCTTGCCCTGGGGCTGGAAAGGCGCTTTGGCATCCAGATACCCGCCATGATGCTCAATGAAGGGCCGAGCGTGGAAAAAGTCACGGCGCGCATCGTCGAACGTATCCAAGGCGAGGAAACCGGAGCCGACGATGCGGCAGGCAACGTGCAGGCACTGGCAAACCGGCATGGCGTTGAATTGCAGGCAGGCCAAATCGAGCGCATCGTCGCCGATATGGGAGATTCATCAATTTTGGACTAAAGCCTGGGGTTTGCTTGACCTTGTCTTGGGTAAAAGGATAAATTGTTTCTTGTGTGAAAACGAACGTGTCTTAAAAGAAAACATAGATGTCTGTATCGGATCTGCTTTTTCCCAACCAGTACCGCCGCAAGGTGTTGGCTTTGTTGCTGATGAACCCGCAACAACGGGTGCATTTGCGCGAGTTGGCACGCCTGACCGGCGCATCGCCCGGCACCCTCAAGAAAGAACTGGATGTCCTGACGGCGACGGGGCTGCTGAATGTGGAAAGAGTCGGCAACCTGGCCCGGTTCAGTGCCAATACCGAGCATCCGGTTTACCCTGAATTGTCCGGGCTGATACGCAAAACCACGGGGCTGCATGATGTGCTGGCCGGCGCTTTTCAGGCATTGGGAGAGCAGGTCGAGGTAGCATTCGTGTTTGGGTCAATTGCCGGTGCGACTGAAACGACGCACAGTGATGTGGATGTGATGGTGATTGGCAGTGCCGGTTTTGGTCAGGTGGTCAACGCGCTCTACGACGTGCAGACAACGTTGGCACGGGAGATCAACCCCAAGGTGATGACCCGTCAGGAGTGGCAGGCGAAACAGAACGAAGGAAACACCTTTGTGACCGAGTTGCTGAACAAGCCCAAACTTTTTGTGATGGGGAGCGTGAATGACCTCTGAGCAATTCCTGAATTTGCAACGCATAGGCCAGTTGGACGCTGTGCCTTTTTCGTCAGAGTTGCTGGAAAAAATGCTCAACGTGGCACGCGGCAGGCTGCAAGATGCACGGCGTGTGGAAAATAGCCTGGAAACACGGTTTGACTGTGCTTACACAACCATTCGGGCCATAGCCGATGCGGCGCTGCTCAAGCAGGGCTTTCGCACCCCGACCAGCAGGCCAGGGCATCACCAAATCACGTTGCAATGCTTGGTGCATACGATGGGCGTAGAGCCTTCAACCGTACGGGTGCTGGATGGTCTGCGCAAGCAGCGCAACCTGTCTGACTACGATGGTGAGTCGATCACCCTTAGCGTGTTCAAAGAGTGCCTGGAGCAAGCGGAGGCTTTGCTGGTCGTGGCGGACAAGGTGTTGAAATGAACAAACACAAGCCCGGTCTGGTCGATCAAGCCAAGGCGCAACTGGTGCATCGTTTTCTGGCGCGCCGCAGCGCAGCGCAGGAGGCCGCGCTCGATCAATCCCGGCAAGGGGCGGGCGGTTCCAAAGTTGATGCGGCCTTGTGCCAGTTTTCTGCTTACCCGGCTTACAAGAACATTCAAATCCAGCAGGCTGGCGCTCGCCAGTTCGGGATCGACAATCCGTTTTTCAAAACGCATGATGCCTTGGCCGGGGCTAGCAGCCAGATCAACGGCAGAACCTATCTGAATTTCTCCAGCTATAACTACCTCAACCTGTCCGGTGACGCCCGCGTCAATCGGGCTGCGATTGACGCCATCGAGCGTTACGGGACTTCGCCTTCGGCCAGCCGTCTGGTAGCGGGTGAGCGTCCGGTTCAGCGCGAACTGGAAGAAGCCCTGGCCGATGTCTACGGGGTGGAAGACTGCGTGGTGATGGTGAGCGGACACGCTACCAATGTCACCACCATCGGCACCCTGTTCGGCCCGAAGGATCTGGTGGTGCACGATGCGCTTATCCATAACAGCGTGCTTGAAGGCATCCGTTTGTCGGGCGCGACGCGGCGCAGTTTTGCGCACAACGATCACCAGAAGCTGGATCAGCTTCTAAGCGAAATACGCGTCAATTTCGAGCGCGTACTCATCGTGATCGAAGGGCTGTACAGTATGGATGGCGACACGCCCGAGCTTGCACGCTTCATCGAAATCAAGAAACGCCACAAGGCTTTTCTCATGGTCGACGAAGCGCATGCCCTCGGTGTTCTGGGCGCGCGCGGTTTGGGTAGCCATGAACATTCTGGCCTCTGCGGCAAGGATGTCGACATCTGGATGGGTACGCTGAGTAAATCGCTTGCCAGTTGCGGCGGCTATATCGCTGGCGATAAGGCTTTGGTCAGCATGCTCAAATACGCTGCGCCGGGGTTCGTCTACAGCGTCGGTTTGGCCCCCGTGCTGGCGGCGGCGGCATTGGCTGCCTTGCAGATCATGCGGGAGGAAAGCGGGCGGGTTGCTGCCCTGCGGGCGATCAGCCAGTATTGTCTGGCGGGCATGCAGGAGGCTGGCGTCGATACCGGGCTGGCGCAGGGGTTTCCTGTTATCCCCGCTCTGGTGGGGAACTCCATCAAGGCGATACAGCTTTCCAACCGCCTGTTTCAGGCCGGTATCAATGCGCAGCCCATCATCCATCCTGCTGTTGAAGAAAAAGCCGCGCGTTTGCGCTTCTTCCTGTCGTCGGCACATGAAGAAAAAGACATTGATCGCCTGGTGAACAGCCTGCACGTTTGCCAGATTGAGTAATAGACAAGAGACGTTCAGATTAAAATGTGCAACTTCTCATATTTTTCGATTTTCCCGACCATGACCAATCTACGATTGTTGGGCTGCGTTCTGCCACTGACGATGCTGTTGTCTGCCTGCAGCACCATGCCTGACTGGATGTCGGCATCGGGGCCTAGTGCTGCGCAAATCGAAACCGTGCCGGAAAGTGAAACGATTGCCGGCGTGCATCTGCTCGATGTCGATGACGCCCTGGCGCGCAAGCTGGCGTCAGCGACGCGGCCTGTGCGTTTCGATCAGGTTTTTCCTCCGCAGTTGAGCAGGGATCATCTGGTGGGGCCGGGGGATGTGATCGAGGTATCTGTCTGGGAAGCGCCGCCCACCATGCTGTTTGGCGCGGTTAGCCTCGATCCGGGGACGGGGGTGCCCTCGACGCGGCCCGTGGTTTTTCCCGAGCAGATGGTGGCCTCCGATGGCAAGATCAGCATACCTTTCGCCGGTCGTATTCCGGTCGCGGGGCGCAGCCCCCAGCAGGTCGAGCTTGAAATTGTGCGCCGCCTGTCCGGCAAGGCCAACCAGCCGCAGGCATTGGTCAGGGTAATCAGGAACAATACCGCCAACGTCACCATTGTCGGCGATGTCAAAAACAGTGTGCGCATGCCGCTGACCGCCCGTGGCGAGCGTCTGCTCGACGCTCTGGCGGCTGGCGGCGGAGTGAATCAGCCCGTGCACCTGATGACCGTGCAGATTTCACGGGCTGAAGTGACGGCAAGCATGCCTCTCGATCTGATTATTCGTGATCCCGGCCAGAATATTCCCTTGCAGCCGGGGGATGTGGTGACGGCCCTGTACCAGTCACAGAGTTTCTCCATCCTGGGCGCAACGGGTAAAAACGAGGAAATTCCATTTGAAGCCAAAGGCATCTCGCTCGCTCAAGCCCTGGCCCGAGCCGGGGGGTTGGCGGATAACCGGGCCGATGCGCGTGGCGTATTCGTGTTCCGGTTTGCCGATAAACAGCAAGTGGCCCCCGACAGCACCTTGCTTTCTGCCAGCGATGGCACCATTCCCGTCGTCTATCGCATCAACCTGCGTGATCCTGCCGCATTTTTTGCGACACAAAACTTCCAGGTGCGTAACAAGGACGTGATCTATGTCGCCAATTCGCCCGAAGCGGAGTTGAACAAATTCCTGCGCCTGATCGTAACGGTGGCTTCTCCGGCAACCACTTTGAACCGGGCGTTCCAGTAAGCCATGCGCGATCCTCTGGCGATCAGTTTTTCCGTCTGGCGGGCCATTTTCCTGCGCGAAGCCGTCGACCGCCTGTTTGACATGCGCGCCGCGTGGTTCTGGTTGCTGGCCGAACCGGTGATGCATATCGGATTCATAACTTTTGTGTTTACTGTTATCCGCATGCGCACGGTGAGCAATGCCGATGTCGTGATATGGATCGTCGCGGGCATGTTGGCGTTCTTCCTGTTTCGCCGCACGGGAACACAGGTGAGTCATGCCGTGGATTCCAACAAACCATTTTTTACCTATCGTCAGCTCAAACCGTTTGATACGGTAATTGCACGGGCGGTTCTGGAAGCCTTTGTGATGTGCCTGGTGAGCGCGGTTATTTTGTGCGCGGTTGCGCTGCTCGGCCATCAGGTGCTGCCCGCGGATTCTTTGTGGGTTCTGCTGGCGGCCCTGGGGCTGTGGCTGTTCGCCATCGGTTATGGCCTGATTGCGGCAGTGTTGATTGAGCTTGTGCCGGAATCCCAGCATGTGCTGAAAATTATCATGATGCCGATGTACATCATCTCAGGCGTGATTTTTCCGCTGGCTGCAATTCCCAAACCCTACATTGATTACCTCATGTTCAACCCGGTCGCGCACGGAATTGAACTGGTGCGCGCCGGGTTTTTCTCAGGTTATTACGTGGTTCCCGGCACCAGCATCGCTTATTTGTATGCCTGCGCTATCAGCACCGTATTTCTTGGGCTGCTGCTGTTCCGGCGTTATGACGATCAACTGGTGATGCGATGATCGTCGTCGACAACCTGTACAAGCGATACAAGACAGAACGCGGGGTAGGCCGCTGGGTGTTGCAAGGGGTGAATCTCACCATTCCGGCGCGTACCAACGTCGGGCTGATCGGCGGCAACGGCGCAGGCAAATCCACCTTGTTACGCATCATTGGCGGGGTTGATCGCCCCAATAAGGGCAGCGTTCAGCGCCATTGCCGTTTATCCTGGCCGATGGGGCAGGGAGGGCTGGAGCCGATGTTGAGCGGCCGACAGAACGCCAAATTTGTCTGCCGACTGCATGGCCATACTGATGATCTTGAAGACCGCCTGCGTTTTATTCAAGATTTTTCAGAACTGGGCAGTTACTTCGACGAACAGGTAACAACCTATTCGTCCGGCATGCGATCGCGCCTCCAGTTTGCCATGTCGATGGCTTTTGATTTTGATATTTATATTTCCGATGAAGTGACCTCGGCAGGCGATGCCGGATTCCGTAAAAAAGCCTCGGATGCGTTCAAGACCATGACCAATCGTGCGGGCCTCATCATGGTTGCGCACGATGAGGGTTCGCTGAAACAGTTTTGCCAGTCCGGTATCTTTCTTTATCAGGGCCAGGCCCACTGGTTTGACGATATTTCTGATGCTTTCAAAGCCTATAAGGAAACTTTGAAAAAATGAGTACACAAGAAGCAGCAGTCATCAATCAAGCAGGCGCTTTGAGCAAAGCTCAAAAATATCTTTTCAACATGCACCTTTTTCCTCGCCTGATCGGGCTGGTTCTGATCGGTGCCTTGCTGAACATTGCTTACCTCGCGGTTTTTGCTTCTGACCGCTATGTTTCGGAAACCAGCATCATCATCCGGAAAACAGATTCGGTTTCCGCGCCTTCCATCGACATCGGCATGGTGATTGCCGGAGTTGCCGGGGTAAATCGCGCCGATCAATTACTGTTGCGTGAATATCTGCTGTCCATCGACATGCTGAAAAAACTGGATGCCACGCTGCAATTGAAGGCGCATTACAGCGATTCCTCCCGTGATCCGGTTTCCCGCATGTGGCTGGAAGACATCGAGTGGTTTCACCGGCATTACCTGTCGCGCGTGACGATTGACTATGATGATTTTGCCGGTGTGCTGCGCCTGAAGGTGCAAGCCTATACCCCGGAAATGGCGCTGGCTGTTTCTCGCGCGCTGGTTGCAGAGGGGGAGCGTTACATGAACCAACTGGGCCACGAAATGGCCGAAGCCCAGGTCAGTTTTCTCGAATCTCAGGTGAGTCTGGCCCAAAAGCGTCACCAGGAAGCCAGTCAGGTATTGCTTGCCTATCAAAATAAAAAGGGCTTGTTGTCGCCCCAGGCAACAGCCGAAAGCCTTGGCGCTCTGATCGGCAAGCTGGAGGAAAAACGGGCGGAAATCCAGACGCAACTGGCCGCTTTACCCAGAAACCTGAATCGTGATCATCCCAATCTGCTTATGCTCCGGCAGTCGCTTGCCGCCGTTGACCGGCAGATTGCCCAGGAAAACGCCAAACTGGCGAACCCCGGCGGCAAAACCCTGAACATCACGATGGAAGAATTCCAGCGTCTGCAACTGGAAGTCACGTTTACGCAGGACATTTACAAAGCGGCCCTCACCGCGCTTGAAAAAGGCCGTATTGACGCCACACGCATGCTGGAAAAAGTCTCCGTCCTGCAAGCGCCCTCCCTGCCGGAATACCCGATGGAGCCACGGCGTATCTACTACAGTTTCCTGACGCTGATCTTTGCCTGCATGCTCGTCGGCATCCTCAAACTTCTGGAAGCCATTGTGCTCGACCATGTCGACTAAGGTGCTCGCAAGAACCGGATGAAAATTCTTTCTGTTTTTGGTACGCGTCCCGAAGCCATCAAAATGGCACCTGTCGTCAAGGCGTTGGCGGCTGATGCTGCCTTTGAGGCCAAGGTTTGCGTCACGGCGCAGCACCGCCAGATGCTGGATCAGGTGCTGGACGTGTTTGCCATCCGGCCCGACTTTGACCTCGATCTGATGCAGCCGGGGCAGGATCTCAGCGATATGACCGCCAGGGTTCTCCTGGGCATGCGGGATGTGTATCAGGCATGGCGGCCCGATCTTGTCCTTGTGCATGGCGACACCAGCACCAGCTTTGCCGCCAGCCTGTCTGCCTTTTACGCAAAAATCAAAGTCGGGCATGTCGAAGCGGGCCTGCGCACGCGCAACAAATACGCGCCCTGGCCGGAAGAAATGAACCGCAGCCTTACCGGGTTGATGGCAGACATCCACTTTGCGCCCACCGCACAGGCACAAACCCATTTGCTGGCGGAAGGCAAAGACCCCGCCGCCATCCACATTACCGGCAACACCGTGATTGATGCCCTGCTGGAAGCGATCCAGCGCCTGCGCGCCGATCCCGGTTTGCAGCAGCGCTTCAGCCAGCAATTTGACTTCATCGACCCCGATAAACGCCTCATTCTTGTCACCGGGCATCGCCGTGAAAATTTTGGCAGCGGGTTTGAGCACATCTGCCAGGCGCTAGTACAACTGGCCCAGCGTGGCGATGTGCAAATCATCTACCCCGTACACCTCAATCCCCAGGTGCAAGAACCCGTGCACCGCATGCTCGGCAACACCGGCAACATCTGCCTGGTCGAACCGCAGGATTACCTGCCCTTTGTTTACCTCATGGATCGGGCCTGCCTGCTTATTACCGACTCAGGCGGCATTCAGGAAGAAGCGCCTGCGTTGGGTAAACCCGTTCTCGTCATGCGCGAATCCACCGAGCGCCCCGAAGCCGTGGAAGCCGGCACGGTAAAACTCGTCGGCACCGACCCTGCCGCCATCGTGAACGAAACCGCACGCCTGCTCGACAACCCCACCGCCTACGCCGCCATGAGCCGCGCCCATAATCCTTATGGCGATGGCAAAGCAGCGGTTAGAATCGCGCAGATTCTGCAAACGCCTTTCAATTTTTAATACAGCTCCTGAAATGGACCGTATCTCCATCATTGGCCTAGGTTACATTGGCCTGCCCACCGCCACCTTGTTAGCCTCGCGTAAAAAGCGGGTGATTGGCGTTGACGTGTCGTTGCATGTGGTTGAAACCGTCAACAAGGGCAATGTTCATATCGTTGAACCGGAACTGGACATGCTGGTTCAGGCGGCGGTGGGAGCAGGGTATCTGCATGCGACGACTACGCCCGAACCCGCAGATGCCTTTCTGATTGCGGTTCCCACTCCCTTCCGCACGGCTGCGGAAGGTGCGGGCAACCCGTTTCCCCTGCCTGATTTGAGTTATATCGAAGCAGCAGCCCGCTCGGTTGCCCCGGTGCTGGTGCCGGGTAATCTCGTTATTCTCGAATCCACATCCCCGGTCGGCACGACAGAAAAACTCGCGGCCTGGCTGGCGCAAGCGCGGCCAGACCTCAGCTTTCCGCAGCAGGCGGGTGAGCAATCCGATATTCGCATTGCGCATTGCCCGGAGCGCGTTTTGCCCGGACGCACGGTGCATGAACTGGTTGCCAACGACCGCGTTATCGGTGGCATGACACCCCGGTGTTCACAGGCTGCCGTTGCGCTTTACAAACTGTTCGTGCAGGGGGAATGCATCCTTACCGATGCGCGCACTGCCGAACTATGCAAGCTTGCGGAAAACAGTTTCCGTGACGTCAACATCGCCTTTGCCAACGAACTCTCGATGATCTGCGATGCACAAGGTATCAATGTTCAAGAACTGATCGCGCTGGCCAACCGCCACCCGCGTGTCAATATTTTGCAGCCGGGCTGTGGGGTAGGGGGGCATTGCATCGCCGTCGACCCCTGGTTCATCGTCAGCAGCGCCCCTGAACAGGCCAGACTCATCTCCACCGCGCGCCGGGTTAATGACGCCAAGCCGCGCTGGATCATCGACAAGGTGGAGCAGGGCATTGCCGAATTACAGGCCCAGGGGCTGGGCCGGGATGTGCGCATTGCCTGTTTTGGCCTGAGCTATAAACCCGATATTGACGATCTGCGCGAAAGCCCCGCCCTGCACATCGCCGAACATCTGGCCCGCTGTCATGGCGACAGACTGGGCGTGATCGAACCCAACCTCGAAAACCTCCCCGCCAACCTGGTGCAGATGGGGGCAAAAAAAATAGAGGCCGCAGCAGCCTTGGCCTGGGCCGATATTCTGCTCGTACTGGTCAATCACGCGCAATTCCGGTATATCTCGTTAAAACCCACCCCGGCGCAGCGCCTGATCGACGCCCGAGGCATCTGAAAAAAAACCATGATGAACACTGAAAATCCACAAAACCCGGACGATCTCCGCAAAGAGCTGGAAGAAGAAAACGAGCTCCTGCTTACGCAACTCCACCTGGTGCAAGAAGAGCTTGAACGCTACTACCTGAAGTGCAAGGAACTGGAGCAGGGAAGTGTCAGCAGCGCGCCGCATGTAAACACCGCGCTTACGGCCTGGGTGGATGATGAACTTCCGCAAGCTCTTGCGGAGACGATGCGCCAGAAAAAACTCAGCGAAATTCAGCGCGAGCTGCAACAGATTGAAGCGAGCAACGCCTTGCCTGCGCGCCTAGGCAATCTGCTCATCCAAAGTGCCGATGCCGGCGCGCTTGCCAGCTTGCCCGGCAAACTGCTGAAAATCTGGCGGCAAAGCAAGCAACAGGCACCAGACGTACTAGGCGGCAAGGAATACAAAAAAGTGATCGAAACCTATGAAAAAGAAGGTTTCGCAGCAACAGAAAAATTGCTGGTAACGGCAGACGTTTTTGCCACCCACAAAGCCAATGCCTGGACGGCCCTTGCCCGCCATCTCAAAGGCTGCAACAAAGCGCATGTGGTACTCGCCGCCCGGCGCGCCTACGCCGAAGACCCCAAAGCCTACCGCCTCAAGTGGCTGGCCTTTCGCCTGCGAGACAACCGCGAATACCTCGAAGCCGATGCCTTGCTTGATCTGTTGCCGGCGGATATCACCTTCAACGATTCAGAATCGCGTCTGGTCAGCGAAATTCGCTACGAAGCCAAAACAGACCGCCTGCGCCAGGCTAAAAAAGGAAGCAGTTACGATGCACGCCGCGAGGCACAAAACAATCAGCAAAAACAACTCAGCAACGAGCGCGACGAACAATCCCGGCTCGCTGCCGAGCGCGCCCGTGAAATCGAAACGTTGTTGAAAAAAACCAAGGCTCAGCACGCTGCGGCACAACAGCAGCTGGTCGAACGTGACAGCCAGCTCGTTGCCCAGCAGGAAGCTCTGAACCGTCTCGAGCAGGACAAGACCCAGCTCGCCGCCCAGCACGCTGCGGCACAACAGCAGCTGGTCGAA
>URNG01000095.1 GCA_900549295.1 uncultured Rhodocyclaceae bacterium
TAGCCCATCAGGCTGGCGGCGCCGTTTCCGGAGGGCCCCGCCGCTGTACCGGCAGGCGGGCATTCCGGTCAGCTACGTCGGGCATCCCATGGCCGACAGCATTCCGCTGACCACCGACCGCCTCGCCGTCTGCGAAAAACTGGGCCTGCCCAATGCCGTGCCGATTTTCGCCCTGCTGCCCGGCAGCCGGCGCGGCGAACTGGAAAGCATGGCCGATACCTTCATCCAGACCGCCCGCCTGATCCGCGAACGCTACCAGCCGCAGGCGCAATTCGTGGTGCCGCTGGCGACCCGCGAAACGCGCCTGCAGTTCGAGGCCGCGCTGTATCGCCAGCAGGCGGCGGACATGCCTTTCCGCCTCTTGTTCGGCCACGCCCAGGACGCCGTCGGCGCGGCGCACGCGGCGCTGATCGCCAGCGGCACGGCCACGCTGGAAGCGGCCCTCATCAAACGGCCAATGGTCATCACCTACAAGATCGCCCGGTTTTCCTACTGGCTGATGAAGCGCATGGCCTACCTGCCCTACGTCGGCCTGCCCAACGTGCTGTGCGGGCGCTTCGTGGTGCCGGAATTCCTGCAGGATGCGGCGACCCCGGAAAACCTCGCCGAAGCCCTGAATCAGCTTTACGTCGATAAGGAAAACGCGGCGGCGATCGAAGCGGCATTTACCGATCTGCACCTGCAACTACGCCAGAACACGGCGGAAAAGGCCGCCCAGGCGGTGCTCGAATGCCTGCGCTGATCGTCCCGCAAGGCCGGGTCTGCGGCGTCGACGAGGCCGGGCGCGGGCCGCTGGCCGGGCCGGTGGTGGCGGCCGCGGTGATCCTCGATCCGGCGCGGCCCATCGCCGGCCTGAACGACTCCAAGAAACTCTCGGCCAGAAAACGCGAGGCATTGGCGCTGACGATCCGGGAGCAGGCGCTGGCCTGGGCCGTGGCCGAAGCCAGCGTGGAAGAAATCGACCGCCTGAACATCCTGCATGCCAGCCTACTCGCCATGCAGCGGGCGGTGGCCGCTTTGCAGGTCGTTCCCGAACGCGCCCTGATCGACGGCAACCGCTGCCCGCAACTCGCCATGCCGGCCGAAGCCGTGGTGCAGGGCGACGCCAAGGTGGCCTCCATCGCCGCCGCCTCCATCCTCGCCAAGACGGTGCGCGACGCAGGCATGCTGGCGCTCCATGCGCGCTATCCGCAGTACGGTTTCGACCGCCACATGGGCTACCCGACCGCCGCCCACTGCGCCGCGCTCGCCGCCCACGGCGCATCGCCCGTGCATCGCAAGAGCTTCGCGCCGGTCGCCCGGCAGCTGGCGCTGCTGCCATGAAGGAAATCCACTCGCGCGACAACGCCTTCTACAAGGGGCTGAAAAAACTCGCCGAATCGGCGCGCGAGCGCAAGAAGCGCGGCCTGACCCTGCTCGACGGCCTGCATCTGGTCGAAGCCTGGGAAAAGCAGTACGGCGCGCTGGAAACGCTGATCGTCAGCCACAGCGCCCGGCGGAACCGGGAAATTCTCGCCTGGCTCGGCACGCGGCCGGTAACGCTGGTCAGCGACGCCCTGCTGCGCGAACTGGGGCTGGTCGAGACGCCGAGCGGCATCGTCGCCGTCGTGTCCATCCCGCAGCCGGCGCTGCAACCCGATCCTGCCAGCGATGCGCTCCTCCTCGACGGCGTGCAGGACCCCGGCAACCTCGGCACCCTGCTGCGCACTGCGGCGGCGGCCGGCGTGCGGCAAGTGCTGCTCAGCCCGGACTGCACCGCCCCGTGGTCGCCCAAGGTGCTGCGCGCCGGGCAGGGCGCGCATTTTCTGCTGGCGATTCATGAATCGGTCGATCTGCCGGATTTCGTCGGAAATTATCGCGGCAGCACCCTGGCGACCTGCCTGGAAGGCGCGCAATCCCTGTACGAAACCCACTGGAGAGCGCCCGCTGCCTGGATTTTTGGCGCGGAAGGGCAAGGAGTGCGCCCGGAACTGATCGCCGCCGCGCAATATCGCGTGTGCATTCCCATGCCGGGCGGGGTTGAATCCCTGAACGTGGGCGTGGCAGCGGCAGTCTGCCTGTTCGAACAGGTGCGCCGCCGTCTGGTGCCGTTCAGTCCTGATGCTGTTCAGTCCTGAATCAAGCGAAAAACCTTGTTTTTGGACGCGGATGAACGCCGGTTTTTTTGGGAATTTATTGCTTTTTGGCGAAATGTTCGTCGCAACAATCAAGCCTGAGCGCGTTCGCGCAGCCAAGCGGCAAATTCGCTGCCGACCTCGCCGTGCTGTTCGCCCAGATCGACGGTGGCTTGCAGAAAGCCGAGCTTGCTGCCGCAATCGTAGCGGGTGCCGCGGTAGCGGTAGGCGAATACCTTCTCCCGGCGCAGCAGGCGGGCGATGCCGTCGGTAAGCTGGATCTCGCCCCCGACGCCGCGCGGCAGACTGGCGAGCTCGTTGAAAATACCGTGGGTCAGGATGTAGCGTCCGGCCACCGCCAGCGTCGTCGGCGCGTCTTCCGGGGTGGGTTTTTCCACGATGCCGTTGACGTCGACGAGCTGCTCGCCGAGCGCGTTGCCGCTGACGATGCCGTAGCGGCGCGTGTGTTCGAGCGGCACGTCCTGCACGGCAAGGATGCTCGCCCGCCATTCGGCGTATTGCCCGACCATCTGCGCCATGACCGGAGGCTCGCCCACCATCAGATCGTCCGCCAGCAGGACGGCAAAGGCTTCCTGGCCGACCAGTTCGCGCGCGCAGAGCACGGCGTGCCCCAGTCCGAGGGCGCGCGGCTGGCGCACGTAGGTGCAGATCATGTCGTCCGGGGCAATGCTGCGGGCGGCCTCCAGCAGTTCGGTCTTGCCAGCGCGCTCCAGTTCGCTTTCCAGTTCGTAGGCGGTATCGAAATGGTCTTCCACGCTGCGCTTGGTGCGCCCGGTGACGAAGATCATCTGGCGGATACCGGCGGCGTAGGCTTCTTCCACCGCGTACTGGATCAGGGGCTTGTCCACCACCGGCAGCATCTCCTTGGCAGAAGCCTTGGTGGCGGGCAGGAAGCGGGTGCCGAGGCCGGCGATGGGGAAAACGGCTTTGCTGATTCTGGGCATTTCGATCACGGGAAAAGGGGTTAGCGCAGATTGAGTTCCTGCAGGATGGTGGCGGATATTTCCTCGATGGATTTGGTGGTCGAATCGAGCCAGCGGATGCCTTCGCGGCGCATCATCTTTTCCGCCTCGGCGACTTCGTGGCGGCAATTCGTCAGGGAGGCGTATTTGCTGTTGGCGCGGCGTTCCTCGCGGATCTGGTGCAGGCGCTCGGGTTCGATGGTGAGGCCGAACAGCTTGCTGCGGTGTTTTTCCAGCGTGCCGGGCAGGCGGCCACGGTCGAAATCTTCCGGGATGAGCGGGAAATTGGCGGCTTTCAGGCCGAACTGCATGGCGAGGTAGAGCGAGGTCGGCGTCTTGCCGCAGCGGGAGACGGCGACCAGGATGACGTCGGCTTCGGCCAGATCGCGGTCGGTGATGCCGTCGTCGTGGGCCAGCGTATAGTTGATGGCTTCGATGCGCTGCTTGTAATCCAGACTGTCGGCCTTGCCGTGCGAGCGCCCGGCGGTGTGGCTGGATTTCAGGCCGAGTTCGGCTTCCAGCGGGGCGAGGAAGCTGTCGAAATAGGACAGACAGAAGGCGTCGGCCTGATGCACGATGGCTGCAACGTCCCTGTTGACCAGCGTGGTGAACACGATGGGGCGCATGCCGTCGATCTCGCCTTGGGCGTTGATGCGCTGCAGCGCATCCTGCGCTTTGTCGACGTTGTCGAGAAAGGGTATGCGCACCAGCTTGAATTCGACATCCTCGAACTGCGTCAGCAGGCTATGGCCCAGCGCCTCCGCCGTGAGGCCGGTGCTGTCGGAGACGAAAAACACGGTGCGCTTGATCATGCGTATGGGCTTGGGCTGGGCAAAGGTCGAATTCTAACCGATGCGCCCAGGCTTACTGCTTGCGCTGGCAAAGAAGTGTTTATTAGTATTTTATGATTTAATCCGCATTCCCCTACCGAGAACGAGGACTCATCATGACTATCCAGAAAAGCAGAATTTTCCTGAGCGGCCTGTGTCTGGCCTTTTGCGCCGCGGCGCACGCCGCGGACTGGACGCCGGGCAGCGAGGACTGGGCGAACCTGCCGGAAATCAAGCGCAGCAAGGCCGCCCTGTACCTGACCCCGGCGCTCGCTTATGACATGAAGCGGCAGAATCCCGAGCAGGTCGCCCTGTTCGACATCCGCACGCGGGCCGAGGCGATGTACGTCGGCTGGCCGGGCAATGCCGACGCGCTGGTGCCGTTTGCCGAGCATCCGCCGGCGCTGGCCGATTGGGACGACAAGCGGCACATGTACAAGCTCGAACAGAATCCTGATTTCGTGCCGGAAATCGAGCGCCGCCTGGCTCAGATGAGGCTCGACAAGTCGGCCGTGATCATCCTCATCTGCCGCTCCGGCGACCGCAGCTCGAAAGCGGCGGATCGCCTGCTGGCCGCCGGTTACGGCAAGGTGTACAGCGTCGCCGAAGGCTTCGAGGGCGACATGGCGAAGGAAGGGCCGTATGCCGGGCAGCGCGCGGTGAATGGCTGGAAGAACACCGGCCTGCCGTGGACGTACAAGCTCGACAAGGCCAGGATGTATTTCCCGCGCTAACTCCCGCGCTAAGGAGGTTCTGAATCAAGCAAACCCGTTCGGGCTGAGTCTGTCGAAGCCCTTGATTGGGCAGGTGATGCCCTTCGACAAGCTCAGGGCAAACGGATTGGTTCAGCGCTTCCCTAACTCCCGCGCTGATCCGCGCCGGATTCCTCGCGAAAAAAACGCCGAGGCAGGCCAGGGTCTGCCCCGGCGTTTTTTTCGGGCGGATTACGCAATCAGCCGCGTACCCGCAGTTCCGAATAGCCGATGCCGCTGTTCTTCCGCACTTCGATCTGCACCGGAATGCGCTCTTTCAGGCCGGGGACGTGGCTGATGATGCCGATGGCCTTGCCGCTGGCGTTCAGGCTGTCCAGCGCGTCCAGCGCCAGATCGAGGTTGTCGGCATCCAGCGTGCCGAAGCCTTCGTCGAGAAAGAGGGAATCGATCGAGGTCTTGTGGCTGACCAGATCGGAAAGCGCCAGCGCCAGCGCCAGACTGACCAGAAAACTTTCGCCGCCGGAGAGCGTGCGCGTGTCGCGGCGGGCGTCGCTCTGCCAGCTATCGACGATGTCGAGTTCCAGTTCGCAGCTGGTCCTGCGCGCCAGCGCGTAGCGCCCGTGCAGGCGGGCAAGGTGCCGGTTGGCGAGTTGCAGCAGGTGATCGAGCGTCAGCCCCTGGGCGAATTTCCGGTATTTGTCGCCCTTGGCCGAGCCGATCAGGCCGTCCAGATGCTGCCAGAAATCGCTGTCGGCGCGTTTTTCGGCGATTTCGGCAAATAGCGCCTGCTGGCTGGCGCGCGCCTGGGCGTCCCGTTCGAGCAGGGCGCGCTGCGCGCCCAGGGCTTCGCTGTTTTCGCGCTGCGCTGCGCCGAGTTCGGTGAGTTGCCTGTCCAGTTCCGGCAGCGGTGGCAGCGGCGGGGCGTCGGCCAGCCGCGCCTGTTGTTTTTGCAGCCTGTCCTGAGCAGCATGATGCAGGGCGGCGGCCTGTTGCAATGCCTCGCGTCGGGCGTTTTGCCTCTCTGCCAGTTGCGCGCGCAGTTCGGCGGGCAGCAGGGCGGCCTGCCAGGCGGCAGGATCGGCGAAGGGGCTGGCCGCGAGGGCGCTTTGCCAAGTCAGTTCGGCCTCCTGCGCGGCTTTTTCCTGCTGCTGCGCGTCTTTCTGCAACTGGCCGAGTTGCCCGGCGAGCTGGCTGAGGTCGTTGTTGAGCGCTTCGATTGTGCTCTGGCAGTCGGTCAGGGCTTGCGCAGGGTCGGCCGGGTTTTCTTCTTCGGACGATGTGGACGCTACCGGCGACCAGGGCGGCAAGGGAATGTGCCGGGCGTTCAGGCGTTCCTGCCAGCGCCGGTGCTCCGCCTGCCGCATTTCGAGCGCGGCTTGCTGACGGGTGAGCAGCGGGGCGATCTGGTGGCGGCGGCTTTGCTGCTGCTGCCAGCGCTGCCATTCGCTCTCGCGCGCTTGCAGCCAGCTTGGGGCGGCGGTGGCTTCTTCGGGCGCGGCGAAGCCGTGTTCGGTGCAATGGGCGCGCAGGTCGGAAGTGTGCTGCCCGAGTTTCTCGCGCGTCGCTGCCAAGGCTTGCCGGAGTTCGGTTTGCCGCGTCTGGAGCGTCGTCTGCTTCTGTTCCAGCAGCTTGCTCTGGTTGTCCGCGTTTTGCAGCGCCTGTTCGGCCTGCGCGTGCTGCTGGCGGGCCGCATTGAGCGCCTGCTCGCCGGTTTCGCTCTGGCGCAGATGGCTTTCCAGTTGCCGGGCGCGTGTCTCGGCGGCCAGCAGCAATGTCTGAATGCTTTCCGGCGTTTGCCAGAGATCGGCGCTGGCTGGCTGGTTCAGTTGCCGGTTTGGTTGCTGGTTCAGCGCCGTCCAGCGCTGTTGCAGGCGCGTTTCTTCCTCGGCGAGGCGTTCGAGTTCCTTGCGGCTGGGGGGCCGCCCCGCGCCAGGGGAACGGCCCCCCGGAGAAAGATCCAGCCGCGCTTCCTGGGCGGCGTGCCCGGCATTGGCTTGCTGGCCTTTGTCGGTGAGGGCATCCAGTTCGGCCTGTTTTTCCTGCAAGGCGCGGCGGCTGGCGTCGATGTCGAGCGTCTGGTAGCGCGCGATGGCGGGATGCTCGCTGGCCCCGCACAGCGGACAGGCTTCGCCCGGATGCAGGCGTTGCCGGTGCGCTTCGAGGCTTTCAATGAGCCGTTCCTGTTCGAGGATTTTTTGTTTGTCGGCAACCTGGGCTTTCAGGTTTTCATAGGTTTTGCGCAGTTCGGCGAGCGCGGCTTTCTGCTGCGCCAGGAGGGTTTCCTGCTGCCGCGCTTCCTTTTCCAGCTCGGCCTGCCGCTCGCGCAGGCTGCGGCGCTGGCCGGCGAGGTCGGCGGCTTGCCGCAACAGGCCGTGTTCGCCCTGCGCCTTCTGCCATTGCTGCCGCCAGTCGGCAAGCGTCTGTCCGGCCAGGTGCTTCTGCTGCGCCTCCTCGGCACCGCGCAACGCTGCTGCGGCTTGCCGGTGGGCGGCGGCAAAGGTTTTCTGCTGCGCCTGTTGCGCGGCGATCTGCTGTGCCAGCGCCTCTTGCTCCTGCGCCAGTCCTTGCAATTGTTTTTCCTGCGCCGTGCCTTCGGCGGTGAGCGCGGCGCTGTGGGCGAAATGGGCCTGCCAGCGGGCGAGCAGTTCGCCCAGGCGGGCGTGGGGCGCGTGCTCGGCGAGAAAGGTGTCGAGGCGCTGGGCTTCGTCGCGCAATTGCTGCACGGCTTGCGCCTCCGCTTGCGCGGCCTGCGCGGCGAGGCGGCAGGCTTGCTGGTGCAGGGTCTGGCTTTGCGCCTGTCCGGTCTGTTGCTGCTGTTGCAGTTTTTCCGTAGCGCGGCGCGTGCGGGCCAGCGTTTCCTGCGCTTCCTGCCAGTGCTTGAACGGAATCTGCAAGGCTTGCGCCGGCAGGTCGGTGTCGAGCCGGGCGCGTTCCGGGGCGAGGGCGGCGAGGGCGGCTTGCTGCGCCTGTAGCGCCGCTTCGCTGCGGGCGAGTTCCTGCGCCGCCTGATCGAGATCGAGGCGCTGCTGGCGCAGCCCTTGCAGGGTTTGCAGTTGCGCTTGCAGGGCGTTTTGCGCCTGGCCCAAAGCGTCGATGCGCGCCGTCAGCGCGGCGAGTTCGTCCGCATCGAGCAGCGCAACGCCGGCGGCGCGGGCCTGGCGTTCGGCCAGCGCCTGTTTTCTGGCGCGCGCGGTTTCAAAGACGCGGCGGGAGATTTCGCCGTAGATTTCGCTGCCGGTGAGTTCTTCCAGCAGTTCGGCGCGCTCGTTGGCGCTGGCGTTGAGAAAGGCGGCGAAACCGCCCTGGGCGAGCAGGATGGATTTGGTGAAGCGGGGAAAATCGAGGCCGGTGATTTCGGCGATGCGTTTGAGCTTGTCGGCGCTGTGCGTGCTGATGATCCGGTCGCCTTCCGGGTGGCAAGCCGCCAGTTCGACCTTCGGCGCTTGCAGCGCGCCGCCCGCCTTGTCGCGCGCCCGGCGCTGGCTCCAGAAGGCGCGGTAAGGCTGGTTCCTGACTTCGAATTCCACCTCGGCCAGACAGTCGGCGGTGTGGCGCGTCATGATGTCGTTGTCGCTGGCGGAAATTTTGTCCAGGCGCGGCGTCTGGTGATAGAGCGCGAGACAGATGGCATCCAGCAAGGTGGATTTGCCCGCGCCGGTGGGGCCGGTGATGGCGAACAGGCCGTTGTCGGCAAAGGGCGCCCGGGTGAAGTCGATGGTCCACTCGCCCTTGAGCGAATTCAGGTTTTTCAGGCGTAGCCGCAGGATTTTCATGCGCCGGCCTCGCCGTTCTCAGCGATGCCGTGCTCGATTTCGGCCAGCGTCGCCCGGTAGCGGGCCTGCAATTCGGCGCTCAGCGCGTCGTCCAGGTTTTCCGCGGCCAGGCGGCGGGCAAAGACTTCGGCGGGCGTCAGTTCGTCCAGGCGCTCCTGCCGGATGGGCGTGAGCGCCTGCGCTTGCTGGCTGCGGGCGCGGCGGATGCAGAGAATTTCCAGCGGCCAGCCGGCGGTGAGGTCGGCCAGCCGGCTGGGCAGGTCGGCCAGGTAATCCTCGCCCTCCACCGTGATTTCCAGCCAGGCCGGGTGTTCGCTGCTGCCGTGCGCAGCGGCGGCGCCGATGGCGGCGGCGAGCTCGTCGAGTTTGCCGCGCAGGCTGAACATGGGTTGAAAACAGGGCACCGGCAAAGGCGTGATTTCCCGCAAGCCGTCTGCATCGAGCTCGACCATGAGCATCTCTTTTTGCTGGCGGCTTTCGTCGAAACCGAGCGCCAAGGGGGAACCGCTGTAACGAATGTGTGGCGCAACCCGTTGTGGCCGGTGGATGTGGCCAAGCGCGATGTAATCGGCGGGCGGAAAGGCTTGCGCCGAAAATGCTGCCAGACTGCCGACGTAGATGTCGCGTACCGAATCGCTCATCTGCGCGCCGACCGTCGTCAGATGCCCCGTCATGACGATGGGCAGGCGCTTGCCCCGGGTTTTCTCGCGGTTTTCCTGCGCTGCCAGAAGCGCGGCATACACCGCGCCATAGTGCGCCTCAATGGCGTTTTGCAGCGCCAGTTCCTTGTCTGCTGCGCTCTGCCCGCCCTGGCTGCCGATCAGATCGCGCGGGCGCAGGAAGGGCAGGGCGCCGAGCAGGCAGCCCTCCTCGCCGCTGCGGTCCTTGAGGACGTGCACGTGCTTTTCCGGTGCCTGCGCGCGCGCCACGACCCGCGCGCCCAGGCGGGCGAACAGATCGCGGCTTTCTTCCAGCGTCGCGACGGCGTCGTGATTGCCGCCCAGCAGCACGAGCGGCACGCAGGCTTCGTGCAGACGCAGCACCAGCGTGTTGTACAGCTCACGCGCATAACTGGGCGGCGTGCCGGTGTCGAACAGATCGCCAGCAATCAAAACCGCGTCGATAGCGTGTTCGTTGACGCAGGCCAGCAGCCAGTCGATCAACGCCAGATGCTCGGCCTGCCGGCTCTTGCCCATGAAGCTCTGGCCCAGGTGCCAGTCCGAGGTATGAAGGAGACGCATCTGGCCGCCACGGTGCAAAAGCCCGCATTGTACGGTTTTGCGGTGGAGGGGGATCGCGCGTTCGTCGACGTCGACGCGCAGCGGTAATATTGCCAAAGAAGCGTATCAATGACATGCTTGGCCGCGCGCCGAGGTCGGGGAACTCCCTGGACACTCGAGGGCAAGGCGCTGCAACCGTCGCTGCGATGGTTTTCCATCGCACGGGTTCTTGCCGGGTGCCGATGTTTCTCCTGCCACTTTTTCTACGATGAAATCCCTGCCCCGCCAACTGGCCATACCCGTTCTCGCTCTGCCACGCTTTACCAAGCGGATGGTGGCGCTGGTTTTCGACGTTGCCCTCTGCGTGCTGGCCGTCTGGCTGGCGTTTTATCTGCGCCTGGGCGATTTCGTGTCGCTGGTCGGGCGGCCTTTGTGGGCGGTCGGCATATCGGTGGGGCTGGCGGTGCCCATCTTCATCGTTTCCGGACTCTATCGCGCCATTTTCCGTTACAACGGCTGGCCGGCCTTGCTGGCGGTGGCGCGGGCAGTGGGCCTGTACGGAGTGGTCTATGCGGCGATTTTCATGGCGCTGGGCGTGCCTGGCGTGCCGCGCACGGTGGGCGTCATTCAGCCGATTCTGCTGTTGCTGATGGTCGGTGTTTCGCGCCTGCTGGTGCGTCTGTGGCTGGGCAATGAATACCAGACCCTGCTGCGCCGGGCGGCGCGGCCCAAGGTGCTGATTTATGGGGCAGGGGCCAGCGGGCGGCAACTGGCGCAGGCGATGCTCCATAACACCGAGATGCAGGTGGTGGGGTTTCTCGACGACGATGACCGCCTGCATGGGCATGTGCTCAATGGCCAGCCCATTTATCGCCCGGAAGATTTGCCGGAACTGGTCAAGGCGCGCGGCATTGCCGACGTGCTGCTCGCCATGCCGCGCATTTCACGCCAGCGGCGCAACGAAATTCTCGCCCAGATCCGCACGGCGCACGTTGCCGTGCGCACCTTGCCCAATCTGGTCGATCTGGCGCAGGGCAAGATCAGCGTTTCCGATCTGCGCGAGCTGGATATCGACGATCTGCTCGGACGCGAGCCGGTGATGCCCAATCACATCCTGCTGGCCCGCAACATTCTCGACAAGGTGGTGCTGGTGACAGGGGCTGGCGGCTCGATCGGCAGCGAACTGTGCCGGCAGATCCTGGCCGTGGGGCCGGCAAAACTCCTGCTCGTCGAGTTGAGCGAATTCGCGCTCTACGCCATTCACCAGGAACTCGAAAGCAAACTGGCCGGGCAGAAAACCGTGCTCGTGCCGCTGCTTGCCTCAGTGCAGGATGCGGAGCGCATGCGCGAAATCATGTCCACCTGGCACCCGGATACGGTGTATCACGCCGCCGCCTACAAGCACGTGCCGCTGGTCGAGCACAATCCGGCCGAGGGGATCAAGAACAACGTCCTGGGCACGCTGCGCACCGCGCAGGCGGCGGCCGAGAACGGCGTCGCCGATTTCGTGCTGATCAGCACCGACAAGGCCGTGCGTCCGACCAACATCATGGGGGCCAGCAAGCGGCTCGCAGAAATGGCGCTGCAGGCGCTGGCTGCGGCTTCTGCCCACACCAAGTTCAGCATGGTGCGTTTTGGCAACGTGCTTGGTTCTTCCGGTTCGGTCGTGCCCAAGTTCCGCCAGCAGCTCCGGGACGGCGGGCCGATCACCCTGACGCACCCGGAAATCACCCGCTATTTCATGACCATACCCGAATCCGCCCAACTGGTGATCCAGGCCGGAGCCATGGCCAAAGGCGGCGACGTGTTCGTGCTGGACATGGGCGAATCGGTGAGGATCATCGACCTCGCCCGGCGCATGATCGAACTTTCCGGTCTGAGCGTACGCGACGAAGCCAACACCGAAGGTGACATCGAAATCACCACCACCGGCCTGCGACCCGGTGAAAAGCTGTACGAAGAACTCCTGATCGGCGACAACCCCCAGCCCACCAGCCACCCACGCATCATGAAAGCGCACGAGGAATTCCTGCCCTGGGACGATCTTTCCCAGCGCCTGGAAGCGCTGACGCTGGCGCTCGATGCCAACGACGTTGCAGTGATCCGGCAAATGATGACATGCCTCGTCTCCGGCTATGTGCCGGCTGATGCCATTGTGGATTGGGTGTACCTGGAACAGGAAGCTGATACAAGGCGAGTCTTGGCAAGCTGAATATCGTGGCGGTGTTGCCCGTTTCTCGCAGGATGAGCTTCAGCGGTGACCCGCCGATATGAGTGCTGTATCCCGGTTTATGTCAAATGATTTATATGAAAATAATGTATGTTGTAAAACTTTGTGCTTAACGTAGAAAAAGAGCACAGTTCCATCTTTCCTTTCCATTAATTACTTGCAATCCAGTCGTTGAACCTAAACCTCAAGGCTTTGAAGCGGGTATGTGAAATCATCGTCGAGATTTCATTCTTCTTGCCGCGGCAGGCCAGATCGAGGACATTGCGTTCAAGCGTAAGCAAGCAGCGACGGCTAAATTGGAAGAACTGAACCAGTATCGTGACCGCATTCTGGCGGAGGCGTAAACCAGTCAGGTAGGCAGGTCTTTTCGATCAAGCTCGAGGTATGGCTGGCCGGCACCAGCCAGCCAGGGCAGGGTACGGCTGGCGACGCCGAGAATTGAGCGGGCGGGTTATTCTGTGCAAAGCGAAGCACAGTTGCAGAATCCGAGAGTGAGAAAAAGGTTCTGATAAGCATCGTAGTAAACGCCTTTCGTTTTGTTAAACTTCCAACCTCAACACCATCAACTTCACCCTTCGCCTTTCCTTGTCGGCGAAATTGTGATAACTAGGAATTATCGTGACCGGAAAAATCTCGCGGACAGAAGTGCTGGCT
>URNG01000096.1 GCA_900549295.1 uncultured Rhodocyclaceae bacterium
ATCTGGGTCAGGTAGCGCAGCACCAGCGGCGGCCCCCCCACCCCCCGCCACTACGGCGAAAAAGGCGTGGTCGCCAATTTTTCCTGCGCCAAACCGCATCACAATACGGCTTGGCAATGGTTTCGCGAAGATGGCGTGCTGGCATGGTTGCCGCTCGCCGGGCAGCATGTTTCCATGGTCTGGTCGGCCCCCGATGCCCTGGCCGACGAGCTCGTGGCGCTTTCTCCGGCGGCGCTGGCTGCCCGCGTGGCCGCTGCCGGTGGACATGCGCTGGGCGATTTGCAGAGCGTGACGCCGGCTGCCGTTTTTCCGCTGCGCCTGATGCGCGTGCCGCGCACGGTCGCGCCGCGCTTGGCGCTGGTGGGCGACGCCGGACACGGCATCCATCCGCTGTCCGGGCACGGCATCAATCTGGGTTTTCAGGATGCGCGCGAACTCGCGGCGCGTCTGCTGGCTGCGCCGGCCTGGCAGGATATCGGCGAACTGCGCTTCCTGCAGGCTTACCAGCGGGCGCGGCGTGAGGAAATCGTGCTGATGCAGACCGCCACCGATGGCCTGCGCCGTCTGTTTGCAACCCCCTCGCCGCTCCTGAAGCCGCTGCGCAATTGGGGCATGGGGCTGACCGAGCGTTTGCCGGTGGCCAAGAATTTGTTGGTGCGTTACGCCCTCGGGGCGATTTAGGAGAAGTACATGTTGCGTCAAATCGTGTCTGCGGCCCTGCTGTCGATTGTTACCCTCACCTGCTCCGCGCAGGAAGCTGAAATCCAGAAAGCGGTGGAATCCCGCCTGGGCATCAAGGTCGAATCCGTGACCAAGGCGGGCTACCTCGGGCTTTATGAGGTTTACGCTGATGGCAACATCTTCTACACCGATGAAAAAGTCACCGCCATGCTCATCGGCGGCGACATGATCCGTGCGCCGCAGGCGCTCAACCTGATCGACCTGAAAACCAACCGCAACATTACCGACGAGCGCATGCGCAAGCTCAATGCGATCAAGTTCTCCGACCTGCCGCTCGATCAGGCCGTCAAGCAGGTGCGTGGCAACGGCAAGCGCGTCATTGCGACCTTCGAAGATCCCAACTGCGGCTATTGCAAGCGGCTGGCCAAGGATTTGCAGAAGCTGGAAAACGTGACCATCTACACTTTCCTGTACCCGATCCTGTCGGACGATTCCCTGAAAAAATCGCGCCAGATCTGGTGCGCCGCCGACCGCAACAAGGCCTGGCTGGACTGGATCATCGACGGCAAGCAGCCGGGCGGGCGCGACAACTGCGACACCAGCGCCATCAGCAAGAACCAGGAATTCGGCCGCCGCCTCAACATCACCGGTACGCCGACCATCATCTTCGCCGACGGCGAGCGCGTCCCCGGTGCCGTGCCGCTGGCAACGCTGGAGCAGAAATTGAGCCAGCAGAAGTAAGCGCGCCTCACCTTTTCCCCGCGCAACCCCCGCCGCGAGCGGGGGTTGCGCCGTTTACCGGCATGAGAAATCAATGTGGGCCTGCTGCACGGGTTGCGACCGGATTGGGTCTCCATAAGAGCATGGCATGCTGGCATTCGGGCTGGAAAACTTCTAATAGTTCACTTTAACTGTGCCTTTTCTGCGCATTGATTTTTAAGGGAAAATGGTATCAAGAATCGCCTCCAAAATGAACGCTAAGTCGTTGTTACTTAAGAAAAAATCCCGTTTTTCTATTGACGCTCCAAAAATCTTCCTCTAAAGTGGGAAAATGTGTTGAAAAGTGGGTAAACGGGGATGTTCGAGGGGGCTGCGGCGCTCAATCTGGATGCGAAAGGGCGGCTTGCCATACCGGCAAGGCACCGCGATGCCCTGCTCGCGGCCGGTGGTGGCGAACTGGTGCTGACCGCACATCCCCACAAATGCCTGCTCCTGTACCCCGCGCCAGCCTGGCAGCCGATCCGTGACCAGATTCTGAAAGCCTCCAGCCTCGATCCCCGGGCGGCGGCAATCAAGCGCGTCATGGTCGGCAATGCGCGCACGGAAGGCCCGGATAGTGCCGGGCGGCTCCTGCTGGCCCCTGAGTTGCGCGCGTATGCGCAGTTGGAAAAAACCGTTTACCTGGTAGGTATGGGCAGCCATTTCGAGATATGGAGCGAGGCCGGCTGGCAGGCGCAGAACGAATTGGCGGCAGAAGCCCTGGCGGGCGAACTGCCGGCAGGTTTGGCGGATCTGGTGCTGTGAGCCAGTGCGGTACCCATGTCACGGTGCTGCTCGCCGAAGCGGTGGATGCCCTGGCACTCAAAGCAGATGGCGTGTATGTCGACGCCACTTTCGGTCGCGGCGGGCACAGCCGCGAAATCTTGTCCCGGCTGGGCGCGAACGGGCGCTTGTTTGCCTTTGACCGCGATCCGGCCGCAATTGCGGCGGGGCAGGCGTTCAACGATGTGCGCTTTACTCTGGTGCATCGGGCCTTTGCGGAATTGCAGACGGATCTGGCCGAGCACGGGGTGACGGAGGTCGACGGCATCCTGTTCGATATTGGCGTGTCCTCGCCGCAGATCGACGAGGGCGCGCGCGGCTTCAGTTTTCGTTTCGATGCGCCGCTCGACATGCGCATGGACACGACGCGGGGCGAGACGGCGGCCGAATGGCTGGCGCGGGCGGAATTGCGGGAAATTACGGAGGTGATAAAAAACTATGGCGAAGAACGGTTTGCTTTCCAGATTGCAAAGAAGGTTGTGGCTGTTAGGGGGGAACAACCCATTCTCACCACCGGCCAGTTCGCGGACCTTGTACGCGCGTGCGTGCACACCCGTGAGCCAGGGCAGGATGCGGCGACGCGCAGCTTTCAAGCTCTACGGATTCATATCAATCAAGAGCTCCGCCAGCTGGAAATAGCCTTGCCGCAAGCCCTTGCCCTGCTCAGGCCGGGCGGGCGGCTGGCGGCCATCAGTTTCCATTCGCTGGAAGATCGCATCGTCAAGCGTTTCATGCGCGCTGAAGCCAGCCCCGACACCCTGCCCAAGCACCTGCCGCTGCGCGCCGAGCAACTGCCGGCGGCGCGCCTGCGCCTGATCGGCAAGGCCATGCGCCCGAGCGAGGTCGAGGTGGCGGCCAATCCGCGGGCGCGCAGCGCGGTGTTGCGGGTGGGTGAGAAATGCGCAGGGGCGCACTGATGTTTCGCCTCAACCTCCTCCTGCTCGTGGCGGTGGTGCTGTGCGCGCTGGCCGTGGTCAGTTCGCAGCACCACGCGCGCAAGCTCTTCCAGGCGCTGGAGGCGGAGCAGGACAAGGCGCGCCAACTGGATATCGAATACGGCCAGCTACAGATCGAGATGTCCACCTGGGCGACGCATCCGCGCCTGGAAAAAATCGCCCGCGAGCGCCTGCGCATGGTGATGCCGGTGCAGGTCGCAGCACATGCGGCGACCAGGGAGGTGCGCTGATGGTCGTGCGCCGCCGGCCGCAACGCGGCCACCGCTATACCGAAAGCCCGCTGCTGCAACTGGCCTTGCAGGGCTGGCGCTCGCGCGTGGTCGGGCTGCTGCTGATGGCGGCGTTTCTGGCGCTGATCCTGCGCGCTTTCTATCTGCAGGTCATCAACAACGATTTTTTGCAGGAAAAAGGTGATTCGCGCTATCTGCGTGATATCGAAATTTCCGCCTCGCGCGGCAAGGTGACCGATCGTCATGGCGACGTGCTGGCCGTGTCCACGCCGATGAAAGCGGTCTGGGCGATTCCCGGCGATGCGCGGCAGATGAGCGGCGAGCAGAAGCGCCATCTGGCCGGCCTGCTCGACATGAAAACGCGCGAACTCGATGCGCGGCTGGCGGTGGAAAAGAGTTTCGTGTTCGTCAAGCGTCAAGTGCCGCCGCAAACCGCGGAGCAGGTGGCCGCCCTGAAACTGCCGGGTATCCATCAGGAAGAGGAATACCGCCGCTACTACCCGGCGGGCGAAATGACGGCGCATCTGGTGGGTTTCACCAACGTCGACGACAAGGGGCAGGAAGGCGTCGAGCTGGCCTTCCAGGATGCGCTGCTGGGGCGTTCGGGAGCGCGCACGGTGATCCGTGACCGGCGCGGCAACATCATCGAGGACGTCGGCGCGACGCGCCCGCCGCGCGATGGCAGGGACATTGCCCTGGCGATCGACTCGAAAATCCAGTACCTCGCCTACAGCCACCTGAAAACGGCGGTCAGCGAAAGCCGGGCCAAGGGCGGCGGCATCGTGGTGATGGATGCGCGCACCGGCGAAGTGCTGGCGCTCGCCAACTGGCCCACCTATAACCCGAACAACCGCGCCCGCCTGTCCGGCGAGCAATTGCGCAACCGCGCCGTGACCGATACCTTCGAGCCGGGCTCCACCCTGAAACCCTTCTCGGTGGCGCTCGGGCTGGAGCGCGGCCAATACCGCTACGACACGGTGATTGACTGCTCGCCGGGGCGGATGACGATAGGCAAGGCGACCATCAGCGATGCGCACGCGAGCGGCCTGCTGACGGTGGCGGGCGTGATCCAGAAATCCTCCAACGTCGGCACCAGCAAGATTGCGCTGAGCCTGCCGGCGGAAGCGATGTGGGAAATGTTCGACAACCTGGGTTTCGGCAAGCCGCCGCGCCTGGGCTTCCCCGGCGAAGTCGGCGGGCGTCTGCGCCCCTGGAAAAGCTGGCGGCCGATCGAGCAGGCCACCATGTCCTACGGGCATGGCATTTCGGTCAGCC
Organism: uncultured Rhodocyclaceae bacterium; assembly: GCA_900549295.1. Lineage (GTDB taxonomy): Bacteria > Pseudomonadota > Gammaproteobacteria > Burkholderiales > Rhodocyclaceae > Azonexus. The sequence goes on from URNG01000096.1 coordinate 4,685, forward strand.
TGATTCAGCTCGCTCGCGCTTACACTGTGTTTGCCCGCGAAGGAGACATGGTGCCAGCCTCGCTCCTGAGAGTGGATGAACCGCTGGTGCGCGGCACGCCGGTGTATTCGGCGCAGACCGCGAAGGAAATGCGCGCCATGCTCGAGCTGGTGGTGAAACCGGGGGGCACGGCACCGCAAGCCGCGATCCCGGGTTATCGCGTCGGCGGCAAGACCGGCACCGCGCATAAACTCGAAGGCGGGGTGTATGCGAAAAAATACATCGCTTCCTTCGTCGGCATCGCGCCGATTTCCGAGCCGCGCCTGGTGGTGGCGGTGATGATCGACGAGCCTGCCGCCGGCAAATACTACGGCGGTCAGATCGCCGGCCCGGTCTTTGCCAGCGTGATGAGTGGCGCTCTGCGCACCTTGGGTGTGCCGCCGGATGAGCCGGCGCTGCAGGTAGTGGCAAACCACACGGACGCCTGGGGGCACCTGTGATGACGCCACGGCAGATACTTGAACGACTGGCTGCCCTGGGTGCCGCACCCAGCGGTGTTGCGGACGATAGCCGCCAGGTGCGCGCGGGCGATGTTTTCCTCGCTTATCCCGGCGATCTTGCCGATGGGCGGCGTTATATCGCCGATGCCATCGCGCGCGGCGCGTGCGCCGTGCTGTGGCAGGCGGGCGGGGATTTTGCCTGGAATCCGGCCTGGCAGGTGCCGCAACTGACGGTGGCGGACTTGCGTGCCCTGGCCGGGCCTTTGGCGCACGCGGTGTATCAGCATCCGAGTGAAGCCCTGTCATTGATTGCGATTACCGGCACCAATGGCAAGACCACCATCAGCCAGTGTATTGCGCGCGTGTATCCCAAGCCTTGCGCGGTGATCGGCACCCTGGGCGCGGGTTTTCCCGGCGCGCTCGTGGAAACAGGGTTTACCACGCCGGAAGCCACGCTCCTGATGCGCTACCTTGCCGATTTCCGCGACGTGCAGGCCGGGGCGTGTGCCCTCGAAGCCAGCTCCATCGGCATCGAAGAGGGGCGTCTGAACGGTGCGCGGGTCGACGTGGCAGTGTTCACCAACTTGACGCGCGACCATCTCGATTACCACGGCGACATGGCGGCTTACGCTGCGGCCAAGGCCAGACTGTTTGGCTGGCCGCGCCTGCGCACCGCCATCATCAATCTCGACGATGCGTTCGGGGTGGAGCTGCTGCGCAGCACCAGCGCCATGCGCGTCATTCCCTATTCCATGACTGCGCCGCGCCGCGATCACCCGGCCCTGGTACGTGCCGAAAATCTGGCCCCGACGCCTTACGGGCAACGTTTCGACCTGCTGTTGCCCAATGGCCGCGCCGTTGTCGACACCACCCTGGCCGGGGATTACAACGTCTCCAATCTGCTGGCCTGTGCGGGCGTTCTGTTCGATGCCGGGCTGGAAGCGCGGGAAATCGCGCAGCGCCTGTCGGCACTGACGCCGCCGGCAGGGCGCATGGAGCACGTGGGCGGGCAGGGGCAGCCGCTGGTCGTGGTCGATTACGCGCATACGCCGGATGCGCTGGAAAACGCCTTGCGCGCCTTGCGCCCGCTGACCCGCGCGCGCGGCGGCAAACTCACCGTGGTGTTCGGCTGCGGCGGCAACCGCGATCCGGGCAAACGTCCGCAGATGGGCGCGATTGCGGCTGCCGGGGCCGACCGGGTGCTGGTGACCAGCGACAATCCGCGCGGCGAAGCGCCGCAGAGCATCATCGATGCCATCGTGCGCGGGGTGCCGGCAGAAGCTGCGAAAACTGTCGAAAGCGAAGCCGACCGGGCTGCCGCCATTGCGCGCGCCGTGGCCGCCGCCGATGCGGCCGACGTGATCCTGCTGGCGGGCAAGGGCCACGAAACCTATCAGGAAATCGCCGGCGAGCGTCTGCCCTTCTGCGACCGCAGTCAGGCGGAAGCAGCCCTGGCGGCGCGCGCCCAGGCGAAGGAGAAACAAGCATGATGAACTGGACGCTGGCGCAGATTGCCGCCGCCACCCAGGGCCGCATTCTGGGCGATGGCGAGATTGCTGAACTCACAGTCGAGGGTTTGACCACCGACACCCGTACCGTCACGGCCGGGCAGTTGTTCGTGGCCCTGGCGGGCGAGCGCTTCGACGCGCACGATTTTCTTGCCGCTGCGCTGGCGGGCGGGGCGCACGCTTTGCTGGTCAGCGATGCAACGCGTCTGCCGCCCGGCATTCCCGCCGTGCTGGTGGCGGATACGCGGCTTGCCCTGGGGCAACTGGCGGCGGCCTGGCGGGCGCAGTTTGCCCTGCCCCTGATTGCGGTGACGGGTTCCAACGGCAAGACCACCACCAAGGAAATGATCGCCAGCGTGCTCGAAGCAGCTTTTCCTGGCGCGGTGCTGGCGACACGCGGCAATTTCAACAACGACATCGGCCTGCCGCTCACGCTGCTGAGTCTGCACGCGGGGCACCAGGCGGCGGTGGTCGAGATGGGCATGAACCGGCCGGGCGAAATCGCTTACCTGACGCAACTGGCCCGTCCCACGGTGGCGCTGGTCAATAACGCGCAGCGGGCGCATCTGCAGGGCATGGGCGATCTGAGCGAAATCGCCCGCGAAAAGGGCTCGATTTTCAGCGGCCTGGCGGCGGATGGCGTGGCGGTATTCAACGCCGATGACGCGCAGTCAGCTATCTGGCAGGCGCAGGCCGAGACGGCCGGACAGAAATACCAGCGTTTTGCGCTGGCGCAAGCGGCAGAAATCAGCGGCCGGCTGACGCAGCGTGGTCTGGATTTCGTGCTCGATATTCAGACGCCCACCGCCACGGCGCAGATCGTGTTGGCGGTGCCGGGGCGGCACAACGCCGGAAACGCCCTGGCCGCCGCCGCCGCCTGTCTGGCGGCGGGCATTGCGCTGGAACCGATCGTTGCCGGCCTGCAGGCTTTCCGTGGCGTCAAGGGGCGCCTGCAGCGGCGTGCCGGACAGAGCGGGGCGCAGATTCTCGACGATACCTACAACGCCAACCCGGATTCGGTGCGTGCCGGTATCGACGTGCTGGCCAGCACCGTCGGCAAAAAGATGCTGGTGCTGGGCGACATGGGCGAGATCGGCGAAGGCAGCCACCAGTGCCACGACGAAATCGGCGGTTATGCCAAGAGCCAGGGCGTGGATCGGCTCTACGCGCTGGGTGATGCCAGCGCCCAGGCGGTGCGCAATTTCGGCGAGGGCGGCCGGCATTTCTGCAGTATCGAAAAACTGATTGCAGCGGTGAAAAAAGACCTGGACGCAGATAGCACGGTGCTTGTCAAAGGCTCGCGTTTCATGCGCATGGAGCGGGTGGCGGATGCGCTGGCCGTCGAGGAAGGAGAGCCGTCATGCTCCTGATGCTCACCCAGTGGCTGGCGCAGGACGTGCGCTTTTTCAACGTGTTCAACTACATCACGCTGCGTACCGTGCTGGCGGCGATGACGGCGCTGCTGATTTCCTTTGCCGCCGGCCCGCGTGTGATCCGCTGGCTGGCTGCAAAGAAGATCGGTCAGGCGGTGCGTACCGACGGGCCGCAGACGCATCTGGTCAAATCCGGCACGCCGACCATGGGTGGCGTGCTCATTCTCATCGCCATCGGCATTACTACCTTGCTGTGGGGCGATCTGAGCAACAAATACGTGTGGACGGTGCTGGTGGTGACGCTCGGCTTTGGCATCGTCGGCTGGTACGACGACTGGAAGAAGGTGGTGTACCGCGACCCCAACGGGCTGGCGAGCCGCTGGAAATTTTTCTGGCAGTCGGTGCTGGGCGCGGGCGCTGCGCTGTTCATTGCGTACTCGGCGAGTTCACCGGCGCAGACCGAGCTGATCGTGCCCTTTTTCAAGAGCGTGGCCTATCCGCTGGGCATTGCCGGCTTCATCGTGCTGACGTATTTCGTCATCGTCGGCACCAGCAATGCCGTGAATCTGACCGACGGCCTGGATGGTCTGGCGATCATGCCGACGGTGATGATCGCCGCCGCCTTTGCGGTATTTGCCTATGCCACCGGGAATGCGGTGTATGCGAAATACCTGCACATCCCTTACGTGCCGGGTGCGGGTGAATTGTGCATCCTGCTCGGCGCAATGGCTGGAGCGGGGTTGGGTTTCCTGTGGTTCAACGCCTATCCGGCGGAAGTGTTCATGGGCGACGTCGGCGCGCTGGCGCTCGGTGCGGCGCTCGGCACGGTGGCGGTGATCGTGCGCCAGGAAATCGTGCTGCTCATCATGGGCGGCGTGTTCGTGGTGGAAACGCTCTCCGTCATGTTGCAGGTGTCGTGGTTCAAATACACCAAGAAGAGATATGGCACCGGCCGGCGCATCCTGCGCATGGCGCCGCTGCATCACCATTTCGAGCAGGGCGGCTGGAAGGAAACCCAGGTCGTCGTGCGTTTCTGGATCATCACCATCATGCTGGTGCTGGTCGGCCTGAGTACCTTGAAGCTGCGCTGAACATGAATCTCCAAGGCAAACGTGTACTGGTGATCGGGCTCGGCGAGTCCGGACTGGCGATGGCCAAATGGCTGCAGCGCCGGGGTGCCGTCGTGCGCGTGGCCGATACGCGGGAGGTGCCGCCGAATCAGGCACAGTTGCGCGCCTGTGCGCCGGATGCGCAACTGTCGACCGGCGCGCTGCAGGACGAAGCTTTCGCCTGGGCGGAAATCGTGGCCTTGTCGCCGGGCATGCCCAAGGCGACGCCGCAGATTGCCGCAGTGACAGAAAAGCTGGTTTCGGAAATCGAACTGTTCGCGCAAGGTGTGCGCTCACTTGCGCCGCAAAGCCGTTTGCTCGCTATTACCGGCAGCAACGGAAAAACTACCACGACGGCGCTGACGGCGCATCTGCTCAATGCGGCCGGGGTGCCTGCAATCGCCTGCGGCAATATTTCGCCGTCGGCCCTGGACGCCTTGATGGCGGCGCAAGATGCGGGCGTTTATCCGGCGGTCTGGGTGCTGGAATTGTCCAGCTACCAGCTGGAAACCACGCAGCATCTGAATGCGGTCGCGGCGAGCGTGCTCAATATCTCGGAAGATCATCTCGATCGCTACGAAGGCAGCCTCGCCAACTACGCTGCGGCCAAGTCGCGCATCTTCCAGGGCAAGGGCGTGCTGGTGCTCAACCGCGACGACGACTGGTCCATGGCCAATGGCCGCTGCGGACGCAGGATGGTGACTTTTGGCCTGAACAAACCGCCGAGGGCGAGCGATTATGGCGTGGTCGACGGGCAGGTTCGACGGGGCGAAATGGTTTTGCTGGATCTGGCACAACTGCCGCTCAAGGGCTTGCACAATGCGGCCAATGTCATGGCGGCGCTGGCCCTGGGCGAGGCGGTCGGTGTGGACGTTGCGCGCCTGTTGCCCGGGTTGCGCACTTTCCGTTCACTGCCGCACCGGGTCGAGCCAGTGGCCGAGCGGGCCGGCGTGGTGTACATCGACGATTCCAAAGGCACCAATGTCGGTGCCACGCTGGCGGCTATCGAAGGGCTGGGCAGGAAAGTCGCCATCGTCCTGGGCGGCGATGGCAAGGGGCAGGATTTCAGCCCGCTGGCTTCCGCTCTGGAAAATCATGGCCGGGCGGTGGCCCTGATTGGCCGCGATGCCGGAAAAATCGCCACTACATTGGCGGGCTGTTCCCTGCCCAAGCGCCAGTGCGCCGACATGGCAGAGGCCGTGCGCTGGTTGAGCGAGCAGGCGCAAGAGGGCGATGCCGTCCTGCTCTCGCCTGCCTGTGCGAGCCTCGACATGTACCGTGACTACGCGCACCGCGCCGAGGTTTTCATCGCGGCGGTGCGGGAGTTGTCGCCATGCTGATCTCCGCTCTCGACGCGCCGCGCCGCCTGCCCGCCGAAGTGGATCCGGCGCTGATCTGGTCTGCCCTGGTTCTGCTTCTGGGCGGGTTGGTGATGGTGTATTCAGCCTCGATCGCCATTGCCGAGGCGGGGCGTTTCACCAATCACCAGCCGATGTATTACCTGATCCGCCAGACGGTGTTCATCGCCATCGGCCTGATTGCCGGCGGGCTGGCTTTTCAGGTGCGCATGGAAACCTGGCAGAAATATGCGCCCCTGCTGTTCCTGATCGGCGGCTTGCTGCTGGTTATCGTGCTGATTCCCGGCATCGGGCGCGATGTGAACGGTGCGCGGCGCTGGCTGTCGCTCGGTTTTGCCAACCTGCAGCCGTCGGAATTGATGAAATTGTTCGTGGCGCTCTACGCCGCCGACTTCACCTATCGCAAGATCAACGTCATGCACGATCTGAAGCAGGCTTTTTTGCCGCTGTTCGGGGCGATGGTGCTGGTCGGCTTCCTGCTGCTGAAAGAGCCGGATTTCGGCGCGCTGGTGGTGATCGTGTCGATCGCCATGGGCATTCTCTTTCTCGGCGGCCTGAAGGCGCGCATGTTCGCCGTGCTGATCGCCGGGCTGCTGGTGGCGTTTGCCATCATGATCATCGTCTCGCCCTACCGGCGCGACCGGGTGTTCGGCTTCATGGACCCCTGGGCCGATGCCTACGGGCGCGGCTACCAGTTGTCGCATTCGCTGATCGCCTTCGGCCGGGGCGAGCTGTTCGGCGTCGGTCTGGGCGGCAGCGTGGAAAAGCTGTTCTACCTGCCGGAAGCGCACACCGATTTCCTGCTGGCGGTGATCGCCGAGGAACTTGGTTTCGTCGGCGTGCTGACGGTGATCTGCCTGTTCGCTCTGCTGGTGCAGCGAGCCTTCGCCATCGGCCGGCAGGCGGTGCGCCTGGAGCGTCTGTATCCGGCGCTGGTCAGCATGGGGATCGGCATCTGGTTCGGCGTGCAGTCCTTCATCAACATGGGGGTGAACGTCGGTCTGCTGCCGACCAAGGGTTTGACCCTGCCGCTGATGAGTTTCGGCGGCTCGGGCATCGTCGTCAATTGCATCGCGCTCGCCATCCTGTTGCGGGTGGATTGGGAAAATCGCCAGTTGATGCGCGGAGGGCGACCGTGATGTTGCGCATCGTTGATTCGCATCGACTGGCGATTTCGCCGCAGGCTAACCCGGCGCAGCCGGCGTTAAGCGCGCAGCGCGGCCGTAGGCAAAATCAAGCCTCGATGCGCGGAGGGCGGCCATGAGCAAAACGATACTGATCATGGCGGGCGGCACCGGCGGCCATATTTTCCCGGCGCTGGCGGTGGCGCACGAATTGCGCGCGGCGGGCTGGCGGGTGGTCTGGCTGGGCAACCCGGACGGCATGGAAGCCCGGCTGGTGCCGCAGCACGATCTGGAAATGGTGTGGGTGCGCTTTGCCGCCCTGCGCGGCAAGGGTCTTCTGCGCAAGCTCATGCTTCCCTTCAACCTGCTGCGCGCCTTCTGGCAGGCCCGGCAGGCGCTGCAACAGGTGCAGCCGGACGTGGTGCTCGGCATGGGCGGCTACATCACCTTTCCGGGCGGCGTCATGGCGAGGCTGATGGGCATACCGCTGGTCTTGCACGAACAGAACTCAGTGGCTGGGGTGGGCAAAACCGGGGCCCGCCCAAACACCCATGTTTCTCG
>URNG01000097.1 GCA_900549295.1 uncultured Rhodocyclaceae bacterium
CCTGCCAGTAGTGGTCGTTATGGCAGTACGGGCGCACCGCCAGCACCGGGCCGACCAGATTGAATTCGAGAATTTCGACGTCGACCGCCGGTTCGCTCAACACGTTGGGCAGCGCCGCGATCTTTTCCTTGAGCAGCGCGCTGGCCGCCCGGTGATCCGCCGCGCCCGCCAACTGGCATTTCAGATCCACCCGGCGGAACGGGTTGTGCGTGTAGTTCTGGATGTTGTCGCCAAAAATCTTGTTGTTGCCGACCACCGTCGCCACGTTGTCCATCGTGCTCAGAGTGGTGGCGAACAGGCCGATTTCCGTCACGGTGCCGGTGACGCCCGCCACCGTGACGAAATCCCCCACCTTGAAGGGCCGCAGCACGATGAGGAAAGCGCCCGCCGCGAAATTCGCCAGCAACCCGGCCCAGGCCGCGCCGATGGCGATGCCCGCGCCGGCGATCAGGGCGGCGAAGGTCGTCGTCTGCACGCCGAAATAGCCCAGGATGCCGATGACGAGGATGATGTTCAGGGTGATGTTGATGATGGAACCGACGTAGCGCAGCACCGTGGGATCGACCTTCTGCCGCTCCAGCGCGGTGCGCACCATGCCCACCGCGATACCGATCAGCCAGCGGCCGATCACCCAGAAAAAGATCGCCGCCAGAATCTTGAAACCGATGTCTGCCGCCGCCGCCATCAGCCAATCCTGATAGCGGGATAACGTTTGTGCGTCCATGCGCCTACTCCTTGTAAAAAGACCTGGAGATTCTAGCGAAAATGACACCCATTCCCGTTGGCGTGCTACATATCTTCACGCTATTTTAGATAACGCTACATTCGGGGGCCAGAAAGAGCTCCCGGTGAACGAGCCAATGGACGGCCTCTATCCCAAGGGTTACAATCCGCAGCTTCCGCCCGTAGCTCAGCTGGATAGAGTACTGCCCTCCGAAGGCAGGGGTCGTGCGTTCGAATCGCGCCGGGCGGGCCAAACAACACTTGTTTTCTGACGGCTCGAAGCGACGGCGTTCGGGCCGTTTTACTTGCCGGAGCCTTAGGTCCTTGCCCTGTTCCCCAGGGTTCGCCTGCCCCGGTTTACCTGCACCATCCCATGCGCCAGCTTCTGCTCGATCTCCTGCCAGACAATCCGCCGACGTTCGCCAACTTCGTCGCCGGCAGCGGCAACGGCGAACCGCTTGCCGCGCTGACCCGCTGGCTGGCGGCGGCGGACGCCGAAACCTCATTCTGCCTGTACGGCGCGCCGGGCTGTGGCTGCACGCACCTGCTGCGGGCGAGCGGGCTGCATTACGTCGACGCGGCGCGCGATCCCGATCTGCGCGGCGCGCAAGCACCGGAGCAACTGGCCGTCGATCACGTCGAGTTGCTCAGCCCGGCCGGGCAGATCGCCCTGTTCAACCTGTTCAACCGCTGCAAGGCCGGCGGTGGCAAACTGCTGACGGCGGCGCACCAGCCGCCCGCCGCTCTCGCCGTGCGCGAGGATCTGCGCACCCGCCTGGGTTCCGGGCTGATCTACCGGCTGCAAGCCCTGTCCGACGCCGAGAAGGTCACGGCGCTCGCCGCGCAGGCCGAAGCGCGCGCCCTGAAACTGCCGGCGGAAGCGCTCACTTACCTGCTGCACCATGCGCCGCGCGACATGCGGGCGCTCTCCGCCCTGATCGTGGCGCTCGATCGCTACACGCTCGAACACCAGCGCGCCGTCACCCTGCCCTTGCTGCGCGAACTGCTCATCCAGGAAAAACCCGCATGAATCTGGCGCTTTTCGATCTCGACAACACCCTGCTGGCCGGCGATTCCGATTTTCAGTGGGGGCAATTCCTGATTTCGCGGGGCGTGGTCGATCCCGCAGTGCAAGCGGCCAAAAACGCCGCTTTCTACGAGGACTACAAGGCCGGCTGCCTCGACATCCAGGCCTTCCTCGATTTCCAGATGGCCCCGCTCGGCCGCCACAGCCGCGCCGAACTCGCCGCTTGGCACGCCGAATTCATGGCGCGGCACGTGCGCCCGATGATTGCCCCCGGCGCGCGCGCCCTGCTGGAAAAACACGCCGGCGACCTGTGCGTCGTCATCACCGCCACCAACAGCTTCGTCACCGGGCCGATTGCCCGCGAACTGGGCGTTCCCCACCTGATCGCCACCATTCCCGGCATCGACCGCCAAAGCGGCCATTTCACCGGCGGCCCGAGCGGCACACCGGCGTTCCAGGCAGGCAAGATTCAACGTCTGGAAGACTGGCTGGAAAGCCAGGCGCTGTGGTGGGACAGTTTCACGCAGACTTATTTCTACAGCGATTCGCACAACGATTTGCCGCTCCTGCAACGCGTCAGCCGCCCGGTCGCCGTCGATCCGGACGACAAACTGCGCCAGCATGCCGAGCAAATGGGCTGGGAAATCATCAGTCTGCGGTAAAATCGCCAACTTTCCGCGCCCTTCCGATTACGTGATCCGCAAGCTCATCTCCCGCGTCTTTCGCGGCAACAAGAAGAAACCCGCCGCCCAGGGCGCTGCCGTGATTCCCGTCGCCAGCCACGGCATTACCCGGGATCGCCTGTCCAGCGCCAGCCGCCGCACCTGCGAGGCGCTGCACAAGGCCGGTTTCGAAGCCTACGTGGTCGGCGGCGCGGTGCGCGACCTGCTGCTGGGCGCCGATCCCAAGGATTTCGACGTCGCCACCAACGCCACGCCGGAAGAAGTGCGCCGCTGCATCCGCCGCTCGCGCATCATCGGCCGCCGCTTCCAGATCGTGCATGCGATGTTCGGCCCGGAAGTCATCGAAGTCACCACCTTCCGCGGCGAACTCGACGCCAACACCAAGAAGGACGAACACGGTCGGGTGCTGCACGACAACGTTTTCGGCACGCAGGCGGAAGACGCCGCCCGCCGCGATTTCACCGCCAACGCGCTGTACTACGATCCGGCGACGGAAAACGTCATCGACTACCACCACGGCGTCGGCGACCTGAAAGCGAAAACGCTGCGCATGATCGGCGAGCCGCGCGCCCGCTACCGCGAAGACCCGGTGCGCATGCTACGCGCCGTGCGGCTGGCGGCCAAGCTCGGCCTGTCGATCGACCCGGAAGCGCGCCGGCCCATCCGCGAAATGGCGGAGCTGCTGGAAAACGTTCCGGCGGCGCGGCTGTTCGACGAAATGCTGAAGCTGCTCACCTCCGGACATGCCGTCAAATGCATCACCCAATTGCGCGGCGAGGGGCTGCACCACGGCCTGCTGCCGCTGCTGGACGTGATTCTGGAACAGCCGATGGGCGAAAAATTCGTCATGCTGGCGCTCGCCAACACCGACGAGCGGGTGCGGCACGGCAAGGGCGCGTCGCCCAGTTTCCTCTTCGCCACCCTGCTCTGGCATGAAGTGCTGGCGCATTGGGAAAAAATCCAGGGTGCGGGCGAAGCGAAGATTCCGGCGCTCTTTCAGGCGATGGACACGGTGCTCGACGTGCAGGGCGAAAAGCTCGCCATTACCCGCCGCATCGCCGCCGACATCAAGGAAATCTGGTCCTTGCAGCCGCGCTTCGAGCAGCGAGCCGGCAAGCGCCCCTACGGCCTCATCGAACAGCCGCGCTTCCGCGCCGGCTACGACTTCCTGCTGCTGCGCGCCCAGGCCGGCGAAATCGACGCGGAAATCGCCGATTGGTGGACGCGCTTCCAGAACGTCGACGGCGAAGCCCGCGCCCAGATGCTGCTGCCGATCCCTGCGGGCGAGAAAAAGCGCCGTCGGCGCAGCAAAAAACCCAAGACGACAGACACCGGCACCGCATGAGCCTCGCCTACATTGCGCTGGGCGCCAACCTGGGCGACCCGGCGGCGACGCTGGAAGCCGCCTTCGCCGCGCTCGGCGAACTGCCCGCAAGCCAGTTGCTGCGCCGCTCCTCGCTCTACCGCACCGCCCCGATCGGGCTGACCGCGCAACCCGATTTCATCAACGCGGCGGCGGCGCTCGCCACCGATCTGCCGCCCCTTGCCCTGCTCGACGCCCTGCAAGCCATCGAGCAGGCATTCGGTCGCCAGCGCGGGGTTCACAACGGCCCGCGTACGCTCGATCTCGACCTGCTCCTCTACGACGCGCGGCAAATCGTCACGCCCCGCCTCAACCTGCCGCATCCCCGCCTGCACCTGCGCGCCTTCGTCCTGCAACCGCTGTCCGAAATCGCCCCCGATCTCGCGCTGCCGGGGCGCGGCAGCGTAGCGGCGTGGCTGCCCGCCGCCGCCAGCCCGCGCAGCGTCCGGCTATGAGCTTCCTTGGCATTCCCGTTCTCTGGCAGACGGTGATCCTGCTCTCCCTGTCGAACGTCTTCATGACATTCGCCTGGTACGCGCACCTCAAGCACCTCAACGGCAAGCCCTGGTGGATCGCCGCGCTCGTTTCCTGGGGCATCGCCCTGTTCGAGTACCTGCTGCAAGTGCCGGCCAACCGCATCGGCCACGCCGAATTGTCGCTGGCGCAGCTGAAAATTCTGCAAGAGGTGATTACCCTTTCCGTTTTCGTCCCCTTCGTCCTCTTCTACATGGGCCAGTCGCTCAAGCTTGACTATTTGTGGGCGGCCCTGTGTATCCTAGGCGCCGTCTATTTCGTTTTCAGGTCTTAAATGTCCGCTCAAACCCTCACCCGCCGCCTGACCCAATCCGATCTCGGCAAGCTCCATGCCGCCGGTGAAAAGATCGTCATGTTCACCTGCTACGACGCGAGTTTTGCCCGCCTGTTCGACGGCGCGGGCGTCGAATGCCTGCTGATCGGCGATTCGCTCGGCAACGTCATTCAGGGACAGGACAGCACCCTGCCGGTCGGCATGGCCGACATCGCCTATCACACGGCGGCGGTCAAGCGCGGCTGCGACCGCCCCTTCATCATTGCCGACATGCCTTTCGGCAGTTATCAGGAATCCCCGCAGCAGGCTTTCCGCAACGCCGCCGCGCTGCTGGCAGCGGGGGCGCAGATGGTCAAGCTGGAAGGCGGCGACGACATGGCCGACACGGTGCGCTTTCTGGTCGAGCGCGGCGTGCCGGTCTGCGGCCACCTCGGGCTGACGCCGCAGTCGGTGCACGTCATGGGCGGCTACAAGGTGCAGGGCAAAACCGACGCCGCCGCCCGCCGCCTGCACGACGACGCGCTGCGTCTGCAACAGGCGGGAGCCACCATGCTGGTGCTGGAAGCCATTCCGGCCCCGCTGGCGGCGGAAGTCACGGCGGCGCTCGACATCATCACCATCGGCATCGGCGCAGGCAAGGATTGCTCCGGTCAGGTGATGGTGATGCACGACGCTTTCGACGTGCCGCCCGGCAAGAAGGCCAAGTTCGTCAAGAATTTCATGGCCGGTGCGGCGTCCCTGCACGACGCCGCCTGCCGCGCCGTGGCCGAGGTCAAGAGCGGCGACTATCCGGGGCCGGAACATACCTACGCAGCCTGATTGGCTGCTTGAAACGTGAAATGTGAAAGGTGAAACGAGGGGAGGCGTCCGCGTTTTGCCGAGGGAGTCTTTAATGAAGGTTTTTTCCAGTATTGCGGAACTGCGGACTGAACTCGCGCAACGCGGGCGTCTCGTTTTCGTGCCGACCATGGGCAATCTGCACGCCGGGCACATCAGCCTGATGGAACAGGCGCGGGCGCATGGCGATACGGTGGTGGCCTCGATTTTCGTCAATCGCCTGCAATTCGGGCCGAACGAGGATTTCGACCAATACCCGCGCACCTTCCAGGCTGATTGCGACAAGCTGGCCGCAGCGGGTGTCGGCGTCCTGTTTGCGCCCACGGAAAAAGACCTCTATCCCGAGCCGCAGGAATATTTCGTCGAACCGCCCGCCATTCAGAACGTGCTCGACGGCGAATTCCGCCCCGGCCATTTTCGCGGCGTCGCCACCGTGGTCAACAAACTGTTCAACTGCGTGCAGCCGCAGGCGGCGCTGTTCGGCAAGAAGGATTACCAGCAGTTGATGGTGCTGCGCAACATGACTCGGCAGATGGCGCTGCCGATCGACATCATCGGCGGCGAAACCGTGCGCGCCGACGACGGTCTGGCGCTGTCCTCGCGCAACGGCTACCTGAGCGAAACCGAGCGCGCCGAAGCGCCGCGCCTCTACCGCTGCCTGCAAGCCCTGCGCGCCGCGCTGCGCGCCGGGCGGGACGATTTCGCCGCGCTGGAACGGGAAGCCTGCGCCGAACTCGCCGCGCACGGCTGGCAGAGCGACTACGTCGCCATCCGCCAGCAAGCCGATCTGGCCCCGGCGCGCACTTTGGAAACGCCGCTGGTGGCGCTTGCCGCCAGCCGTCTCGGCAGCACCCGCCTGATCGACAACATCGAGATTTGACGCGGCCTGGCGGGCCGTTTACCCGGCGCGAAATGAGCGGTTGACAGCGGTTCGATTGCCGTTACAATGCGCTTCCCCCAACCGTCTGGATGAGTAAAACCATGCAGAGAACCATGTTGAAATCCAAGTTGCATCGCGTGACCACCACTCACGCCGACCTGCACTACGAGGGCTCCTGCGCCATCGACGAGGATCTGCTGGAAGCGGCCAACATCAAGGAATACGAACAGATCGACATCTGGAACGTAAACAATGGCGAACGCTTCACCACCTACGCCATCCGCGCCGAGCGCGGATCGGGCGTCATCTCGGTCAACGGCTCCGCCGCCCGCCGCGCCGCGCCCGGCGACATCCTGATTATCGCCACCTTCGCGGTCTACAGCGAAGTGGAACTGGCCCGCTACGAGCCGGAACTGATCTACGTCGACTCGCAAAACCGCATCGCCCGCCGCGGCCACAAAATTCCGGTCCAGGCCGCGGCCTGACCGGTTTGCGGTGACGCCGCCCGGCGTCGCAGTCCGCGCTCCCCCGCCCCAAAAACGGCCCGCCTATTGGCGGGCTTTTCTTTTTCTGTAAAATCCGTTGAATAATATTTAAAACCAATGGAGACAAGGGCATGAGCGCAATTTTTGCCAAAACTGCCAAGGGCCACGCTGAAATCACCAGCAAGGCCGGGGGGCTGACGCCACGCATCCGCCGGGCGCTGATTTTCATCGACGGCAAGCGCACGGTCGACGAGCTGCGCAGCCTGCTCACCGCCGACGACCTGCAAATCACGCTCGGGCGACTGGAAGAAGAAGGCTATATCGAACTGGTCGGGAAAACCGCCGGCGGCAAGCCCGCCAGCGGCACGACGGCTTCGATCACCGCTTTCCGGGCATTGCCGGCGACGTCCGACCCCGTGCACCTGCAACAGGCGCGCAATTTCATGAGCAACACACTGAATGCCTTCATCGGCACGCTGGGGGCGAGTTCCCTGCTGGATCGCATCGGCGAGGCGCAGACGCATGAGGAATTGCGCGAACTGTTCGACGAATGGTTTCACACCCTGGTGCATTCGCGCGAGGGCCGCCGCGAAGCCGAAACCCTGCGCGGCAAGCTGTTGCAGGTGATCTAGATATCACCTCTCCGCAGATTGTTTCACCTGGAGCGCAACAGCCGCCCGTTAATGCTTGGCTGCTTATAACCTACGCGCTTGCTGCGATGGCAACCGTAAAACCAAAGCTCGCGCCTGAGTCTGCCGTATTGAGCAGTTCGATACGCTGACCATGCAATTCGAGGATACGGTAGACGATGCGCAAGCCAAGTCCTCCGCTACGACGCGAGCCCCCCAGAGGAAACGGTCGGTAAAACAATCCTGCGCGCAATTCCTCCGCTATCCCCGGCCCGGTATCGCTGACCGTTACCTTTAGCATACCGTGCGCCGGCACGATGCTCACTTCGACGTGTCCGCCCTCCGGTGTGTAACGCAACGCGTTGTCCAGGAGATTGCTCAGCACCCGTTCTATCATGCCCAAATCCGCATGGGCAGGCGGAAGGGAGGCTGGAAAAACCGCTGTCATCGCAATGCACCGGGCTTCGGATCGTAATGCGAATTTCTGGAACACGTCTTGCACAAGATCGGTCATCGAGAACGGTTCCGGCTCCGGCTGGACAAATCCATACTCGAGCCGGGCCAGTTCGAACAGGCTTTGCGCCAGTCCCCCTACCTTGCTGCTCTGGTCGAGTGCGATCCCCAGATAGCGTCGACGGGCGGGCTCGTCGAGCACAGCATCCTTGAGCAACAGCGTTTCCAGGTAGCCGTGCAGGGACGAGAGCGGTGTGCGCAGATCATGCGAGATGTTGGCGATCAACTCGCGCCGCTCCTCGTCCTGGCGCTTGAGCGTTTTCCATTGTTTGCCGATGCGCGACTCCATCTGCCGAAAAGCCGTCCCCAGCACCGCGATCTCATCCCGGTTTGCATCGGATGCCGTGGGCGCATAGATCGGCGGCTCGGGAGGGGTGCCACGGATGTCGAACTGCCGCACATTTTCGGTCAGTTGGCGAAGCGGTCGCGTAATCAGCGTGAATGCCACCAGCCCCGCTGCCAGGCACAGCAACGCAACCAGACCGATCGACCACAACGCGGTTTCAAGCACGACATGGGCCGAACTGCGGGCAACGACCAGATCGTGGGCCTCGCCCTGCAGCACGACGTAGATGAAACCCACGTTGCGACCGTTCACCTGCAAGGGGGCTGCACTGAACACCTTGCGGCCACTGGAGCTGCGCGGGTCGTCGCCCAGAATCGGCAGCATCCTGCCCGACACGAAACGCCACACCGGCTCCAGATCGATGCGATCACGCTGAAGCCGCCCCTCAGGCGCGGCATATCCGGCGATGCGCCCGTCAGATTCGAGCAGATAAACCTCCACGCTCGGATTGACGATCATCAGATGGCTGAACAAATTGCGCACGGCATTCGGCATCAGCCCGTTGGCATCGGTAAGCCGGACATCGTGGGCGATACGCTCGGCCAGATCACGCGACAGGCGCTGCACGACCTCCTGCTCATGCATGCGGTTCGAGCGCAGTTGCAGCCAAACCGAGGTGCCGCTGCACACCAGCAGCAAGAACGCAAATACCAGCGAAAGCCGCTGCGTCAGCGAGAGCCTCATTCACTGCCCCTGGAATCAGCGAATTTGTAGCCACGCCCCCACACGGTCAGAATACGCCCGGGATTGGCCGGATCGGCCTCGATCTTGGCGCGCAGCCGGTTAATGTGGGTGTTGACCGTATGCTCGTAGCCCTCGTGCTGGTAACCCCAGACAGCATCGAGCAGATCCTGGCGCGAATACACCTTGCCTGGTTGCTGCGCGAAGAAAAACAGCAAATCGAACTCTCGTGGCGTCAGATCCAGTCTTGTGCCATCCAACCGCGCATCGCGCGCCAATGGGTCGATGGACAACCCGTCGATCAGCAGACTGCCTGCGTTCTGACGCGCGCTTCGTGTCAGCGCATCGACGCGACGCAGAAGCGCACGCACTCGCGCTACCAGCTCCAGTACCGAGAACGGTTTGGACAAATAATCGTCCGCGCCGATCTCCAGCCCCAGAATGCGATGCACTTCGCCAGTCCGCGCGCTGATGATGATGGTCGGGGTGTAACGCTGCATGCCGCGCGCCCGGCGGCAAATTTCAAGTCCATCCACGCCGGGCAGCATCAAATCCAATACCAGCACATCCCAATCCCCGCGCTCCAACTGCTGCAATCCGCCGTCACCGTCCGCACAGTGCACGACTTCCAGCCCTTCGTCGCGCAGGTGCAAGGTGAGCAAGTCAGCGATGTGTTTGTCGTCCTCGACGAGAAGAACTCTGCGGGTGGCAATCATGGCCAGCATTCACGGAAATGGTTTTCATTGACCGGGCTATTCGCTCTTTGCACCGGATGACCGCTCGAACGAATCTCGAAAACCGGATCGGCAGTTACGCCTATTTTAAGCACGCCCCGACACCTAAATCATCACGATTATTTGAACTTTGCGTGAGGATTTTAGGAAGCCGGATACCTAAGCTTGCGCCTATTCCTGAACCGCCTGATTTGCCCTGACGGAGATACCGGCACTTCCGCCAGTGACTTCTCCCAGTTTTTTCACCCATCAAAAGGAATTTGCAATGAATAAGCTGACGATCCCCAAGGTTCTGGTCGGTTGCGCTCTGGCCGCCGCCTGGACAGTCCATGCAGAGGAAATTACCGCCCCACAGGTGGTCGAGGCGCTCGAAGGCACCTTCGGCGCAACGCCGGGAGAGCGCCGCAACCACATCAAGGGTACCTGTGCCGTCGGTAGCTTTGTCGGTACGCCAGAAGCAGCCCGCCATTCCCGCTCCCAACTGTTTTCGGGCAAGTCGATCCCCGTCGTAGCCCGCTTTTCCCTGGCCGGCGGCAACCCGAAAGTACCGGACACAGCCAAGAACGCCCGTGGCATGGCGTTGGAATTCCGCTTGCCGACGGGTGAGTTACACCATATCGCCATGCTCAATACGCCGGTTTTCGGCGCAGCCCATCCGGAAACTTTCCTGAACCAGACGCTGGCAGGACGCCGCGACCCCGCCACGGGCAAACCTGACCGGGAAAAACTGAAGGCCTTTCATGCCTCGCACCCCGACAGCCAGGCACAAGCGGAATATCTCGCCACGCACAATCCGCCGGCAAGCTACGCCAACAGCTCTTTCTGGGGTATCCATACCTTCAAGTTTCTTGACGAACAGGGCAGAACCACCCTGGTGCGCTGGCAGTTCGTACCACAGGACGGTGAAAAACGTCTGAGTGACGAGGCGCTCGCCAGTGCCGGCCCCAATTTCCTTGAACGATCCTTGATCGACCGGACCCATCGGGCGCCTGCGCGCTGGGACATGATGGTTTCCATCGGCCATCCTGGAGATTCGGAGAACGACCCTACCATTGCTTGGCCAACGAACCGGGAACGCTTCAAGGCCGGCACGCTCAGCATAACTACCGCCATGCCCCAGAAGGGTGCCGAATGCGAACCCATCAACTTCGACCCTCTGGTAATGGCCGACGGCATTGCACCGACAGATGATCCGATTCTTCTATTCCGCTCCCCAGCCTACGCAGTGTCATTTGGCAAGCGATTGAGCGAGCAATAATCGAATCAACATAATGAAGGGCAGGCACTCCTGCCCTTCATTTTTTCTTTCTGATTTCGTGCTGGCGCTCTCCCATAACCGTAAGACGACAAGATGCAGCACCGAAGTTCGCCGCTCTGAACTGGGTTTACACGTCCAGACCGGCCCTTCCCCCTATAATCGGAACTTTCACGAGAAGGAGCGGGGATGTTCGACTGGCGCGATTACGGGGATGGGATTCATGCTTTTGACGCGGGCTATGTGCGGCCGATTCTGGCCGCAATTCACCTGATCGTCGAAAACGGTCGCATCGCCTTCGTCGACACCGGCAGCAAGGACTGCCTGCCGCAGGCTCGCCTGGCCCTGCAGAAACTCGGGCTGGATGCTGGCGCGGTCGATTACGTCATTCTCACCCACATCCACCTCGACCACGCGGGCGGCGCCGGCTACCTGATGCGCGAATTCCCCAACGCCCGGCTGGTGGTGCACCCACGCGGCGCGCGGCACATGGCCGAGCCGGCCAAGCTGGTCGCCGGCGTGACCGCCGTTTATGGCGCGGAGTACGTGGCGCGCGTCTATGGCGAGATTCTGCCGATTGCCGCCGAGCGCATCATCGAAGCGGGCGACGGCGCGCGCATTTCGCTGGCCGGGCGCGAACTCCTCTGCCTCGACACGCCGGGCCACGCCCGCCATCACATCTGCATCGTCGATGCCAAGGCGGGCGCGATTTTCACCGGCGACATGTTCGGCCTTTCCTACCGCGAACTCGACGTCGACGGGCGGCAGTTCATCTTCCCGACCACCTCGCCCAGCCAGTTCGACCCGCAGGAAATGCGCCAATCCATCGAACGGCTGCTGAGTTTCAAGCCCGCCGCGATGTACCTCACCCACTATGGTCAGGTGCCGGAAGTCGAGCGGCAGGCGGCGGAACTGCTGCGCCACCTCGATTTTTCCGTACAACTGGCGCGCACCCACCAGCACGCGGGCAGCGAGCGCCACCCGCGCATCCTGCGCGACCTCACCGCCTACCTGCTGGCGGAGATTCGCCGCCACGGCTGCACGTTGCCGGAATCCGAGCTACTGGAAATCTGGGCGACCGACCTCGAACTCAACGCGCAGGGGCTGGGCGTGTGGCTGGATCAGCAGGCGGCTTAGGGAAGCGCTGAACAAATCCGTTCGCCCTGTGCTTGTCGAAGGGCATCACCTGCAACATCAGGGGCTTCGACAGG